>NZ_CP085154.1:1211949-1514936 GCF_022788695.1 Pseudosulfitobacter sp. DSM 107133
GGATGATCCTGACCCGGCGGCTTATGTTGTTTTTCTTCGGGCTTGCGGTTTTGAACGAGGTGATCTGGCGCACGCAGAGCACTGAAATTTGGGTGTATTTCAAGACCTTTGGCCTATCGATTGCGGTGTTCGGGTTTTTCCTGAGCCAGAGCAAGCTGTTCCAGACCTATGGCACGCCGGATGCGAAAGGCGACGACAAGACCGAGGGTTAAGGCGGTCGTCGCGTCACAGGTTTTATGCCTCCGGCGGGGATATTTATCGCCAAAAGAAAGCGGTCAGCCGTTCAGGTGGCCGCTTTTTGCATGCCCGGCAAGTGCAATCGCCAGCGTGTGGGGGCCGCAGGGACGGGGGCTTGCAGGGATGCCAGCGGAAACCGTGCCGGATCCCGCAGCAGGCGGTTGTAAAATCCAAGCGCGCCGGGGCGGGTATAGCCGGACCAGTGGCAGATGCGTGCGGTCGGGGCCGCGATCCGGGCGCCAAAGCGTTGCAGCCAGCTGAGCGTGCGCGGGCAGTCCAGCCGAAGCGTGGCTGAATTGGGTGCGCTCAGGTTGGCGCCGATGACCCGGTCGCCACGGCGGGGCGGGGAGACCAGACGCTCATAGATCAGATCGAACAGCGCATTTTCGCGGCTGGTGATGTTGATCCATTCCAGTGTGCTCCCGGCGGGCGATTTCAGGGCCGCGTCCGCGGTGCTTTGATAGCTGGCGGGGGTCAGGGTGAGCAGGCGTGTCACCGCGCCGCGCGGCAGCACATGCAGGGCGGCCAGGGCCACCTCGGCCCCCATAGAATGCGTCATCAGGTGGATCGGCCGGTGCGGCGCCGCGCGGTGCAAGATGCGCAGCACACGGCCCAACTGACCGCCCGCTGCCCGCGCGCGCCCTGCCGCCCGCCAGACCGGACCGCGTGCGTTCCAGCCAAAGGCCAGCGCCAGCCCTTCGTCGGGGTCACCCATGCCGAATCCCATCTGGCGCAGCCATGCGCCGTCATGGCGCAGCAATGTGCGGTGCGGGCATTGGTTGGGCAGGGCTGGGTCATATTTGTATCCGGGGATCATCACGATGATCGGATCGGTGCCGCTTCCATTGCCACAGGTGGCACGCAACAGGGCAGAATGCAAGGGCGCGGCGGTCAGGTGCAGACGGGGGCCATCTGGGGCGGCGTTCACTCTGAGGACGGGCAAGTGGATCTCCTTGCAACCTTTCGGATCTGTTGGCCGCAGGACTAGGCAATCTATGTAAACTTTACATGACCCATCCGCACGGTGTTGACGCAGCAGGTGCAACGGCCTATGCGTGTCGCCGTGGCGATTTGTTACCGGATTGCGGGCCACGTTAAATAATCCCGCTAAAAGGTCAGGATGAAGCCTCCCTTCGCTTGACCGCGTTTCGGGGGCTTTTTTGTGGCCAGCCCTTTTTTGGCCCGTAAGGATGACTGATATGACCGATTGGAAACCACGCACCCGCGCTGTTCACTCCGGCACCCGCCGCAGCCAGTACGGCGAGGTCAGCGAAGCGATTTTTCTGACGCAGGGCTTTGTTTACGACAGTGCCGAAGCTGCCGCGCAGCGGTTCGAGACCCTGGGCGAGGACGAATTCATTTACGCCCGCTACGGCAACCCCACAGTGGCGATGTTCGAAGACCGGATTGCCGCCCTGGAGGGGGCCGAGGCCGCCTTTGCCACTGCTTCGGGCATGGCGGCGGTCAGTGGCGCGCTGATGTCGATGCTGAAATCGGGCGACCGTGTGGTGTCGGCGCGGGCGCTGTTCGGCTCGTGTCTTTATGTGCTGGAAGAGATCCTTGGCCGTTACGGCGTTGAAATCGTTCTGGTGGATGGCACCGATCTGGACGCCTGGGAACGCGCGATTACACCCGAAACCGACGTGGTGTTCTTTGAGAGCGTGTCGAACCCGACATTGGAAGTGGTTGATATCGCGGCTGTGGCCAAGCTGGCCCATGCGCAAAATGCCAAGGTTGTGATCGACAACGTCTTTGCCTCGCCTGTTTACAGCCGTGCATTTGAGCAGGGCGCGGATGTGGTGATTTATTCGGCCACCAAACACATCGACGGGCAGGGGCGTGCGATGGGCGGTGTGATTCTGGGGTCGGAAGAATACATCCGCAAGACGGTCGAGCCGTTCCTGAAGCACACCGGTCCTGCGCTGTCGCCGTTCAGTGCCTGGATCATGCTGAAAGGTCTGGAAACGCTGGATTTGCGCGTGCGTGCGCAGACTGCCACCGCCGAAGCGCTGGCCGAGGCGCTGTACGGCCACCCCAAGCTGGCGCGCACCGTCTATCCCGGCCATGCCGAACATGCGCAGCATGATTTGTGCATACGCCAGATGGGCAAGGGCGGCACGTTGCTTGCCATAGATCTGGCGGGTGGCAAGGAGGCTGCGTTCCGTTTTCTCAATGCGCTGAACGTCGCGGTGATTTCCAACAATCTGGGCGACGCCAAATCGATTCTGACCCATCCGGCAACCACCACCCATCAACGTCTTCCCCAGGATCAAAAAGACCTTCTGGGCATCACGCCCGGTCTGGTGCGCATTTCGGTTGGTCTGGAAGATCCCGAAGATTTGATCGCAGACATGCTGCAAGCGCTGGATCAGGCCTGAAGCCCATAAATAGCGCCCGAAGCTGCGGTTTCGGGCGTTTTTACGTCGCCTGTGCCTTAGAAAAATCCCTGCCACTACAGCATTTGTTCGGAAACTCTAAACCGATCTGCTTGTCGTTGCGTATCTTTCACAGACATTGGCAAACATCGGTCGCACACCTATGTAGTGTGTGGATTGATAGACAAAGGGGGGCCACTGCATGAACATTCATACGCCCGATATCCAACAAATACCCGAACGTGATGATGCTGCGGCAGCACTTGATGTGCTGCGCCGCTGGGCGAAATCCGTAACGCCGACCGAAATACTGGAACTCGATGCTTCGGTTGCGCGGCTTTTGCCGGGCGATTCGGGCGCAGATTATCCTGCGTTTTCACGCAGCTACCCCGAAGGATTCGCTGTCGATACGTCCTATAAGGACACGTTGCCCGATCTTCAGAACGGCCCCTCCAGCCTGATCCGCGGTGCGCACCAGCAGATCCAGCACGTTGGAATCTCGAATTTCCGCCTGCCGATCCGCTATCGCAGTCGCGACACCGGCACACCCCTGCTGCTTGAAACCTCTGTCACCGGCACCGTCAGTCTGGAGGCGGACAAAAAAGGCATCAACATGAGCCGCATCATGCGCTCGTTCTATGCCCATGCCGACCAGACCTTCAGCTTTGAGGTGATCGAGGCGGCGCTGGACGATTACAAATCCGATCTGGAAAGCTTTGACGCGCGCATTCAGATGCGGTTTTCCTTTCCGATGAAGGTTGAAAGCCTGCGCTCGGGGCTGTCCGGTTATCAATATTACGACATTGCGCTTGAGCTGGTCGAACAGGCGGGCGTGCGCAAGAAAATTGTGCATCTGGATTATGTCTATTCCTCTACATGCCCCTGTTCGCTTGAACTGAGCGAGCACGCACGCGCCACCCGTGGCCAGCTGGCGACGCCGCATTCGCAACGCTCTGTGGCGCGGATTTCGGTGGTTCTGGATTGCAACGCCGGACCGCTTTGGTTCGAGGACCTGATCGAAGCCTGCCGACGTGCGGTGCCGACCGAAACCCAAGTGATGGTCAAACGCGAGGACGAACAGGCTTTTGCCGAGTTGAACGCCGCCAATCCGATTTTCGTCGAGGACGCGGCGCGGCTGTTCTGCGAACAACTGCTGGCCGACCACCGTGTCGGTGACTTTCGCGTTGTCGCCAGTCACCAGGAAAGCCTGCACAGCCACGATGCCGTTTCGGTGCTGACCGAAGGCGACACATTCGCGGCAGACAGCATTGATCCGCGCCTGTTCCAGTCGCTTTTCCACGTCGGTTAAGCGGCAGAAATCTCCCGCTGCGCTGCGGTGCAGCGGGGTAATTTTGGGCGATTTGCTTAATATATGTGCGAAAGCATATTCGAAATGCTGCAATGCAGCTATGCAATATCGTCGGTGGTGGGTCAGTCACGCATACCTATATGGTTGTCTACAGGAGGAGCGTCATCACACTCCCAACCATAGAGGCATTTTATCATGGCTACCCAAACCGCCACTCATATCTCCACTTCCCCCGTTGCGAATTTCTTTGCAGGCTTCGGCGCGGCTTTGTCGCGTGGCTTTGTCGCACTGATCGAAGCCGGTCAGAAATCGCGCAGCATGGAAGCACGCATGCACCTGATCGACCGTTTGAACGCGATGTCCGATGCACAGCTCGCCGAATTGAAAATCGAGCGTGATAACATCCCGGCCTATGTGTTCCGCGATCTGTATTACGTCTGAGTACAATTTGAGGCTGGGCTGCGCCTGACACTGTCTTGACAGTCGGCGCGGCCCGCGCCAACGCTGGCGCAATGTTAGACCTGCGCCCCGTTGGATATGTCATCGGACTTTTGGTTACCGCACTTGGGTTAACCATGATCGTCCCGATGTTGGTGGATCTTGCCGAGGGCAGGGAACACTGGCCGGTATTTGTCGAATCCGGTCTGATCACCATTCTGGCAGGCGGCGTTCTGGCGCTGAGTTGTTCAAACGGTGTCCGCGAAGGTCTGACAATCCAGCAAACATTCCTTCTGACCACGGGTGTCTGGCTGTGCCTGCCGATTTTCGGCGCATTGCCCTTTGTCTTTGGCGCCACCGAAGCGCGCTATGTCGATGCGTTTTTCGAGGCGATGTCGGGGCTGACCACCACCGGATCGACCGTCTTTACCGGTCTTGATGGACTGCCCAAGGGCCTGCTGCTGTGGCGCGGCATACTGCAATGGCTGGGCGGCATTGGTATCATCGTTGTGGCCATGGTGTTCCTGCCTGAGCTGCGGGTCGGGGGGATGCAGATCTTCCGCTCGGAAGCCTTTGAAACCATGGGCAAGATTTTGCCCCGCGCGACCCAGATTGCCAGCCAGATTTCGGGCATCTACATCGCGATCACCCTGGTGTGCGCGCTGGTCTACCTGATTCTGGGCATGAATGTCTTCGATGCCACGGTCCATGCGCTGACGACTGTGTCGACCGGCGGCTTTGCCAATTACGATTCGTCCTTTGGCAACTTTGTCGGAATGCGTGAATACGCGGCCTCGTTCTTCATGATTCTCGCCGCGCTGCCTTTCGTGCGCTATGTGCAGTTGATCAACGGCAATACCACAGCACTGTGGCGCGACACCCAGGTGCATGCGTTTTTGGGCACCATCGCGGTCATTGTTGGCGTCAGCGCGTTCACCCTGACCTATATTTTTCCCCACAGCGTCGAACGCGCGGTGCGCGAGGCGCTGTTCAACGTGGTTTCGATCATGTCCGGCACCGGTTTTTCCAGCGTCGATTATATGGCTTGGGGGCCGTTTTTGATTTCGATCTTTTTCTTCGTCGGCCTGATCGGCGGCTGCGCCGGTTCAACGGCCTGTTCGGTCAAGATTTTTCGCTATCAAATCCTGTTTTCCTCGATCCGCGCACAATTGCGCAAAACCCGCAGCCCGCATGGCATATTCACCCCCCGTTATGACGGGCGTCCGGTGGATGCAGATGTTCTGGGCTCGGTCATGTCATTTTTCGTCTTCTTCGTGGTATCGCTGGGTCTGTTGGCCGTTGCCTTGGGAATGACCGGGCTGGATTTCGTGACGTCGCTGTCGGGGGCAGCCACGGCGCTGGCCAATATCGGACCGGGGCTGGGCGAGATTATCGGCCCGGCAGGCAATTTCGGACCGCTGAACGACACTGCCAAATGGTTGCTTGCCGGCGGCATGCTGGTCGGACGCCTTGAACTGATGGTGGTCTATGCCATCGTGACCGTACAATTCTGGAGAGCTTGATGAAACGTCCCCTTGGTGCCCAAATTTCCCACATGCTGAAGGCGCGCGGGGTTGATACCATCTTTGGCATTCCCGGGGTACACAATCAGGAAATGTACCGTGGCATTGAAGAGGCGGGGATCACGCATGTTCTGGCGCGCCACGAACAGGGCGCGGGCTTTATGGCCGACGGTTATGCGCGCGCCTCGGGCAAGCCGGGGGTGGCCTATGTAATCACCGGACCGGGCCTGTGCAATATCATGACGCCGATGGGGCAGGCCTATTCTGATTCCGTGCCGATGCTGGTGGTGTCATCCTGTCTGGACGAGGTCGAAGGCGTCAAAGGGCAACTGCACCAGATGAAAGACCAGCGTGCCGCGGCTGATACTGTGTGCGACTGGTCAGCCGAGGCGCGCACGGCCGATGCAGCCTATACGCTGATCGACCGCGCGCTGACCGAAATGACCGCCAACCGGCCTCGGCCCAAACATATTCAGGTGCCGATTGCAGCCTTGCAAGCGCCCGCAGATCCGGCACCGGTGCCACGCGGCTATACAGCGCCCAGCCTGCCGCAGATGGGCGACGCGCTGGACCGTATTCTCGGAGCCGACCGGCTGCTGTTTGTTTTTGGTGGCGGTGCACGGGTCGGATACGAAACAACCCGCAAGGCGCTCAAGGCGCTGGGGGCTGCGTCTTTTACCACCTATGCCGGTCGTGGTATCGTCGGCACAGATGATCCGCTGCACTTCGGGCCGTCTCTTGCGCATCCATCCAGCGCCGATGTGATCGGCTCGGCAGACGTGGTTGTGGTGGTTGGCAGCGAACTGGCCGAAGTTGACCTGTGGCGCACGCACTTGGGCCATCAAAGCCTGCTGGTGCGCGTCGACATCGACGCGTCGGCCTTTACCAATACCGACGCGGGTGTGTTGAACATTCTGTGTGACGGGCCGCTGCTGATGCGTGCGCTTTTGGAGCGCGCCGAGGCTTTGGACAAGACAGCCTCGGGCTGGTCACCGGACGAGGTGACAAAATCCCGCAAGGCGTGGTGCGCCGACACCGATGCTGCGCGCCCCGGCATCGCGCCGCTGTGTGATGCCCTGCGCGCCGTCGTGCCCGAAGATACGATGATCTATTCGGACATGACCCAATTCGCCTATGTGGCCAAGGACATCTGGCCGATGACCAAACCCGGCCACTGGCACCACCCTTACGGCTTTGGCACGCTGGGCTATGCCACGCCCGCCGCCATCGGCGGTGCCATCGCACGTCCGGGCAAGCCGACTCTGGCGATCATTGGCGACTACGGCTTTCACTACACGATGCAGGAATTGGGCGTGGCCGTCGAACTGGGGATGCCGCTGCCGATCATCCTGTGGGACAACGGCAAACTGAAAGAGATCGAAGACAGCATGACCCGCGCCCAAATCGCACCCAATGCGGTGATCGCGCGCAATCCCGATTTCTGCAAGCTGGCCGAAGCCTTTGGCGCCCACGCGGTTGCCCCCACAACGATCCAGCAGATGCAAGATGCCGTTAGTGCTGCGTTCACGGCGGACGGCCCGACGCTGATCTACCTCACGCCCGAGATCACAGAGTAAGGCTGCCGTTTCTCTGGTTTGAAAATCCTCCCCGAAGGGCTGGTCAGTCACGGGCTCTCACCTTGAGAGGGTACAAAAAAGAACAGGCGGCGCCCCTTGGCTCCGCCTGTTGACCTGTCACTGCAAATGATCACTGTTTGTGCTTCATTACGAAGCGACAGGTCTGCGGCGTTCATTTACGAAGACCGCAATCTTGTTGCCTCATTTCAGAATTTTCCCGTGTTCGCGATAGATGCCGCCCCAGGTCTTGCCCGCGATATAGGTCGGGCAGCCGGGTTTGGCGGTGTTGATGATCAGGAACCACATGGTTTCGCCGGGCCGTCCGGCGCGCGAATATTCACAGCCCAGCGGGTTGGTCCACCACTGGCCCTGATGGCCAACAGGTGGTTTTGCCACGGATGCGGCGGCTTGCGTTGCCAGCATCACGGTTGCGCCAATGGCTGCGACGCTTAGAATTTTCGAAATCATGGTCCACTCCACTTTGATTGATCTTCACGTGCCCCCACGCTTGATCGTCAAAATGATGGACGGCCCTTAACACGGGCCTAATGCGGCGCTGTCAAGCGCCGCGCAATTGTTTTAAATGGCGCGGGTTCAGTCCCAGCAGCTGACCAGAACGGTCATGCCCACAGCCACCTCGGTGATGTCCTCGGGGGCAGAGGCGCCGGTTTCGGCGGCCGCTTTGGTGCTGACACCGGCATTGGCCAGAACCTGCCGGATCACGTTGGCGTCGGCGGCAAAGACGACTTCGTCGGGCAGCGCGCGTGCGCCATCGGGCTTGGGCAACAGCATTCCCGTGACCGACCCCGTGGCGTCAAAGACCGGCCCGCCCGCGTCGCCAGGCAGGGTGGTCATGGCCAGACGGTACAGACCGGTCTCGCCCTGCAATCCGCGCACATCTGCCAACATGCCAAAGGTCATACTGGGTGCGCTCAGCACGCCGTCATAGCTGTAACCGGCAACCGCGACTTCGGACTGCAAGCGCGGCGCGGTGGCGCTGAACTGTGCAACCGACAGCGGGGCCAGCGTCTCTTTGGGGCGCAGCACGGCAATGCCATTGGCAGCGTCATCGGCGATCACATCGGCTTCGTATTCATCATCAATCGTCAGGCGGGTGCACGACTGAACAGCCTCGGAGGTGGTCAGCACCAGCCCCGCACTGTCCACATAAAAGCCCGAGCGCGCGATGCGCGGTTTGCGCACATCCAGCCCGGACACAAGGTCGATGGCCTGCGCATCGGCATTGCCTGCCGCGGGGTCAAGGGCCGCATCAAGGCGGACAAAGCTCTTGTCCATCTCGCCAATCAGACGGCGGCGGCGTTCTTCGTCCCCCGCAGGCCAGATCAATGTAAAGCCCTTGATCTTGCCGTCTTGCAGGGTGGCGCGGGTTTCCGACACCATGGTGCCGTTTTCACCGATCAGCACAAAGTCGTTCTTGCGACGTTCGCGCGGACCCTCCAGCGGCACAATTTCCAGTGTTTGCATGATGTCATACAGGCCATACAAGGTATCCTGATCGCCACGCTGGCTGATCAGCAGCACTTTGGCCGGAATGTCGCCGGTGGCGTCATAATGGGCAAAGGGCGGTTCATAACGGTCAAAGCTGACCACATTGGCTGGCAGCATCATTTCGATGCCGGCATCTGCGTCAACAACCCGTTCCAGTCCCAAACCTTCCAGCACCGCGTTATACTGTTTTTTCAATGCGCTGCGTTGCAACGTGGTCAGTATGCCGGTGACGTCAAAGGCGTTTGCCTCTTGCCAGGCGGCCATGGAATTGCGCGTGCCACGGCCAAAGGCGCCGTCGATGGCCGCGTTGTAAAACCCGGCCCATTTCAGCATTGTCTGCAAATCCATCCGCTCGTCGCGGGTCAGCAACTGTTCGCTGCGACGTGCCTCGGCAGGGGTTTCATCTGCGGGTTCGGGCGTGGGCAGGGGGGCCACTTCGGCAACGACCTCGCCGGTTGTGGCGGTTTCGGCAGTGGCTTCTGCGGCAGCGGTCTGTGTTGCACTGTCGTCGGCCACCGCGTCAGGCGCATCGACCACACCCCGGTTCAGCACGTTGGCGCCCACCGGCCAGAATTGCTGGCGATAGTCCGAGGAGGCCGAGATATAGGAATCGCGCGGGATCAGACCGTCGGCGCGATAGACACGCAGCACCTGATCGGCGTCTTCGGGCGCATATGGCCCCAAGGCAATGCCGTACCAGCCCCCACCCAGCGCAAAACCGTTCACGTCCTCGATGGTTCCTGCATAGGCGCGGGCCCGCGATGTTGCTGTGGCCAGACTGGGGTGCGCTTCGATTTGTACCCATACAACCTCTTGGGCAGACTGCGCCGCCGCAGGTGTCACGGCCACCCCCGCTGTTACCCCTGACAACCCTGTTGCCAGCATTGCCGCAACCAACATCTTGCGCATCATCTTAACCAGAACTCCTGCTCGGAAATTATTTGATGCAGATAAGCAGGAAATCGCTGCAATGACCATATGCACACACGGGGAATTCATCGTCGCAGGCCTCTAATATGGCCCTTTTTTCCGGTCAAAGGGCACCAGCCTGCGACAAAGCCGCGATTGACCATTGTCGGGGGGCTGCGTAGGTAAGGCGCGCACGAAACTGGAAAGCGTATCCCCCATGTCCGACACGTCCACAGCCCCCCGTTCGTTTCAGGAAATCATCCTGCGGCTTCAGACCTATTGGGCGTCCAAAGGCTGCGCCATCCTGCAACCCTATGACATGGAAGTGGGGGCCGGGACGTTTCACCCTGCAACCACCCTGCGGTCGCTGGGCGCACAGCCATGGGCCGCGGCCTATGTGCAACCCTCGCGCCGCCCCACCGACGGGCGCTATGGCGAGAACCCGAACCGCTTGCAGCACTATTACCAGTATCAGGTGCTGATCAAACCCAGCCCGCCCGATCTGCAAGAGCTGTACCTTGGCAGCCTGCAAGCCATCGGCATCGACGCCAGCCTGCACGACATCCGTTTTGTCGAGGACGACTGGGAAAGCCCGACGCTGGGCGCCTGGGGGCTGGGCTGGGAAGTCTGGTGCGACGGTATGGAAGTGTCGCAGTTCACCTATTTCCAACAGGTCGGCGGCCACGATTGCAGCCCTGTCTCGGGCGAGCTGACCTATGGTCTGGAACGTCTGGCGATGTATGTGCTGGCGGTCGATCATGTGATGGACATGCCGTTCAACGATCCGCAATCGCCGATCCCGCTGACCTATGGCGATGTGTTCAAGCAGACCGAAGAAGAATACGCGCGCTGGAATTTCGACGTGGCCAACACCGAGGTGCTGCTGCGCCATTTCGAAGAGGCCGAGGCCGAGTGCAAGGTGATCCTTGAGCAAGCGCACGACGACCCCAAGACCGGCAAACGCATCGTCATGGCGCACCCTGCCTATGATCAGGCGATCAAGGCCAGCCACATCTTCAACCTGCTGGACGCGCGCGGCGTGATCTCGGTCACTGAACGTCAGGCCTATATCGGGCGCGTGCGCGCCCTGACCAAAGCCTGCGCGGATGCCTTTGTGCAGACACGGGCAGGGGGCTGGACCCCGGAAGCGGTCGCATGACCGGCAAGTTACTGGCGGCATTGATCGTGATTACAGCACTCATCGCAGGCGCAGGCATGTATTACCTGCAAGTCTATGGCTACTATGACGAGGTGACGCAGGAAGAGGTCAACCTGGTCTCGGTGGTCTCCGATCTGCCCGAGCCAATCCCGTTCACCGATTTCCAGGCTATCGACGCCGACAGCTCGCCCATCCGCTACCGTGCCTGTTTCAGGACGGACATGTCGCTGGCCATGCTGAGCGAAACCTTTGTCGGGCTGGAAAAGGCCGAGCCGCGCAATGCGCCGGGCTGGTTCGACTGTTTCGACGCCGCCGCCATCGGTGCCGAGCTTGAGGCAGGCACGGCGCTGCCGTTTCTGTCGCAAAAGAACGTGCACTACGGCGTCGACCGGATCGTGGCGATCACGCAGGACGGGCGCGGCTATATCTGGCACGAGCTGAACGACTGCGGCGAAAAAGCCTATGACGGCACCGTGGTGGGAGAGGAATGCCCCGAACGGCCCGCCGACAACTAAACCCCGCCCTGACCCGAAACGGGCAGGGGACCCCATCGCGTTTTAATCCGCGCCGCCTCTGGACCACACTGGCGGGTGGCGTTATCCACGGCGCGACCGGGTGGACCCTGCCGCCCCATAATCCAAAGGTGTGCCGGTGCCCGACCTGCTGATCGAACTGTTTTCCGAAGAAATCCCCGCACGGATGCAAACCCGCGCGGCGGGTGACCTGAAAAAGCTGGTGACCGACGGGCTGGTCGAGGCGGGCCTGACCTATGCCTCTGCCGCCGCCTTCTCGACGCCGCGCCGCCTGACGCTGACCATCGAGGGCGCGCTGGCCGCGTCGCCGACCACCGTGGAAGAGCGCAAGGGCCCCAAGGCCGACGCCCCCGAAAAGGCCATCGAAGGCTTCCTGCGCGGTGCCGGCCTGACCCGCGACGATCTGGAAGAACGCGACACGCCCAAGGGCAAGATCCTGTTCGCCAAGATCACCAAGCCGGGTCGCCCCGCCGCCGAAATCGTGGCCGAGGTGCTGGAACGCACCATTCGCAATTTCCCCTGGCCCAAGTCGATGCGCTGGGGCGATGGCACCCTGAAATGGGTGCGCCCGCTGCATTCGATCCTGTGTATTCTGGTCGCCGAAGAGGGCGCCGAAGTGGTGCCCATGGACATCGACGGCATCGCCTCGGGCAACACCACGCAGGGCCACCGTTTCATGTCACCCGGCGCGATCACCGTGCGCAGCTTCGACGACTACACCACCAAACTGCAACACGCCCATGTGGTGCTGGACCCCGCCGAGCGCGCCAACGCCATCTGGCACGACGCCACCACGCAGGCCTTTGCCCAGGGGCTTGAGGTGGTCGAAGACGCGGGCCTTCTGGCCGAGGTCGCAGGGCTGGTGGAATGGCCCGTGGTGCTGATGGGCAAGATCGACGACGATTTTCTGGGCCTGCCGCCCGAGGTGCTGCAAACCTCGATGAAAGAGCATCAAAAGTTCTTTTCCGTGCGCAACCCCAAGACCGGGCGGATCGAACGGTTCATCACCGTCGCCAACCGCGAAACCGCCGACAATGGCGCGACTATCCTTGCGGGCAACCAAAAGGTGCTGTCGGCCCGTCTGGCCGATGCAAAATTCTTCTGGGAAAACGACCTGCGCACCGCAAATGCAGGCATGACCGACTGGCTGGACGCGCTGAAAAACGTGACCTTCCACAACAAGCTGGGCACACAGGCCGATCTGGTCGACCGCATGGCGACACTGGCGCGTGAAATCGCCCCCGCCGTGGGCGCCGACCCCGATCAGGCCGAGCGCGCCGCGCGTCTGGCCAAGGCGGATCTGGCCTCGGAAATGGTCTATGAATTCCCCGAGCTTCAGGGGCTTATGGGCCGCTATTACATCGAAGCCATGGGCGAGGACAAAGCCATCGCCGCCGCCGCACAGGATCACTATGCGCCGCTGGGGCCGTCCGACGACGTGCCAACCGCGCCGGTGTCGGTGGCCGTGGCACTGGCCGAGAAGATCGACAAGCTGACAGGCTTCTGGGCGATTGACGAGAAGCCGACGGGGAGCAAAGACCCCTTTGCGCTGCGGCGGGCGGCTTTGGGGGTTATTCGGATTTTGGTTGAGAACGACTTGGCGCTTAGCTTGAAGTCGGAAGCTCTCCAAGTTTCTAGTACGATCATTACTACTACTTTGAAGCTTTCGCTTCAAAAGCTGACTTCAAAGAACGCCGACCTCCTCGCCTTCATCCACGACCGCCTCAAAGTCTACCTGCGCGACCAAGGCATCCGCCACGACATCATCGACGCCTGCATCGCCATGGAGGGGAACGACGACCTCAACCTGCTGGTCAAACGCGCCCGCGCCCTGTCGGACACGTTGAAAACCGACGACGGCGAAAACCTGATCCAGGGCTTCAAACGCGCCAACAACATCCTGACACAGGCGGAACAGGCCGACGGCGTCGAATACTCCTATGGCGCGGACCCGAAATTTGCCGAAACCGACGAGGAACGCGCCCTGTTCGCCGCCCTCGATGCCGCAGAGGCACAGATCACCCCCGCGATGCAGGCACAGGATTTCACCACAGCCATGTCCGCCATGGCCGGCCTGCGCGCACCGATTGATGCGTTCTTTACCGCCGTCCAGGTGAATTCCGACAATGCCACCGTGCGCCGCAACCGTCTGAACCTGCTCAGCCGCATCCGCCAGATCTGTCTGGCCGTGGCCGACCTGACCCGCATCGAGGGTTAAACCCCTTCATCTTGCAGGGTAAACTCCGGGGGAGGCGCGCAGCGCCGGGGGCAGAGCCCCCTCAAGGCATCTTTTTCAAGGGGGCCCAAGCCCCCTTGTCACATAATCATTAACTTCTATGCTGCGCCCAAACCAAAAGGTGCCGCAGTGCAGAACAACCCTGACACAACGCTCGTGACGCAGACCGCCCCGATCACCGCTGAAACGCACGGCGGTCGGGCAAAATGTCTGCAACGGCTGGTGCGGCTGGACCTGCCGGTGCCGGCCACCGTGGCGCTCAGCTTTGGCGCTGTGCACAACATCGCTTCGGGCCACCTGCCTGATATTCCAGGCATTCTTTCCGAATTCCCTTCTCGCGCCCTGCTGTGCGTGCGCCCGTCCTCGCAAGATCCCGATTGGGGCGGTCCGGGGGCGGTGCTGAACATCGGCATGAACCACGACCGTCACGCCGAGCTGTGCGAAAGCCTTGGCACACTGGCGGCGACCAAGATTTTCCTGCGCTTCGTGCAGGGCTATGCGGTGCATGTCGCGCGGCTTGATCCCGATATGTTCGACGCCATCGACGGCGAAGGCCCCGAGGCGCTTGCCGCGACCCTGCGCGCCTATGAGGACGAGACCGAAGAGCCGTTTCCCGCAGACATCGGCACCCAACTGGCCGGTGTGCTGAAATCCATGGCCCGCGCGTGGGAGGGCACCTCGGCCCGCCTGTTGCGCATGGCCAAGGGCGCGCCTGCGGATGCGGGGCTGGGTCTGGTGGTGCAGCAGATGGCGCTGGGCGTCGGGCGTGGCGAATGCGGATCGGGCGTGTTGCAGCTGGTCGATTCTGATACCGGTCTGGAACAGATCACGGGCCGCTATCTGCGCCAAAGTCAGGGCCGCGACGCGCTCAGCCCGCAGGCCGAGAGCATCTATATCACCTGCGACCCGCGCGGCCCCTCGCTTGAGGAATTGCTGCCCGAGTGTTTTGCCGAGCTCAAATCCCACGCTGCCCTGATGCGCGCCCGTCTGCGCGAAGAGATGCAGGTGGAATTTACCGTTGATAACGGCGCTTTGCACATTCTCGACGGGGTGCGCGTGACCCGTTCATCGCAAGCGACAGTGCGGATTGCCGTGCAACTGGCGCGCGATGGTATCATCACCCGCGAAGAGGCGCTGATGCGGGTGGAACCGCGCGCGCTGAACGAATTGCTGCACCGCCAGATCGCCGCTGACGCGCCGCGTGACGTGTTGGGGCAGGGCATTGCCGCCAGCCCCGGTGCCGCCACCGGACGGCTGGTGTTCTCGGCCTCCGAAGCGCAGGCCAGCGCCGCGCGCTCGGAACCCTGCATTCTGGTGCGCCGCGAAACCTCGCCCGAGGACATTCGCGGCATGCATGCGGCCAGGGGTGTCATGACCGAACGCGGTGGTATCACCAGCCACGCCGCCGTCATCGGGCGCGGCATTGGTCTGCCCTGTGTCGTGGGCATTTCGGACATGAAATTCAATATCGCCAACAAGACGATTCAGGCCAGCGACGGCCGTACCCTGCGCGAAGGCGATGTGGTGACCGTTGACGGGACCTCGGGGCAGGTGCTGCTGGGCGCGCCCGACATGCACGAGGCCGCGCTGGACGACGCCTTTCAGGAACTGATGGACTGGGCCAGCGAGGCCAGCGATATCGGCGTGCGCGCCAATGCCGACACGCCCGCCGACGCCCAGACCGCGCGCAATTTCAATGCGCAGGGAATCGGGCTGTGCCGCACCGAACATATGTTCTTTGAACCGGGCCGCCTGACTGTCATGCGCGAGATGATCTTTGCCGATTCCTCGCAAGACCGGCGCGCTTCGCTGGAACGTCTGCTGCCGATGCAGCGCGACGACTTTACCCAGCTGTTCCGCATCATGCAGGGCCAGCCGGTGTGCATCCGTCTGTTCGATCCGCCCTTGCACGAATTCCTGCCCACCAACCGGTCGGGCCAGCGCGAACTGGCCGAGGCGCTGGATCTGCCTTTGTCCACTGTCATGCGTCGCGTCGAAGGGTTGATGGAATACAACCCCATGTTGGGCATGCGCGGTGTGCGTCTGGGCATCACAGTGCCGGAAATCTACGAGATGCAGGCCCGCGCGATTTTCGAGGCGACCATTGACGCCAGCAAGGACGGCGATCCGGTGGTGCCCGAGATCATGATCCCGCTGGTCAGCGCCAAACGCGAGGTTGAGCTGGTGCGCGCGCGCGTCGATGCTGTTGCCGCCGCAGTGCGTCATGAACGCGGCGCCGCTTTTGACTACCGGTTGGGCGTTATGGTGGAAACACCGCGCGCCGCGTTGCGGGCCGCCGAAATCGCGCCCTATTGTGCGTTCATGAGCTTTGGGACCAATGACCTGACGCAGATGACCTATGGCCTGTCGCGCGATGATGCGGGGCGGTTCATGTCGACCTATGTCAAACAGGGCGTCTTTCCCGAAGATCCGTTTCACACCCTGGATGTGGACGGCGTGGGCGAGCTGATTGCAATCGGGGCCGAGCGGGGCCGATCCGCCTCGCCCAATCTTGTTCTGTCGGTCTGCGGCGAACATGGCGGCAACCCCGAATCGATTGCATTCGTGCGTCAGGCCGGGTTTGACTATGTTTCCTGTTCGCCGTTTCGCGTTCCGGTTGCACGCCTTGCAGCCGCGCAGCTTGCGATAGGTCACAAGACTGGGTAGAATCCCCCTGTAATCGCTGCCAGATGCTGTGCCCGCGCGGGTCTGCCTGCGACATAAAGGCCCTATAGGTAGATTCTTTGGTCCGTTTTCGTTAGACGGGCGGCACTGCAACTGCGTGCGATGGGTCTGATGAAATTTTTGCTGCTGTGCCTCTCACTGGCCTTTGGTCTGTGTTCTGTTCCTGCTCATGCCTCGGAGAAAGAGGCGCTGACATTGCTCAAGACCGAACGTCAGGGTCTGCAATCACTGTCTCAGGATCGCCTGCAAGCAATGATCGCGCCTCCGACTGTCAGCCACAAGGGCATTCAGTTCACCAGCAGCTGGCTGGACCACCAACCCAAGGCCACAGGCGGCGACCAGTGGCGGTGTCTGTCCGAGGCGCTGTATTTCGAAGCGCGCGGCGAGACCGTCAAAGGCCAGTTTGCTGTGGCAGAGGTCATCATGAACCGGGTCAAGTCGGGCCGTTTCCCCGGATCGGTTTGCGGTGTGATCCACCAGGGCACCGGCAAACGTTATCAGTGTCAGTTCACCTATACCTGTGACGGGCACGCCGAGAAAATCAGTGAACCCGCAGCCTTCAACCGCGTCGCAAAAGTTGCCCGCGCCGTGCTGGACGGCACTGCGCCGAAGCTGACAGAAGGTGCCACGCACTACCACACCACCGCCGTGAACCCGCGCTGGAGCAAGGTCTATACCCAAACCGCGCGCATCGGGGTGCATCTGTTCTACCGCGACACATACCGTACGGCGTCGAACTGACCAAACGCCGCCTTTGACCCTTGGGGCGACGTCTTTAACACTGTCGTTTTCGGGTCGGTGACGCTAGAAGGGCAGCCAACTGCTCTTGGGACGCGTCAATATGGCCTCTGAAATCCACCTTGCTTTTGCGCACCCGTCTGAACGGTCCGCTGCCACAGATGAGGGCATGCCGCTCGACCGGATTTCGGTGCGCGACTATGCGGTCGATGTCGAGATTGGTGCCTTTCAGGCCGAGCGTGGCAAGACCCAGCGCATCAAGTTCAATATCGTGGTCGAGGTTCAGCCGCTGACCGGACCCGTCGACGACGATGTCGATCGCATCCTGAGCTATGACAAGGTGACCGAAGCAATCGCGCACGAACTGGCGGACGAGCGGTTGAACCTGTTGGAAACGCTGGCCGAACGGGTGGCGGATCGTATCCTGATCGAACCGCAGGCGGTGCGCGCCTTTGTGCGTATCGAAAAACTGGATCGGGGGCCGGGCGCTTTGGGCGTCGAGATCGTGCGCGCCCGCGCCGAAGATGCCGCGCCCGTCGAAGAAGAAGAGGTCCTGCACCCCGAGCTGGTGTTCTTTGGCAATGCGGCCATTTCATCACCACACCTGACTGGCTGGATCGACCAGCTGCATGCTGCCGGTCGCCCGCTGATCTTTTGCGTCGGCCCCTCGGATGTCCCCGCCCCGCAGTCCGGTCACCGCTGGACCCAGCGGCGCATCGACCTGCTGGCGATTGAGCAAAACGCATGGGTGCTGGCCGCCCGCGATGCGCGCTGTGTGGTGGTCGAGACCCACACCGAGCTGGAATGGGCGATGAAAAACGGCCAGAGCTGTGTCTGGGCCCCCTCCAAGATCGTTCTCGACGCAGTTGCAGGCCCTTCGGTTCAACCCAGCGATGCAGTGGCATTGGCCGCGTGGTTTGCCTCGACCTATCACGCCAGCGAGCTTCTGGTGATTGGCGCTGACCTGCCTGCGGATGCTTCTGTGCCGTTGCGCGCCGTGCCGGTGACGGAAGCTGTGCTGTGACACAATATGTCCGGCCTTTGGTACAGGTCGGCCCTGTGCGGCCTGACCGCGCGGTGTCGCTGGCCGGAGGCTGGAGCTGGTTCACCGATGTCGAAGTGCTTGAGCGCGGGCGCGTGCCTGTGGTGATCCCTGCGGATCAATGTGATGTCGATCTGACCCCGCTGACGGCCGCGCGGGCGCCGATTGCAGGCCTTGCGTGGCATACACCGCATGTCATGGGTATTCTCAACGTCACCCCTGACAGCTTTTCCGATGGTGGACAGCACGCGGGCGATGCGGCCACCGCCCATGCCCAGCGTATGGTGCAGGAGGGGGCGGCGATGATCGACGTAGGCGGTGAATCCACCCGCCCGGGCGCCGAAACCGTCGATCCGCAAGACGAGATTGCCCGCACTGCCCCGGCCATTGCCGCCATGCGGGCGGCGGGGATCGACACGCCTGTGTCCATCGACACCCGCAAGGCTGCCGTTGCGGCGGCGGCGCTGGACGCGGGGGCGGATATCGTGAACGACGTGGCAGGCTTAACCTATGATACCGCGCTTGCCCCGCTGTGTGCTGCGCGGGGCGCACCCGTATGCGTCATGCATGCGCAGGGTGATCCGGCGACCATGCACCACGACCCGCAATATGATGACGTGCTGCTGGACGTCTATGATTACCTGTCCGGACGCATTGCAGAGCTGACGGCACAGGGCATCGCACGCGACCGGATCATCGTTGATCCCGGCATCGGCTTTGGCAAGACGCTGGACCACAACATGGTGCTGCTGAACCGCCTGTCGCTGTTTCACGGCCTTGGCGCGCCGATCCTGCTGGGCGTGTCACGCAAGCGTTTCATCGGCACGCTGGCGGCGGAACCGGACGCGGCCAAACGCGGCCCCGGATCGGTGGGCGTGGCATTGGCCGCCTTGGGGCAGGGGGTGCAGCTGATCCGCGCCCATGACGTTGCACTGCACACACAGGCCATTGCGCTTTGGCGCGCCTCTGTGGCACATCAGTCTTCATGAAAAAACTCTTTGGCACAGACGGCATTCGCGGCACTGCGAACACCGGCAATATGACCGCTGAAACCGCCCTGCGCATTGGCGCGGCGGTCGGGCGCTATTTCAAGCGCGATGACAGCAGTGTGCACCGCGTGGTGATCGGCAAGGACACGCGGCTGTCGGGCTATATGTTCGAAAACGCGCTGACGGCGGGTCTGACCTCGATGGGCATGAACGTGCTGCTGCTGGGGCCGGTGCCGACACCTGCCGTGGGCCTGCTGACACGCTCCATGCGCGCGGACCTGGGGGTGATGATCTCGGCCAGCCACAATCCCGCGCACGACAACGGGATCAAGTTCTTCGGTCCCGACGGCTTCAAACTGTCCGACGCTGCCGAGGCTGAAATCGAAACGCTTGTGCGCGACGGTGTCGATCTGATCGACGCCGGCCAGATTGGCCGTGCCAAACGGATCGACGACGGGCGTTTTCGCTATATCGAGCGGCTGAAATCCACCTTTCCGCGCCAGATGCGACTGGACGGGCTAAAGGTTGTGATCGACTGCGCCAACGGGGCGGCCCACCGTGTCGCGCCTGAGGCGTTGTGGGAACTGGGGGCCACCGTGATCCCAGTGGGCGTCAGCCCCAATGGCCACAATATCAATCAGGGCTGCGGCAGCACCCACCCCGAAACCGCCGCCGAAACCGTTGTGGCGCATGGTGCGGATGTGGCGATTTGTCTGGACGGCGATGCTGACCGCGTGATCCTGATAGACGAGAACGGCACCGTCGGTGATGGCGATCAGTTCATGGCCCTGATGGCGGCCCGCTGGGCGGACGAGGGCAAGCTGAAAGGCAATGCTCTGGTCGCCACCGTGATGTCGAACCTTGGCCTTGAACGGTTTCTGGAAGGGCGCGGCCTGCGCCTTGAACGCACCAATGTGGGCGACCGCTATGTGGTGGAACGGATGCGCGAAGGCGGGTTTAATCTGGGCGGTGAACAGTCAGGCCATATCGTGATGACCGACCATTCCACCACCGGCGACGGCCTGATGGCCGGCCTGCAATTTCTGGCGGAAATGGTCCGCTCGGGCAAACCTGCCAGCACGCTGTTGCACA
Organism: Pseudosulfitobacter sp. DSM 107133; assembly: GCF_022788695.1. Classification (NCBI taxonomy): domain Bacteria; kingdom Pseudomonadati; phylum Pseudomonadota; class Alphaproteobacteria; order Rhodobacterales; family Roseobacteraceae; genus Pseudosulfitobacter; species Pseudosulfitobacter sp. DSM 107133. The sequence goes on from NZ_CP085154.1 coordinate 1,232,301, forward strand.
GTTTTGATCCGGTGCCCCAACTGCTGAAAAACGTGCGTTACGCCGACGGACAGGCACCGCTGGACGATGCATCAGTCAAGGCGGCGATTGCGCAGGCCGAGGCTGATCTGGCCACTGGCGGACGGCTGTTGATCCGCAAATCCGGTACCGAGCCGCTGATCAGGGTGATGGCTGAACACGAAGATGCCGCCCTGATGGAACGGGCCGTTGCCAGCGTGGTCGATGCAGTGGGCAGCGCGGTTTCATTGCCTGTTATCGGTTGATCGCATCGTCTTTGGCTGGAGGGTTCATCCCGACGGATCACCCCAGTCTCGCGCGCTTCATGTCCATGATCAGGCCCACGGAATCCATATAGAGCGTGCCCACGGCCTTGGATTTGCGGGCCAGTTTTCCCTGATCCAGCAGTGCCGCGGCTTTGCCTTTGCTGGCCTTGCGCAGGGTCGTTTCCACCGCGGCATTTTGGCCATTTATCGGGATGCTGAGCCGTACCGAACGCGCCTTGGCCAGGGCCGCTTCGCCGTTCTTGTTCATTTCGGCAAAGAGCGTATCGCCGTATTGGCGCACCGTACCGACCTTGGCCGCGCGTTTGGTGCGCTGCCGGGCGGGCACACCACCCGCCGCGCGGTTGTCCGGCACAAGTTTGGCCTGCTTCATGCTCTGTACCATCACCAGCAAGGGAAGGAGCAGCACAAGCAGACTCACCTGTGCCACAACCAGCAGGATCAGCAGCGTCCTAAGCGTTTCCCGCCCGCTGCCATCTGCATCTGCCTTGTCCGGTATGTTAAAAACGCCGACAGCGGCAAAGGCTGCCAATGTCGAAACGACGTCTCTTCTATCATATTCTGTCATCGTTTACCCCCTTACCAACTAGGAAAGGATAGCGCGAAAACGGAAAATTACCTAGTCTGAGATTTCACCGACGGATCAAACAGCCGCCGCAAAGCGCCATATTGGCTAAGGCCAACACCTGCCAAAATCAGAACCAGCGCCAGCAGCAAGGATGGCGGCGCGGGTTCGCCCAGCAGAATGATCCCCATGACCACCGACCAGATCGGCACCTGATAGTTGGTCAGGGACATGAACACCGGCCCGGCGGTGCGCACCACCGTCACCCGCAAGAAATTCGCGGCGGCGGTGGGCACCAGGCCCAAAAAGGCAATAATCAGCAAGGTTTGCGTCGAGGGCATTGGCGGGGGGCCCTCAACGATCAATGCGGCGGGAAGGACAATGGCGCTTGCGATCAGCAGCAGAGCGGTGCTTAGGCCGATGGGATCGACCTGCGGCAAACGGCGCATCAGCACCGACGATGTGCCATAGCAACAGGCCGCCGCAATACAGGCCGCGCGGCCTGCGGTTTCCATCCCCGCGCCGGTGCTTTCAAAGGCATCACCGCCGATCAACACGCACACACCTGAAAACCCGATCAGAAAACCTGCTGCGCGCCGCCATGTCAGCCGCTCTCCTGGCACCAGAAAATGCGCCAGCGGCAGCACGGTCAGTGCGACCGAGGCCATCGAAACGCCAGCAAAACCAGAGGTCACATATTGCTGCCCCCACGCCAGCAGCATGAACGGAATTGCCGAACTGAACGCACCGATTGCGACCATCGCACCCCATGTGGCAGGGCGGGGCGATTGCGCGAACAATCGTCCGCCCATGGCCTGCCAGATGACCAGCATCAATACGGCGGCAAAGACAATGCGCCCTGCGGCCAGCCAAAAGGCCGTGATGCCGGTCAGCGCCAATTCGGTTACCAAAAACGTTCCGCCCCAGGTGAAAGCCAGAACGGCAATCAGCATCCAGCTTTTTCCGGTAATTTCCGTTGTCTGCGTCATGTCGGGAGGCCTTTTTTCTGGGCGGGGGCCTGTTTGCCCTGCAATCACCTTTGCACGTCTTTGCCGCGCGAAGTTTTGATGCGCGTCAAAGCATTTCATACCGGCGATGTCGAGCGGATTAGGCAGGCATCGCAACTGCGCCGCGCATCTGCAAGACAGGGGGCAGAAACAAAAAGCCCCGGCGCAATGGCCGGGGCTTGAACCTGTTCACAAGTGAAAAGGTTTAGTTCTTGGATTTGTCGACCATCTTGCCTGCGGAAATCCACGGCATCATACCGCGCAGTTTCTCGCCTGTGGCTTCGATCTGGTGTTCGTCGTTGATGCGACGGGTGCCTTTGAAGAACGGCTGACCCACCTGGTTTTCCGCCATAAAGTCGCGCACGAACTTGCCGGTTTGAATGTCGGTCAGAACCGCTTTCATCCGTGCCTTTGTCTCGTCATAGGGCAGGATGCGCGGGCCGGACACGTATTCGCCGTACTCGGCTGTGTTCGAGATCGAGTAGTTCATGTTGGCGATGCCGCCTTCGTAGATCAGGTCTACGATCAGCTTCACTTCGTGCAGACATTCGAAATAGGCCATTTCCGGCGCGTAACCGGCTTCGACCAGAGTTTCAAAGCCCATGCGGATCAGTTCAACCAGACCGCCACACAGAACAGCCTGTTCACCGAACAGGTCGGTTTCGCATTCTTCGCGGAAGTTGGTTTCGATGATGCCCGAACGGCCGCCACCGATGGCGGAGCAATAGGACAGGCCGATTTCGAGCGCCTTGCCCGATGCGTCCTTGTCCACGGCCACCAGGCAGGGCACGCCGCCGCCTTTGGTGTATTCGCCGCGCACGGTGTGACCGGGGCCTTTGGGGGCCATCATGATCACGTCGACGCCTTCTTTGGGCTCGATCAGACCAAAGTGCACGTTCAGGCCGTGGGCGAATGCAATCGCTGCACCTTCGCGGATGTTGTCGTGGACGTATTTCTTGTATGTTTCGGCCTGAAGTTCGTCGGGCATTGTGAACATGATCAGGTCGGCCCAGGCTGCCGCTTCGGCGATGCCCATGGTTTTCAGGCCTTCGCCTTCGGCCTTGGCGATCGAGGGCGAACCTTCGCGCAGGGCGACGACAAGGTTCTTGGCACCGCTGTCGCGCAGGTTCAGCGCGTGGGCGTGACCCTGGGAGCCGTAGCCCAGGATGGCCACTTTCTTGTCCTTGATCAGGTTGATGTCGCAATCGCGGTCATAGTAAACGCGCATGGTGATTTCCTTCCATATGTCTCTGGGCCGCACCATATGCCCCGCATCGGGGATGGTCAGCGTTGTATTTTGAGTTTATTTGGCAAGACGAAGGGTGAATCATTCGCCAAAATTGCCAAAGGCATAAAAATCATGCTTGATGATCTGGACCGACGCATTCTGCGCCAATGGCAGGCGGACCCGACCCTGTCGCCTGCGGAGCTGGCCGAACGCTGTGGTATGACACCCGCGCGGGTGCAGCGGCGGCAGATGCGGCTGATGGACACCGGCGCGGTCAAGGGCGTGCGGGCGGTGATCGATTGGCAGGCGTTGGGCTATTCCGTCGAGGTGTCGCTGCGCGTGACGCTGGACAAGACCGTCGCTGCGGCCTTTGACGAGTTTCTGAAAGCGGCGCGCGAGGTGCCCGAGGTGGTCGAGATCCAGACCTTTCTGGGGCGTGTCGACGTGCGGCTGTCGGTGATCGCGCAGGATATGGCGCATTACCAGCGGGTGTACCGGACGCGGGTGCTGACCCTGCCGCATATCGCGGACATCGAACCGTTGATGCATGTGGCGCGGATCAAATCAGACGAGCGGTTGCCGATATGACGGAGCTGGACGACATCGACCGCGCGCTGCTGCGCGCGCTGGCGCTGGATGCCACGCAAAGCGCCGGCGCGTTGGGACGTGATCTGGGCCTGTCGCAGCCCGCCACATGGCGTCGGATCAAGCGCCTGAAAGACAGCGGCGTGATCGCGGGCCACCGTTTGCAGATTGATGCCGAGGCTGTGGGCTTTGGCGTGACCGTGTTCCTGGGGGTGAAACTGGCGACCAAGGGGCGCGTCAGTCTGGAAGACTTTGAACGGGCGGTGACGGCGATCCCCGAGGTGCAGACGGTCGAACATGTTCTGGGCCTGTATGATTACCGCCTGCGCGTCGTGGCGCGGGATCTGTCCGATTTTGAACGGGTGTTGCGGCGGCGGATCATGACCTTGCCGGGGGCGGGGGATGTCGAGGCAAACGTGCTGCTGAGTGAAGAGCGGCTGACCGGCCCGATCAGCTGATCTGGCAATTGGGGCCGCGTAGGCTTAGGTGTGTGGCAAAGTCAGACCGAAGGAGCCCGATCATGGCATTGCTTGACACCGTTGACCCGCAAGGGATGGATGAATTCTCGGTGGTCTTCACCGACCGCTCGCTGAACCACATGTCTGCCGCCTTTCAGAAGGTGATGAAGGATATTTCGGCGATGCTGAAAGAGGTCTATGGCGCCGATGCCGTGGCCATCGTGCCCGGTGGCGGCACCTATGGGATGGAAGCGGTCGCCCGCCAGTTCGCCCGTGGTGCCCGCGTGCTGGTCGTGCGTAACGGTTGGTTCAGCTACCGCTGGAGCCAGATCATCGAAAGCGGGGATCTGACCGGCGAGGCGACCGTTCTGAAAGCGCGCCAGTCGGGGAACGCCTCACCGTCACCCTTTGTCCCCGCACCCATCGAAGAGGTTGTGGCCGCCATCCGCGATGGCAAGCCCGAGATCGTCTTTGCCCCGCACGTGGAAACCAGCGCCGGTGTGATCCTGCCCGATGACTATGTCGCCGCGATGGCCGCCGCCGCTCATGAGGTCGGCGCCCTGATGGTGCTGGATTGTATCGCTTCGGGCTGTGCCTGGGTCGACATGCGCAAGCTGGGCGTCGATGTGCTGTTGTCCGCGCCGCAAAAGGGGTGGAGTGCCGCCCCTTCGGCCGGTCTGGTGATGATGTCCGACCGTGCGCTGGCGCGGATGGAGCAGACCACGTCCGACAGCTTTGCCATCGATTTGAAGAAATGGCACCAGATCATGCAGGCCTATGAAAACGGTGGTCATGCCTATCATGCGACCATGCCCACGGATGCCCTGCGGGCGTTCCGTGACACGATGGTCGAGACGCGCGATTACGGGTTCGGGCGGCTGAAAGAGGCGCAATGGCAGCTGGGCGATGCGGTGCGCAAGATGCTGGCGGATCGTGGGGTGATCTCGGTGGCCGCAGACGGCTTTGGCGCGCCGGGAGTTGTGGTGTCCTATACCGCCGATCCGCAAATCCAGAACGGCAAGAAGTTCGCCGCCGAAGGGATGCAGATTGCCGCCGGTGTGCCGCTGGCCTGCGACGAGCCTGCGGATTTCTCGACCTTCCGGCTGGGGCTGTTCGGGCTGGACAAGCTTTATGACGTGGACGCCACGCTGGCGCGTCTGGAAACGGTTCTCGACAAGGTGCTGTAAGAGCACTTTCGAAAAAAACTGGATCACTTAACGCTGCCTGAAATCATAGATTTCAACGCGTTAAGTGATAACCCTTGTATTAGGTTTTCCGAGAAGTGCTTTAACGCACCCCAAGGCCCATCTGCATCAGTGTCTTGCGCACCGGTGCCAGCGCATAGAGCGCATTCAACCCCAACGCCCGTGCATCCCGCAGCGCGGGCGTGCTGACCTGCGATGCGCGGTTCAGCGCATCAATCCCTGCCACCCGCACGCGCATGTCGCGGATGCGCGCGTCGTGATAGGCGTCCAGCATTTGTGCATCGCCCAGATGGTCGTGCCGCGCCAGCGCCAGGTCCAGCAGGGTCGACAGATCAGACAGGCTCATGTTCAGCCCCTGCGCGCCGATGGGCGGCACCACATGCGCGGCCTCGGCCATCAGGGCGATGCGTTGCCCGCTGAGGCGTTCGGCCTGTTGGCTGATGATCGGCCAGATGGTGCGGTTCGAGGCCAGCGTCAGCGGCCCGAACAGGTGGCAGCTGCGCAGCGACATTGCGGCCTCGAAGGCTTCGGTGTCCAGCGCCATCCGTGCAACGGTTGCAGGGCCGTCGTCCATCCACACCACGGCAGAGCAGGGCAGCCCCTCGTGATCCGGCAGCGGCACCAGCGTGAACGGCCCGCCGGTGCGGTGCACTTCGGTCGAGACATTGTCGTGCGGGATCGGGTGGGTCACGGCAAAGGCCAGCGCCTTTTGTCCATAGCGCGTTGTTTTCACGTCAATCCCGGCCGCTTGCCGCATCGGTGAATTGCGCCCGTCGGCGGCGATCACCAGCCTGGCGCGCACGTTTGTGCCATCGTCGAGCTTTACCCGCGCCTCTGCGGTGCGGGTCAGCAGGCTGGCGGTGCCGGTGCCGGGGCGGAAATCGACGTTGGGCAGGTCGTGCAAACGCGCCACCATCTCGCGCCGCAGCCGCCAGTTGGGCAGGTTCCAGCCAAAGGGCAGGTCGGAGATATCCGCCGCACGGAAATCACGGGTCAGACGGGGGGTGCCCTCCGCACCGCCCGCGTCAACGATGCGCATGATCTTCAGCGGGGCGGCGTAGGGTTCCAGCCGCTCCCACAGGCCTGCGGTTTTCAGAACCTCGCGGGCGGGTTGCAGCATGGCCGTGGTGCGCATGTCGGCGCCTGTGGCCTCGCGTTCGGTGATGGGCGGGGCGGGATCGACACAGATCACGTCAAAGCCCGCCGTGCCAAAGGCCGCCGCCGCAGTCAGCCCGGCGACGCCGCCGCCGGAAATCAGGATATCGGTTTCAATCATGTCGGTGATCCTAGTACGGCGCGCGGCGCAGGAAAGGCGGCAAAGCGTCCTATCCGACGAGCCGCGCCAGAAACCCCGACAGATCGTCGGTGTGATGGTGGATGTGATCGGCAGGGGCGGCAACGTCTGCCACATGCACGGTGCGCATCCCCATCGCATGCGGGGCGGCCAGATTGCGGGTGTCGTCCTCGAACATCGCGGCAACCTCGGGGCGCAGCCCGTCGGTGGCAAAGATCGTTTCGAAGGCCGCGCGGTCGGGCTTGGGCAGGAAATTGGCGTGTTCAACCCCGTAGATCGCGTCGAAACAGCCCGCCAGCCCGCGCGCGGCCAGCACCCGTTCGGCATAGGGACCGCTGCCGTTGGTATAGACGATGCGCTGCCCGGGCAGGGCACGCAGCCGCGCGGCGAGTTCGGCATCGGCTGTCAGATGGCTCAGGTCGATGTCGTGCACATCTGTGAGGTACGGCGCCGGATCGACGCCATGTTCGCGCATCAGTCCGGCCAGCGTCGTGCCGTGCGTGCGCCAGTAGTGCAGGCGCAAACGGTCCGCCTCGGCGCGGTCGACGCCAAGCGAGTCCATCACATAGGCGGTCATGCGCACCTCGATCTGATCGAACAGGCGCGCCGAAGGGTGATACAGCGTGTTGTCGAGGTCAAAGACCCAGGACGTTACATGGGAGAAGTCTGGATTGGGCATGCCCCGTGGTAGGCCCGCCCGCGCGCTTGTGCAAGCGCCAAGGCTTGCGCACCCGCGCCCCGCGCCCTTAGGGTGCGCGCAAGACTGCCAAAGGCCGGAGCGCGTGATGAAACCAGTGAACACCGATGCCTATTCGATGATCCTCGAAGCCATCGACATGGGGAAATACCGCCCCGGCGACCGGTTGGTGGAAAGCGAACTGGCTGACAGGTTCGGTATGTCGCGCACGCCGATCCGCGAGGCCCTGCAACGGCTTGAGACGCAATCGCTGCTGGCGCGCGACGGGCGCAGCCTGATCGTGGCGTCGCTGGACCACAACCAGATGGCCGAACTGTATGTGGTGCGCGGCGAGCTTGAGGGGCTGGCCGCCAACCTTGCCGCCCGCCATGCCACCGCCGAAGAGGTGCGCGTGCTGCGCGAGATGGTCGCGGCGGACAACAAACTGCTGAACGATCCGGCAGCGATGGCCCGCGCCAACCGGCGGTTTCACAAACAGATCCATCTGGCGTCACACAACCGCTATCTGGTGCAGCAACTGGATCTGGTGCACCGCAGCATGGCGTTGATGGCGACAACATCGCTGGCCGCAGAGGGGCGCGCCGAGATCGCCCAGCAGGAACACGACGCCATCGTGCGCGCCATCGAGGCGGGTGACGGGGCTGCGGCCGGGGCTGCCTTGCGCGAGCATATCTCGGTGGCCTTCATGACGCGGCTGAAACTGGATGCGGCGCGGCGCGAGGAAGAGGGTTGAGAGATACAGTTTCTCAGGGCCGCAGTCTGCCGGGCAGGGGCCGCGAAAACAGGAGTTGGTGATGGACCATCCTGAGACGATCAAAACAATCCTTGATGCGCTAAGCGACACGCCCGACATCAGGGCGCTGTTTCTCAGTGGAAGCTATGCGAATGGAATGGCCGACGCCTATAGCGATATCGACTTTGTTCTGGTGGCAAAGGATGGCGCAACCGATGCCATTGCCGGACAGTGGCATGAAGCCGTCGCGCAGACCGGAGAGATCGTGCTGTGGTGGGACAGGACGACTGTGCCTGTTCTGATCAATGCCATCACTGCCGACTGGACGCGCACCGATGTGATTATCCTGAAACCCGAGCAGTTGGCAGCACACACGCAACACAGCCTGAAACCGTTGTTCGACCATGACAATCTGTATGACGGGCTGGCCGCCGCGCCCGTGCCTGCGGGGCCGAACCTTGAAAAATTCACATACCAGATCGAGGAATTCATCCGTATTCTGGGCCTGCTGCACCTTGCCGCGGGGCGCGCGGAATACATCAATGGTGTTCTGGGCGTCTATCATCTGCGCAATCTTCTGGTCGCGTTGCTGATCGAAGAGACCAACGCCCCGAACCGTGGTGGCGTGCTGCATTTGAACCGGCTTATCACCGACGCGCAAAAGGCGCTGTTGGTGTCATTGCCCTCGCCTGTTCCCGAACGGGAGGCAATGATTGCCGCCCATCTTGCCTATGCCAAAGCCTATTTGCCCCGCGCGCGCAGGCGCGCCCGCCAGATCGGTGTGGATTGGCCCGAGCGGTTCGAGGCGGTGACTTGGGACAGGCTGGACCAGACATTGGGGATTAAGCGGCCCTACGCGATGGAAGACTAACCCAGCCTCCTGTCTGTTTGACTGTCTGGACCCTAAACATCCTCTGTCGCCTCGGCGTAGCCGTGCTGGGTCTTGTCCCAAAAGAACGGCTGCGCGATCATTTCGTGCAGCGCCTTATAGGCGGCCAGCGCGCCCAGCGGGAAATAAAACGGCATTGTCGGCACCCACATCAGCAGATGGCGGTGGGGGCGCCCGGATACGGCGGCCAGCCCCAGTGTCAGGTTCAGCAGTTCGGAAATCACAAATACGACGGTCATTGCCCATACGACCTGCGGCCCCAAGGTCAGATGCACCGGATGCGGCAGCCCCAGCGGGATCAGCCAGAACGACCATAAAAACGGCGCTGCGGCAAACTGGGTGAAGGTCGCCAGAAAGATCACCTGCAAGCCCATCACCCGCTTCCACCCCAACTCGCGCAGCAACTGGCGCGGATGGCGCATGTGGACGAAATAGGTGATCATGAACCCCTTCAGCCAGCGCGAACGTTGCCGCACCCAACGCCAGGGGCGGCAATTGGCCTCTTCGTGGGTGACGGTGGGCAGCAGTTCGGTGCGATAGCCGTGGCGCGCCAGTCGCACGCCCAGATCGGCATCTTCGGTGACATTGTGCGCGTCCCAGCCGCCCAGGTCTTCCAGAATGTCGCGGCGGAAAAACAACGTCGTGCCGCCCAACGGAATCACCAGCCCCAACCGCGCGATGCCCGGCAGAACCAGTCGCCACCACGTCGCATATTCGATGGTGAAACAGCGCGACATCCAGTTGGTGCGGGGGTTGTAATAGTCCAGAATGCCTTGCAGGCAGGCTACATCGGGCGGGGCCTGCTGAAATCGCAACACTACCTTTTCGATCTGGTCCGGTTCCGGCGCGTCCTCGGCATCCCAGACACCGATGATCGAGCCCTTGCAGAAATCCAGCGCATAGTTCAGCGCCCGTGGCTTGGTGGTCAGGCACTGGGCGTCGGGCACTTCGATTACGCTCATCCACGGCGGCAGCTCGGTGCGCGCGATGGTCTCGCGCGTGACGGTGTCTCTGGCCTCAAGCACCAATACAACTTCAAGCAGGGATTTGGGGTAGGTCAGGCGTTCCATACGCTTGATCAGGGCATTTGCGATTTCTTTTTCGTGTAAAAGGGGCACCATGACCGACACACGCGGCAGGCGGAAAGGTGGGGGCACGGGGGGCGGCGCTGTCAGGTGATCGTGCAGGCCTCCTATTAGCTGCATGATCAGGGCAGCCCCTTTCATCGCTGTCGTCAGCACCAATGTCAGCACCGCCCACAGGCAGGCCAGTGTCACGGTCCAGGTCGGGGCCAGAAGCAGGCAGGCCGTTAACGCAAAGCCTGCCGACCACAGCCACAACGCCCGCGCATTGCTACCCGCGCCCCAGTTGCGGCAGCTTTCTATGCTGGCGACGCGGGTGATGGCCTTGTGCGCCAGTTCGGCGCTGAACAGGCGGTTGATCTGTTCAAGGATGGCAGCGGGATCGGCCACCACGGGCATCATTGCAGGGCCGCGCGTGCCCATACACCGTTGTAGATTGTGGAACAGATCGGGCCGCGCGGTGGCCACAAGAAGCGTGTCCCCTGCCCAGATCCATGGCACGACATGATGGCGCAGACACATGGCGGTGGGCAAGGCAGAGGCGACATTGCGCCGTGGTGGTGTCGCGCGCAGGTCGATCATCTGGACGTTGTGTTGTTTGGCCAGTGTGGACAGCAGATCGGTGCGCCGCAGCACCCCTTCGGCCACCAGAATATCGCCAAGCTGCGCATCGACGCGTCGTTGCAGCCCAAGGGCGTTCAGCAGATCCTGGCGCGATATCAGATTGTTGTTGACCAGTTGGCGGCCCAACGGCGCGGTGGGGCGCAGGTCGCAAACCCCTTCGGGCTTTAGCAGTCGCAGTCGTGGATCGCTCATTCACACCCTCTACCCGCTGGACAGATGTCAGCTTGGGCAGAGGAAGGTTAATGGCACGTTAAGAGGCAGGCGTTGCGTTAACGGTTTCGCTGGCGCAGGGGCGTGTTATTCAAGTGACCTGGGGATTTTGTAACGTCGAAACGGTGCCCCGGTGTGGAAGGCCGGACTTGGCCGGCCTTCCATGGGTCATTCCGGAAAATCCTCCCGGAGACTTAGCTGGCGCGAGCAGCCATCGCTTCGGCGAAGCGCTCGAACAGATAAAAGCTGTCTTGCGGGCCGGGGCTTGCTTCGGGGTGGTGCTGCACCGAATAGACCGGGCGGCCTTCCATGCGGATGCCGCAGTTCGACCCGTCGAACAGCGAGGTGTGGGTTTCAACCACACCTTTGGGCAGGGTCTGACCATCGACAGCAAAACCGTGGTTCATCGAGGTGATTTCAACCTTGCCGGTTTCGTGGTCCTTCACCGGATGGTTTGCCCCGTGGTGGCCGTGGTTCATTTTCACGGTCTGCCCGCCAAGCGCCAGCGCCAGCATCTGGTGACCCAGACAAATGCCAAAGACCGGCAGGTCGGTCTGTTCCAGAATGCCCTTGATCATCGGCACCGCATAAACGCCGGTGGCCGCCGGATCGCCGGGGCCGTTGGACAGGAACACGCCGTCGGGATTGTGCGACAGCACTTCCTCGGTGGTGGCACTTGCGGGCAGCACGGTCACGTCGCACCCGGCCGAGGCAAGGCAGCGCAGGATGTTGCGCTTGGCACCGTAATCAACGGCGACCACTTTGTATTTGGGGTCTTTTTGCGGCAGATATCCCTCGGGCCAGGCCCAGCGCATTTCGTTCCAGCTGTAGGATTGCGCGCAGGTGACTTCCTTGGCCAGATCCAGCCCTTCGAGGCCGGAAAAGGCGCGGGCGGCGGCAACCAGCGCCTCGGTGTCGAACACGCCATCAGGATTGTGTGCCAGCGCTACATGTGGTGCACCGGCCTGACGGATCGCGCGGGTCAGGCGGCGGGTGTCGACACCGCCAATGGCGATGCGTCCGCGTGCTGCCAGCCATTCGCCCAGCGGCCCTGCGCTGCGCCAGTTCGACGGATCGGTCGGCATCCATTTCACCACCATGCCCGCCGCCACCGGATCGGCGGTTTCGTCGTCTTCGGGCGTGATGCCGGTGTTGCCGATGTGCGGGAAGGTAAAGGTGACGATCTGACCCGCATAGGACGGGTCGGTCATGATCTCCTGATAGCCGGTCATTGCCGTGTTAAAGCACAGTTCCGCCTGGGTCTGGCCGGTGGCGCCAAACCCCACCCCGTAGAATAGCGTGCCATCGGCAAGGGCAAGACAGGCGGTCGGGTGCGTGGGAGCGTGCGCGGACATGGGCGGCCTCATGTGTACAGGGATGCGAGCAAAGTCGCGCGAAACTAGTCATTGCGACAGGCCGGGTCAAGGGCAGGCGCTATTTTGCGAAATCGTTATATATCAGTAACTTGGACCACATCGGAACGGTTGCAGCGCGGCTGGCGTTTCGGTATTGTCACAAACTTATCATCAACCCATGGGGATGGGACACACATATGGATATGCGAACCCGGATTTCGACTGCATTAAAGCAGGCGATGAAGGAAAAAGCCACCGACCGGCTTTCGACGCTGCGGCTGATCAATGCGGCCTTCAAGGACAAAGACATTGATGCCCGCGCAGCAGGGGCCGAAGACGGCGTTGACGATGCCGCCTTGCTGGCGATTCTCAGCCGCATGGTCAAACAGCGTCAGGAAAGCGCGCGCGCCTACGAAGAGGGCGGGCGGCTGGATCTGGCCGAGCGGGAACGCGCGGAGGTCGAGATTATCGAAGAGTTCCTGCCCCAGCAGTTGAGCGAAGCGAAGAGCGCGGCAGCCGTTGATGCGGCTGTGGCCGAAGTGGGTGCCGAGAGCATTCGCGACATGGGCAAGGTGATGGCTGTGCTCAAGGCCAAATACACCGGCCAGATGGACTTTGGTGTTGTGGGCCCGATGGTCAAGGACCGTCTGAGCGCCTGATGCAAATGGCCCGCAGGTCTCTGCCACGGGCCGAAATACAAGCATGAGCCGCCGCCCCGGATCGGGGCGGCCCGCCACAAGCGATGATTCTAACGGCGCAACGCGCGCAGCAGTTCATCATAGAGCGCGATACGCTCTTCCTCGGCCAGAAACGCACCGATCTCGACCTCGCGGCCCATGCCCTTGAGCGTGATATAGTGCGGCACCGGTCCGTCTTTTTCGTATCTGGTCACCTGTACCCAATAGCGGTTGCAGTCCCATTGCTGCGTGTTGCCATCGGGATTGGTGCGCAGCAGGTGTACCGTGTCTTCTGAAATCGTCAGAACTTCGGTGATCTGGCGGCTGCGATAGTTGTGTTGCAGGGCAAAATACAGTCCCCAGACCGCCAGCAATGTGAACGGCAGCAGCCCCCACAGCAGGGGCGTGCCCAACAGCGGCATGGTCGGGATCAGCAACAATGTGAAAGTGCCCAGCACAAAGGCCGCCATCCCGCGTGCAGGCAGGGATTGGTGCGGCCACAGGCGCAACTGTTGGGTCGGTGCGTCGGGTCTGGAAGTCCAGCGATAGGGCATTGGGGGGCTTTGGTGGTTTCGCGTTGGGGAAACGATAGCACCGCATTGGCGCGCGGCAATGCGACAAGCTGTGCCATAGGGGCGCTGCCCCTCGGCCTGCGGCCTCACCCCGGAGTTTATCTGGCAAGATGAAGCGGGCGACGTTGCGGAGCGTGGAAAGTTGCGGCGCATAGAAAAAGGGCCCCGACCGCCGCCGGAGCCCTTGAGATTTTCAGGATGGTCCGGCGCCTAGTGGCGCTGGTGGTCCCATTCTTCCTGCTTGGGCAGGATTTCGAACGTGTGCTCGGGCGGCGGGCTGGGCAGTGTCCATTCCAGCGTGTCCGCATATTCGTTCCATGGGTTGTTCTCGGTGACGCGTGCACCTTTCAGCAGCGTGTAGATGACGATGCCAAAGAAGAACAGGAACGAGGCGAAGGACAGGAAGGCGCCCCAGCTTGAGACATAGTTCCAGGTCGAGAATGCCTCGGGATAGTCGATGTAGCGACGGGGCATGCCCTGACGGCCCAGGAAGTGCTGCGGGAAGAAGGTGATGTTCGCACCGATGAACATCATCCAGAAGTGCAGCTTGCCAGCCCATTCGGGGTACATGCGGCCTGTCATCTTGGGGAAGTAGAAGTAGATCCCCGCGAAGATCGCGAACACGGCGCCCAGGCTCATCACGTAGTGGAAGTGTGCCACAACGTAGTATGTGTCGTGATAGGCGCGGTCGACGGCAGCCTGGCTCAGGACGATGCCGGTAACGCCACCCACGGTGAACAGCACCAGGAAGCCAAAGGCCCACAGCATCGGTGTCTTGAACTCGATCGAGCCGCTCCACATGGTGGCGATCCACGAGAACACCTTGACCCCGGTGGGGACCGCGATGACCATCGTTGCCAGCATGAAATAGGACTGCTGGTTCAGCGACATGCCGACCGTGTACATGTGGTGCGCCCACACGACAAAGCCCAGCACACCAATGGCGATCAGCGCCCAGACCATCGGCAGGTAACCGAAGATCGGCTTGCGCGAGAAGGTGGCGATGACGTGGCTGATGATGCCAAAGCCCGGCAGGATCACGATATACACTTCGGGGTGTCCGAAGAACCAAAGGATGTGCTGGTACAGGATCGGGTCACCGCCGCCGGCAGGATCGAAGAAGGTGAAGCCGAAGTTGCGGTCCATCAACAGCATGGTGATTGCGCCCGCCAGAACCGGCAGGGACAACAGGATCAGCCAGCTGGTGACAAAGATCGACCACGAGAACAGCGGCACCTTGAACAGGGTCATGCCGGGGGCACGCATGTTCAGGAAGGTTGTGATCATGTTGATTGCGCCCAGGATCGACGAGGCACCCGAGACGTGGACCGCAAAGATCGCAAGGTCCATCGACATGCCGCCTTCGCGCACCGACAGGGGCGGATACAGAACCCAACCCACGCCCGAGCCGTGCTGACCGCCCTCGGAGGGGGCCAGAACCGAACAGACGGCCAGTGTTGTACCGGCGACATACATCCAGAACGACAGGTTGTTCATCCGCGGGAACGCCATGTCCGGCGCGCCGATCTGCAAGGGCATGAAATAGTTGCCAAACCCGCCGAACAGGGCGGGAATCACCACGAAGAACATCATCAGGATGCCGTGGCCGGTGATCAGCACGTTCCAGAGGTGTCCGTTGGGGGTACATACATCGGACGACGCGATCAGACGCGCACCCTCCTGACACATGAACTGCACACCGGGGTGCATCAGCTCAAGCCGCATATAAACGGTAAATGCGACCGAGATGAAACCGGCGAATGCGGAAACGATAAGGTACAAGATACCAATATCTTTATGGTTTGTGGACATGAACCAGCGGGTGAAGAACCCGCGTTCGTCGTGATGATCGTGCCCGTGAATGGCTGCGTCTGCCATGCGGTGCCTCCTGCTGAGATGTCTACAGGACACGCCAAAGACGGCGTGGCCCGGTTCTGGAGTGGTTCTAGAACGTTGGGGCGGCTGCATCAATGCATGATCTTGCCGCAGGTGGGGAATAATTGTCGCGGGGGCAGCCGTCGCTGCGGGCAGGGTTTGTATTCTGTGTAGATGCTCTATTTGCTTTGGTACGCCGACAATCGGAGAACGTCGCAGTGGCCCCAAACTTGCAAAGACTCCTTTATAGTACCCTGACAGGGGGCAACGGGCACGCCAGCAGTGACCAGAACCGCGCATTTGCCACGCATTTTTCCGCCCTTACCGCGTCCAAGCTGGCCGGTGGGCTGGTTGATCCCAAGCTGGTGCTGTCCGCGCTGCTGGTCGCGCTTGGGGCGCCTGGAGGATTCGTCGGTGCGCTGGTGCCCGTGCGCGAGGCGGGGGCGCTTTTGCCCCAGCTGGCACTGGCCGCGTGGATCGAGCGCAGCCGCCAGCGCAAGTGGTTTTGGGCCGCAGGGGCCGCAGGGCAGGGCGTTGCGGCGCTGGGCATGGCGGCAACGGCACTGTTGCTGGAAGGGTCGGTGGCAGGTTGGGGTATCCTGGCCTGTCTTGCGCTGCTGGCCGTATGCCGCTCGGCCGGGTCGGCCAGTTACAAGGATGTGCTGGCGCGCACGTTGGACAAGGGCACGCGCGGAACAGTGTCGGGCTTGGCCGGCACGCTGGGTGCGGTGGGCGTGCTGGGGGTTGCGGTATTGCTCAGCGTCAGGATCATTCCGGGAACGCCCTCGGCGATTGCCGTGGTAATCGCGCTGGCGGGCGTGCTGTGGATTGTCGCGGGGCTGATTTTTGCACGTCTGGACGAGCCGGAAGCGCAAACAGGTAATGCGGATCAAGGGCTTGGCGGTTTGCGGGCCGTGTTCGCTCCGTTGCGCCGCGATGCGCAACTACGCCGCTATATCCTGACGCGCACGCTGCTGATCTCGACCGCGCTGGCGCCGCCCTTTGTGGTGATGCTGGCGGGGTCACAAGGCGACGGCATCAACCTTGGGCATCTGGGCCTGTTGGTGCTGGCCTCTTCGGCGGCGGCGATTGTGTCGTCCTATGTCTGGGGGCGCCTGTCAGACCGGTCGTCACGGCTTACGTTGATGTTTGCCGGTGTGGCGGCGGCCGGTGTGCTGGCGCTGGCGGCGGCGGTTGGCACGCTGACAGGCGGTCTGGGCGGCCCCTTTGGTGCTGCGGGCTTCGTTTTTGCTGCGAAAATCGCATATGAAGGGGCACGGGCCGGGCGCAAGACGCATCTGGCCGATATGCAGGCGCATGGGCAAAAGGCGGTCTATACCGCGCTGAGCAACTCGATTCTCGGGGTGATGTTGTTGCTGGGCGGGGGATTCGGGCTGTTGGCTGATGCGGCCGGGCCTGCGCTGGTGCTGGGTGTCTTTGCGGTGATGGCGGCGGGCGGTGCGCTGGTGGCGCTGGGGCTGGATGAGGTGCAACAGGCTTCGGGCGATTAGGCTTCGAACACCCGATCAAAGCTGCGCCGCAGTGCCACGTCCACGTCTTCCATGGTCACCGGCAGACCCAGATCGACCAGCGACGTGACCCCGTGGTCGGTGATTCCACAGGGCACGATGCCGCTGAAATGCGACAGATCCGGTTCGACATTGATGCTGATGCCGTGAAAGCTGATCCATTTGCGCAGCCGGATCCCGATGGCGGCAATCTTGTCTTCGGCCATCGTGCCGTCGGCCTGCGCCGCCTTTTCGGGCCGCTGCACCCAAACGCCCACGCGGCCATCGCGAATCTCGCCCTTGATGTTAAAGCTGTCCAACGTGTCGATCACCCAGGCTTCGAGGTCGCGCACAAAGCAGCGCACATCGCGCCCGCGTTTGCCCACATCCAGCAGGGTATAGGCCACCCGTTGGCCCGGCCCGTGATAGGTGTATTGCCCGCCGCGCTTGGTGGGATAGACCGGAAAACGGTCGGGATCGGTCAGGTCGGCAGGCTTGGCCGAAGTGCCCGCAGTGTAGAGGGCGGGGTGTTCCAGCAGCCAGATGCATTCGTCTGCCGTCCCCGCCGCGATCTGGGCGGCGCGTTCTTCCATCCAAGCCTCGGCCTGGCGATAGTCGGTCAGGCCCGGGGTGGTGATCCACTCTACCATCAGGTTCAGGCAGCCTCTTCCAAAGTCTGGCGCAGGATTTGCGCGTAGTTTTCAGCGCCTTGTGCACCGGTGACCAGATATTTGCCACCAAAGACCATCGAGGGCACGCCTGAAATCCCGCGCGACGTCCAGAATTTCTGCTTTTCGCGGACAGAGTCGACCAGGGCACCGCTGTCCAGCACCTCGCGCGCCGCCGCCGCGTCGATGCCGACCGACGTCGCCACGTCGATCAACACCGCTGGATCCGAGACATCGCGGTTGTCGGTGAAATGCGCCTTGAACAGCGCCAGTTTCAGCGGGTGTTGCAGGCCCTGTGACAGGGCAAAATCCAGCATCTGATGCGCCTGAAAAGAGTTCACCATGCGGCTTTCGGGGGTAAAGTTGAAGTCGAACCCCAGGGATTTCCCAAGATCTTGCAGGTGTTTGCGGTTTTGCGCGGATTGCTCGGCGCTTGCGCCGTATTTTTCAGCGATATGCTCGGCGGTGTTCTGGCCTTCGGGCGGCATGTCCGGGTTCAGCTCGAAAGGATGCCAACGGATGCGCGCGCCGATGCCTGTGGCGGCCAGCGCCTGTTCCAGCTGACGATAGCCGACGATGCACCACGGACACATTACGTCTGAAACGATGTCAACGTCGACCACAGGCCCCTGAGGTAGGGGCGTATCGGAAGCGGAGGGGGTGGACATGGGCATGAACCTTTGCTGTTTGGACCTAAGGTCGTATCTGTGCCGCCGAATTGCAACCCACAGCCCTGTGTGCAGCTTTGCGCGAAATTTCCACTTCACATCTGAACGGGGGCGGTCTATAGCCCGCTCACCAAGCGACTGGCGTGCGGCCGTGGCGGAATGGTAGACGCGCAGCGTTGAGGTCGCTGTGGGGTAACACCCGTGGAAGTTCGAGTCTTCTCGGCCGCACCATCCCCCCTTGGATCAATCATGCGCAGCTGTTTCACGACGCTTGTCGCTTTTCCAGACCATGTCCCCGATGTCGCTTTGCCCCTCGCGCTTCCCCGACCGGGACAAGCCGCAATGTATCATCCGTCACAGAGCCGTATGCACACCGATTCCGTCGACCACCATGAACGGCAGGCCTTTTGAACAGTTCTCGAACCGTGTCTCGACGCCGTAGAGGCGTCGCAGCAGGGCGCTGTCCAGAATGCTGCGGGTCGGGCCTGCGGCCTCAAGCGTGCCGTTGTTCAACGCGATGGCCGTGTCGCAATAGCGCAAGACCTGATTGAGATCGTGCAGCGCCAGCAGAACAACTGCGCCGGTTGATTGCGCATAGCTGCGCAGGAATTCCAGAACCTCGAACTGGCGGTACAGGTCCAGCGCCGATGTGGGCTCGTCCATCAGCACGATTTTCGGCCCGCACACCAGCGTTTGTGCAATCGACACCAGTTGACGTTGCCCGCCCGACAGTTCGGCCAGCTGGCGAAAGGCAAGCGCTTCGATTTTCAGCGCCCGCAGGATGGTGTCCACCGCGTCCAATTCCTCGGCCTCCAGGCGCCAGCTGTGGCTGTCCTGTTTCAGCGCCAGTACCACCGCCTCGTAAACGCTCAGCGCGGCGGAGGTGCTGGTGTCCTGCGGCATATACCGCAGATCGGTCTTGTCGGCTCCGGTGATCTGAACTGTTCCCGCACCGGCAAGCTGCCCTGCGATGCGCCGGAACAGCGTTGATTTTCCGGCGGCATTGGCACCGATCAGCGCCGTCAGTCCGCCCCCCGTCAGTTCGGGTGTGGTCACGTTGTCAAACACGGTTTTACGCCCGTAGCGCGCGCCAAGGCGATCCAGTCGAAGGCTTACCATTTGCGTCTTCCGTTGGTGAAGATCAGCATGGCAAAGAAGGGCACGCCCACCAATGCAGTGATGACGCCAATCGGCAGCACCGCACCGGGCAGAAGCACCTTGGACAGGACCGAGGTGGCCGACAGGATCAAGGCGCCCGCAAGGATTGAGCCGGGCAGGAAAAACCGCTGGTCTTCGCCCAGCAACAGGCGGGCGACGTGGGGGCCGACGATGCCGATAAACCCGATGGTGCCGACGAAGGACACCGGCACAGCGGCCAGCAAACTGACCAGCAGCAGCGTTTCCAGCCGCAGGCGGCGCACCGGCACGCCCATCGCGGCGGCGCGGGTTTCTCCCAGCCGGATCGCGGTCAGCGCCCAGGCGCGACGGGCAAACAGCGGGGTGCAGATCAACAGGATCGCGCCGGTGATTGCCACCTTGCCCCATGTTGCCTTGGTCAGGCTGCCCATGGTCCAGAACACCACGGCAGCCAGCGCCTGTTCTGAGGCGAAATATTGCAGCAGCGCCAAAGCGGCGTTGAAGGTGAACACCAGCGCGATGCCCAGCAGGATGATGGTTTCAACCGTCACGCCGCGCATCGAGGACAATCCGTAAATCAGCAATGATGCCGCCATCGCCATGGCAAAGGCGTTGATCGGCACCATGATGCCGACCGCCGCCGGCACGATCGCCACGCCCAGCACCATTGCCAAAGCCGCGCCAAAGCTGGCCGCCGCCGACAGGCCCAGTGTGAACGGGCTGGCCAGCGGGTTGGCCAGAATGGTTTGCATCTGCGCCCCTGCCAGCGACAGGCAGCCGCCCACCGTCACCGCCATCAGCGCCATCGGCATGCGGATGTCCCAGACCACCACGCGCATTTGAAGATCTGCGGCACCGGGAAACAGTATCGTTTGAAAGACTTCGCCAAGCGCATAGCGCGCCGGCCCCAGCGAGATGTCGACGCCGATGCTCAGCACCAACAGCGTGCTCAGCAGCCCCAACAACAGCATACGCCGCAGCACAAGGCGGGCGTAGGGATGAGCCGTAGCTGGCGCGACGTGAAAGGTCGGTTCACTGGCAGCACTCATGGTGATGTCCTTTTTAACGGTGCGTGCAGCGGCCCTTGGGGACCGCTGCGCCAAGACCTAGTTGACGGTTACGAAGTAGCCTGGACGATAGGGCACCGGCAGGAACCGCTCGTGCAGTTCGCGGAAGGTGGCGTCGGGGTCGAGATCTGCAAAAAGATCAGGGTGGAACCATTTTGCCAGCTGTTGCACAGCGACGAACTGGTAGGGGCTGTTGTAGAACTGGTGCCAGATGGCATGGACCTGACCGGTTTTCTTGGCCGTGCTGCCGGTAAAGGCGGGGCGCTCCATCAGATGCGCAAGCTTGGTACGCGCCATGTCCAGATCCGCACCGGACCCGACACCGATCCAGTCACCGCCGGGCACATACATTTCCCAGTTGGCGCCGGTTACCACCACCTGATCGGGGTTCGATGCGACGATCTGTTCGGGGTTCACGGTGCCAAAGGTGCCGGGAATAAAGGCACTTGCCAGGTTCGTACCGCCCGCCAGTTCCACCATCTTCCCGAAGTTTTCATTGCCAAAAGACATGCAGCAATCTTCGCTATAGCCACCCGCGCGCTCCATGAACACCAGCGGGCGTTCAAGATCGGGCTGCGCGTCGATCACATCTGTTACCCTTGCCATCTGAGTGCGGTAAAAGTCGTTGAACTCGGTTGCGCGCTCGGATTTTCCGAACAGTTCACCGATAATTTCCATCGACGCAGCAGTGTTTTCCATCGGGCGTTCGCGGAAATCGACATAGACCAGCGGAATGCCCACGGCGGCAAGCTTTTCGATATAGCCGCCTTCCTCGTTGGCGGCCTTGGCTTCCAGGTTCATGATGATCACATCGGGCGACAGGGACACGGCCTGTTCGATGTCGAATGTGCCGTCCTTCATGCCGCCGAATGTGGGGATGTCGTCAATCTGCGGAAAGAGTTCCTTGTAGGCGTTATAGCCGTCCAGATCGGCCTTCATGAAATCATCACGCCAGCCAACGACACGGCCAAAGGGGTCTTCGGTGTCCAGCACCGAGGCGAAAAAGATCTGGCGGCCTTCACCCAGAATCACCCGTTGAACCGGCGTTTCGACCGCGACCTGACGGCCCGTGATGTCGGTAATTGTGGTGGTGTCAGCCTGTGCAGACGTAACCAACGCGATCAGCCCTGCGGCCAGAGCGGTGCCAAATTTTGTGAAAGAACGATGATGAAACGCCATAGGGGCCTCTTTGATAGGTTTCCTTTCGACTATTTTGACCAACTATAATAGTCAACTATATTGTTGACTTGTTTAGTCGGGAAATATTTTGTACGGGCCTGTTGACGCCTGACCAGATGACGGACCACATGATGAACGCCCACAGCACCGCCGGAACCAACCGCGATCTACGAGACGAAATCCGTGATTACTGGTCTGACAGGGCAGCACATTTTGACAGTGATCCGGGGCACAAGATCGGCGATGGCGCGGAACGCCGTGCCTGGCAGGCGCTGTTTACCCGACACCTGGGACCTGCACAGGGGCGCAAGGTGCTGGATCTGGCCTCGGGAACCGGCGAAATAGCGATGCTGGGTGCGGGGTTGGGCTTTGATGTGACCGGTCTGGACTGGTCCGAAGCCATGCTGGAACTGGCGCGTGCCAAAGCGGCAGCGCAGGCCGGTGATGTGCGGTTCTTGCAGGCCGATGCCGAGCGGACGATGGAGCCGGATGCAAGCTATGACGTCATAACCACGCGCCATCTGGTCTGGACGCTGGTTGATCCTGCAGCCGCCTTTTGCGAATGGCTGCGTGTTTTGCGGCCGGGCGGGACGCTGTTGCTTGTCGACGGGGACTTTGTGAAACGATCCCTTGTGCACCGGCTTCTGGCGCGTGCCTTGGGAATCGCCAGCGCCGGAGCCAGCCGCGATGCCATTCGGCACAATTCCATCCTGTCGCGTGTCTATTTTTCGCAGGGTGCGCGCGCGCGCGAAGTGGCCGATTTGTTGCGCGCTGCGGGGTTTGTTGATGTGTGTATCGACACGGCTATGGGCGATGTCCATCGCGCGCAAAGGGCGGGCTTGGGGTGGCGTAAGGCATTGTTGCGCACTCAGGAACATCGCTATGCGATCTGCGCCCGCAAACCGGTAGACCAGAGGCCAGAAGCGGCGCACTGCGCTTGAAGCGGCGGGTGTCTGGTACAGGTGCGCAACTCCGAACCAAATCAGTTCAATCGGGCAGGGCGGCATCAGGTCGAAAATCGGGCCCGCGTTAAGCGCAAGGTAAGATTGCAACGTTAAACGATAGGCAACTGTCAATCGGAACCCGCTGTCTGTGCAGTCATGCGGGCTGATCAATGAGGTGCCGGATGTCGATGCAACGTGGCTTTAGAATGCTCAAAAACGCGATAACGAGTGTATTGGCCAAGAATCTGCTGGGTGTGGCCCTTGTGGTCATCTTGATTTTCGCGATTTCGGTTTGGCGAGAGCAAATCGAAACCAAGGCCACGCTTACCGAAAATTTGCGCGAGCGGTCCGGCGAAGTTACCGGACTTTTGGCGCAGCAGCTGGGCGCTTCGATCAAATTCGGCAACGCAAAAGTGGTGACCGAAGCCGTCGAGGGTGTCGTATCACATGCCGCCCCTTCTGCCGTGGGTGGCCTGGTCCTGGGGGTATCCGGTACGGTATTGTACCAGACGGTATCGGCCGATTTTGACGCTGAAGCTGCGACAACACTGGCGCAGCAGGCAATCGACGAGGGCACTGATGTTGCGTTGGCGGATGGCACGCTGACGGCGGTGCCTGCGCGCTTGGGGGCAGATCAGGCGATAGTCGGTGCGGTTGTCACGGGCTGGACCCATCAGCCGGATTTGCTGCAACTTGCAGCGGCAACACAGCGCAACACGCTCGAAATCGGTTTGATGATGGTTCTGGCGTTGATTGCGACGGGTATTTACCTTTGGCTTTACATGTTACGCCCCTTGATCCGAATTCAGGGCGCGATGGGCAAAGTGGCAGCCGAGGACTATGAATCGCCGATTCCCTTTACCAAACGTAACGATGAAATCGGCGGTATCGCGGCGCGACTGGAACAATTCCGGAATGATCTGGGCCGCGCAAAAGGGGCGCAACGCGAGGCCGCCTTCAAGAGCGCAGCATTCGAAGGGTCATCTGCCGGTATGATGATGGTCGACAACAGCTTTGTCGTCACCTTTGTCAATCCGGCCTGTTCAACGCTTTTGTCCGGCATGGTGGATGGATTGCGCGCGCGTTGGCCCGGCATTTCCGATGCGGCATGGGTCGGGGCCGACCTGTCAAATATGGAAGACCTCAGAGCGCTGGCGCAAGCTGTGCAAAGCCGGGGCGCAGCGGCTCTGCCGAAAGAGGTTCCGGTGCAGATTGCCGACCGGCATATCAACATCAAGGCGAATGCGGCGCTGGATCAGGCGGGCGAGATGATTGGTGCCGTGATCGAATGGGCTGATGGAACGGAAACGCACCGTGACGCAGTGTTGCTTGGGGCCATTGATGCCAACCAGATCCGGTTGGAATTCGATGCGCGTGGCAGTTGTGTCAACGCAAATGAAAATGCTGCGACGGCTTTGGGCGTGGCCGTGCAGAATTTGATAGGAACAAATTTCGAGAGGTTCTTTGGCTCTGCACAAAGCGATACCGGTTTGCCGGCGGATCTGGCTCAGACGGTTTTGCAAGGGGCGGCGGTTCAAGGATGCTTTGATGTCTCGACGCCGTCCGCAGCCGGTACGATCTTGCATTTCGAGGGGGCATTTGCCGGAGTCTTCGGGGCCGACAGCCAGCCCGAGCGCGTGGTGTTCCTGGGCACGGATGTCACCGAGAGCCATCATGCGGTGCGTGAGGCAGAAGAGACGCGGGCGCGGATTTCACAAGAGCAGCAGCGCGTCGTCGAGGCACTGGCGCTTGCATTGCAAAAACTCTCCGAGGGCGATCTGAACTCGGATATTGTCGATGCGTTTCCGGAAGACTACGAAGCTTTGCGACGCAACTTTAACGACGCCACAGCGTCGCTCAGAACGGCCATCGGGGCCGTCATGCACAACGCTGAATCGATCCGCCATGAAACCAGCGAGATCACCAGCGCGGCGGATGATCTGTCTCGCCGGACCGAAAAGCAGGCCGCGACATTGGAAGAAACGGCGGCGGCGCTGGACAAACTCACAGAATCCGTCCGTTCGGCAGCTGAAAGCGCGGATGCAGCCAGCAAGATGTCAGCAGACGCCCAGCAGAACGCCGAACAAGGCGGCGGGGTTGCCAAAGAAGCTGTGCGGGCGATGGATGAAATCAAAACATCCAGCCAGGAAATTTCCAAGATCACCAGCGTGATTGACGACATCGCCTTTCAGACCAACCTGCTGGCACTGAACGCGGGTGTCGAGGCGGCGCGCGCAGGCGAAGCGGGGCGCGGTTTTGCCGTCGTGGCCACCGAGGTCCGTGCGCTGGCGCAACGCTCGTCCGAAGCCGCGCGCGAGATCAACGCCTTGATTTCGGCTTCGGGGGATCAGGTGCGTCAGGGCGTCGATCTGGTTGACCGGACCGGCAATGCGCTTGCAGCGATTGTCACGTCGGTGTCGGATATTTCCGAACGGGTTTCGGCCATTGCGGCTTCGGCACGCGAACAGTCGAATGGTTTGAACGAGGTGAACACGGCAGTGAACGAGCTGGACCATGTCACCCAGCAAAACGCAGCAATGTTCGAGGAAACGACTGCCGCCAGCCATGCTTTGACCGCTGAAGCCGACGGTTTGGCCGCAGCTGTCTCGGCGTTCCGCATGGGGAATGCACCGCAACCGGCCGCAAGACTGGCCGAGGCTGCAAAGCCAATGGCACCTGTCACACGGTCACAACCGGTGGCCCCGACACCCATTGCAGGGGCGCCGATGGCTGGTAACACAGCGCTGAAATTCGAAATTCAAGAGCCCGAAGAAGACGGATGGGAAGAGTTCTAGTCGATATCAGGGGCGCAAATGCGAAACGCCGCCAATGTGGCGGCGTTTTCTGACCGGTAAGTCCAGGAGATATTACGCCGCGCGACCACCGGCAAAGCGCGTTTCCCATCCTTCGCGGTCGTCGTCGGTGATCTTGGCAAACAGCACGTCGGGCACGCTGAACACATGACCCGGTTGAAGCTCGGACAGGGCCTGTGCCACATCGGACGGCCACACCGCTGCTGTGTCCAGATTCATCGCCGCCCGCATCGAGGCCGCCGCATCCGGTATGAAGGGTGCAGAGAGCGTCGCGTAAAAGGCAATCAGGTTCAGCGCCAGCCGTATCTGCGCAGCCGCTGCATCGGGATCGGATTTGAACACGTTCCAGGGCGCAACCGATTGCAGGTATTCATTGCCCGCCACCCAGATCGCGCGCAGTTCGGCGGCTGATTTGCGCACTTCGCGGGCATCCATCAGGTCTTCGTAACGTTTCAACCGCGCTTGCAGATCGGCAATCAGCGCCTCTTCGACCGGGCCATAGCTGCCTGCTGCCGGAACTTCTTCCGAAAATTTCGAGCGGCAGAATTTGGTAACGCGGCTGACAAAGTTGCCCAATACATCGGCCAGATCCTTGTTCACACCTTGTTGGAACTGCTCCCAGGTAAACTCGCTGTCCGAGGTTTCGGGGCAGTTGGCCAGCAGCCACCAGCGCCAATAGTCGGCGGGCAGGATCTCCAGCGCCTGATCCATGAAAATCCCGCGCCCCTGGCTGGTCGAGAACTGGCCGCCGTCGTAGTTCAGGTAGTTGAACGATTTCAGATGGTCTACCATCTTCCACGGCTCCTGCGAGCCCAGGATCGTGGCGGGGAACGACAGGGTGTGGAAGGGCACGTTGTCCTTGCCCATGAACTGCGTATAAGTCACGTCGTCGGCGCCCTTGTCGGTGCGCCACCAGCGTTCCCAGTCCGTATCGTGCGTCTCGGCCCATTCGCCGGCACAGGCGATATATTCGATGGGTGCGTCGAACCAGACATAGAACACCTTGCCCTCCATGCCCGGCCAGTCGGCGTCACCGCGTTTGACCGGAATGCCCCAATCCAGATCACGGGTGATGCCACGGTCTTGCAACCCGTCGCCATCGTGCAGCCATTTCTTGGCAATCGACGTGGTCAGAACCGGCCAGCCCGTCTTGCTGTCGATCCACTGATCCAGCGTGTCGCGCAGTTTGCTTTGGCGCAGGAACAGGTGCTTGGTTTCGCGCACTTCCAGATCGGTTGACCCCGAGATCGCCGAACGCGGGGCGATCAGGTCGGTCGGGTCCAGCTGTTTGGTGCAGTTTTCGCACTGGTCGCCGCGCGCCTTGTCATAGCCGCAGTTGGGGCAGGTGCCCTCGATGTACCGGTCGGGCAAGTAGCGTTTGTCAGCAATGGAATAGACTTGTTTCTCTTCCACTTCCTCGATCAGCCCAGCGTCGAACAGACGGCCTGCGAAATGCTGGGTCAACCGATGGTTCTGCGGGCTGGAAGAGCGACCAAAATGGTCGAATGACAGGCGGAACCCTTGTGCGATGCGCGCCTGCACCTCGTGCAATTCGGCGCAGTATTCGGCGACCGGCTTGCCGGCCTTGGCAGCCGCCAGTTCGGCTGGGGTGCCGTGTTCGTCTGTGGCGCACAGAAACAGCACCTCGTTGCCACGGCCCCGTTGGTAGCGGGCGAACAGGTCGGCAGGCAATTGCGAGCCGATAAGGTTGCCAAGATGTTTGATGCCGTTGATGTACGGAAGGGCGGAGGTGATCAGGTGACGGGTCATTTTTGCGCCTATGGTCTGCGTTTCATGTTGCTTTAGCAGCGCAGGGGGGGCGGGGAAAGGGTCAGTCGCGTTCGCGGCTGCGTCCGATCAGGCGCCCGATCACAAAGCTGGTGCGTGGGGCATAGATATAGCGGGTGCGTTTGCGCTTGGTTGGACGGGCGCGCAGCCGGGTCAGGCCAAAGACGATCAGGGCAGCATGCCCGACCGAGATCATCCCGAACAACGCGCCGGGGCCATAGCTTGTGATCAATGCCGAGGCGGCATAGGGTGCCGCAATCGCACCAATGGCATAAAAGAACATCAGTGCGGCCGACAACTCGACCCGCTCGTCGGCGCTGGCAAAATCATGAGCATGGGCCGAGGCGACAGAATAGATCGGAAAGGTGGTCAGCCCGAACAAACCGGCCGTCAGCATGATCCCTGTGGTGCCAAGGCCACTGGCCGACACGGTGATACCACAGCTGACGATGGCCGCCGCCGACAGCCAGATCAGCACCCACCGCCGGTCGTATTTGTCGGCCAGCCACCCGACGGGATATTGGGCAAGCGCCCCACCCAGGACAAAGGCAGACAGAAACCACGCAATTTGCCCGGCGCTCAGCCCCACGTCCTGACCGTAGACCGGCCCGACCATGCGAAAACTGGCCGAGGACAATGCAGCCACCACCACACCGGCAGCAGCCAGCGGAGAGCGGTCCCACGCCAGCCGCGGACGCAAGCGCGGGGCGTCAGGGGTTTCGGGCTGTTGGGCGGTGGTCAGGGTCAGCGGCAGCAAGGCTGCGCAACACAGGATCGCAAGCATATTATAGCTGATGTAGCTGGCAGGTGACAGGATGCCGATTATCAACTGCGCGGCCAGTGACCCCGACATGTCCACAATTCGGTACACCCCCATGGTGCGCCCGCGGGTTTCATTGGTGACCTTGGCTTGCAGCCATGCCTCGATCACCGTGTAGCAGCCCGCCACACATAGTCCCGAGGCCACACGCATCAGTGCCCAGGCATAGGGATCGACCACCATCATATGGGCCAGCAACCCGATGGCGCCGGCTGCGGTAAAGGCGGCAAAGGCGCGGGAGTGGCCGACCGACCCCATCAGGCGCGGGGCCCACCAGCACCCGATGAAAAACCCAAAGAAATGGGCCGAGCCCAGCATCCCGATTTCCTGCCGTGAAAAGCCCAGCGTAAGTCCCGACAGCGCGTCCAATGGGCCGACGCCCCCGGAGCTGAGTTGCAGCAGCAGGACAGAGAGCAAAAGGGCAGCAAGGGAAATCAGCAATCGCATATCGCGCCACCATGGGCCTGCTTTGCGGCACAGCCAAGCTGGAAATCGACGCAATCGCGTCGTTTTTGTCCGCCGCGCGCCTTGCCGCATTGTCTGGGGCAAGTGGTTGTTCGTTCAAGTTTTCTGACAATTGCACAAGTTACGGTCGGTTAAGGCTTGTTGACTAAGTCGGATCATCAGTTGCGCTGCATTGTACCTTGCGATCTGAGGCTCTGGCGTTACGGTCTGGCACGGAAATAAGGGGATCTAAAATGAAGATGAAACCGTTGGGGCGCACGGGAATTATGGTGTCAGAGCTTTGCCTTGGGTCGATGACCTGGGGCACGCAGAACACGGCGGAAGAGGGTTTTGAACAGATCGAACGGGCGCTGGATGCGGGGATCAATTTCATCGACACCGCCGAAATGTACCCGGTAAACCCCATCAGCGCCGAAACCGTGGGACGTACCGAGCGGATCATCGGGCTTTGGCACGAAGATCGCGGGCGGCGACAGGACTATATCCTGGCCACCAAACATTCCGGCGAGGGCATGATGCACCGTCGTGACGGCGTGGCAATCTCGTCCGAGACAATTCCCGAAGCCATCGACGATTCGCTGCGCCGGTTACAGACCGATTACATCGACCTGTACCAGTTTCACTGGCCCAATCGCGGCAGCTATATGTTCCGCAAGAACTGGACCTTTGACCCGTCAGGGCAAGACCGCGCCGCCACGATTCAGAATATGGAAGATTGTCTGGGCGCGCTGCAACGCGAGGTGGAGCGCGGACGCATCCGGGCCTTTGGTCTGAGCAACGAAAGCGCCTGGGGTACAACGCAGTGGCTCGAGGCGGCCGCGCGCACGGGCGGGCCACGGGTTGCCACGGTACAGAACGAGTATTCGTTGCTGTGCCGCCTGTATGACACCGACATGGCCGAAATGAGCGTGAATGAAGACGTCGGCTTGCTGGCCTTCTCGCCGCTGGCGGCAGGGTTGCTGACGGGCAAGTATCAGGGCGGGGCAGTGCCCAAGGGGTCGCGCATGTACATCAATGGCGATCTTGGCGGACGCAAGACAGACCGTGTGTTCGGTGCGGTCGATGCCTATCTGGACATCGCGAAACGGCACGGGCTGGACCCGGTGCAAATGGCGCTGGCGTGGTGTTGCACGCGGCCTTTCATGGGCTCGGTGATCTTCGGGGCAACCACGATGGCGCAGTTGGAGGTTGCCTTGGGCATGGTCGACGTGACGCTGTCCGGTGAGGTTCTGGCCGAAATTGCCACCGCGCACCGCGCCCATCCGATGCCGTATTGATCAAGGTGTGACACTGGCGACGGCGCGCTTTGGCGGGCTGTTGCGCAGTGGATATTTAAGGCCAAAAGAAATCAGTGTTTATGCAGATTTGCGGTGCTGGCGCGCGCTGGTGCCGTGGGCCTGGGCATAGGCGCGGGCAAAGGCGGACTGGCTGGAAAATCCGGTGCTCAGCGCGATGTCATGCAACGGTCGGTGTGTCTGGGTGACCAGCCGCTCGGCCTCGGTCATGCGCAGGGCCATATAGTGGGCCTGCGGTGTTTGGCCGATGGCCGTTTTGAACTGCATTTGCAGCGCGCGCGGGCTCAGGCCCAGACGCTGCGCGATCGTGGCGATGGGCAGGGGCGCATCAAGCGTGGTTTCCATCAATGCATGCGCGCGGGCGGTGATGTGGCTGTGGCGTGACCGCTGCGGCTGGCGGATTTGCGGTTGCGACGGGGCAGCGGTGGTGTCGGTGATAAAGCTGCCCGCGACCTTGCGCGCCAGCGCGGGGCTACAGGTTTCGGCGATCAGCGCCAGCATCATGTCCAGCGTGGGCGCGGCCCCGCCTGCGGTGCGGTACTTGCCGCTGACCTGATAGCGCGCGTTCACAGTTTGGGTATCGGGAAAGCGGGCGGCAAAGGCTTCGAAATCCTCCCAGTGCACTGTGGCGGTGTGCCCGTCCAGTAGCCCTGTGCGTGCCAGCACCCATGGCCCACCGTCTACCCCCGCCACATGATCCGCGCGCGCCGCCAGCCTGCGCAGGCTGGACAGCAAGGCCGGTGTGCTTTGGCGCTCGGGATCAAACCCCGAGACGGTGACGATCCAGTTGCAGTGACTGATGCGCGCAAGGGGGTTGGCAGGAATAACAATGCCCGAGGTCAGCGTCACCGGTGCGTCGGCAGGCGTTGCCAGATGCCAGCGAAACAGCTGCCGCCCCGCATGGCGGTTCGCGGCCCGCAACGGATCGACCGCGGCGGCAAAGCTGAGTGTGTTGGTGGCATCAAGCACCAGCACGACGACTTCGATGATATTTTCGGATTTCATCAATTTGTCTTCGTATTCTGTCAAGTCTGCTGCAAAGATGCCGCCATGATATGGCGCAACGCAAGATGAAATCGGGGAAACACGCCATGCCATTGGCCATGAACAAAGACGTCTTTATCACCTGTGCCGTGACCGGCTCGGGCGCCACCCAGGACCGCAGCCCGCATGTGCCGCGCAGCCCCAAGCAGATTGCAGACAGTGCGATTGCCGCCGCCAAGGCCGGCGCCGCCGTGGTGCATTGCCACGTCCGCGATCCTGAAACCGGCGCGCCCAGCCGTGATCTGGCGATGTTCCGCGAGGTTACCGACCGCATCCGCGACAGCGACACGGATGTGGTGTTGAATTTGACGGCGGGCATGGGCGGGGACATCACCTTTGGCGATGTGGAAAACCCGATGCAGTTAAGCAAGGCAGGCACCGATATGGCGGGCGCAAGCGAACGGGTGGCTCATGTGGCAGAATGTCTGCCCGAGATCTGCACGCTGGACTGCGGCACGATGAACTTTGCCGAAGCGGATTACGTCATGACCAACACGCCCGGCATGTTGGTCGCCATGGGCCGGATGATGACCGAACTGGGGGTGAAGCCCGAGATCGAAGCATTTGACACCGGTCATTTGTGGTACGCCAAGCAATTGGTGAAAGACGGAGTGCTGGACAGCCCTGCGCTCGTGCAACTGTGCATGGGCGTGCCGTGGGGCGCGCCGGATGATCTGAACACATTCATGGCGATGGTGAACAATGTGCCCGACAACTGGACCTTTTCGGCCTTTGGTCTGGGGCGCAACCAGATGGCCTATGTCGCCGCGTCGGTGCTGGCGGGGGGCCATGTGCGCGTGGGGCTCGAGGACAACCTTTGGTTGGACAAGGGCGTGCTGGCCGAGAACTGGCAGCTGGTCGAACGGGCCGGCACCATTATCCAAAACATGGGCGCACGGGTGATCGGCCCCGCCGAGGTGCGTGAAAAGCTGGGGCTGGTCAAACGTGCGCCAAAGAGCTGAGTGCGTGAGGCGCAGCCTTTGGCTTGTCGGGCTGGGGTTGACGCTGCTGGCGGGCTGCGCGCAGCTGCCGCCACAACCGGGCTATCGCGATGGCTCTGTCATCATCGCCTCGACCACGCGGTTTGACGCGCAGCGCTTTGCCGGCGACTGGGTGGTGCGCGCGGCCTATCCGCAGGATGCGGACCTGCGTGGGGTGGCCGCACGGCAGGACGGAGCCGCTTTTTCGCTGCTCTGGCACCGGTGCAATACGACTGGCCAATGCGGCACTGTGGCCGAACAGTGGCCCGCGCAGGCCACGGGGCAGGGGCGTTATTTGCTGCGCGCGCCCAAGGGAAAGGCAGATCGCACCCTGTGGGTGCTGTGGGTTGACGACGGGTTTCGCACGGCCGTGGTGGGCACGCCGGATGGCACATGGGGCTGGATTCTGGATCGCAACACGACGGGCGGTGCGGATCGTATCGCCGCGGCACGCGAAGTGCTGGATTTCAACGGATATGACCTGACGCAGCTGGCAACACGGCCTTAGGCGCGGGCACATCAGAGTGGTTTCGCGGGTCAAAGGCCCGCACAGGAAAGAGGTGAACAATGGGCAATCAAGTGGCAGCCATCATTGGCGGTGGCGTGATCGGTGGGGGCTGGGCGGCGCGTTTTGCGCTGAACGGGTGGGACGTGCAGATTTTCGACCCCGACCCGCAGGCCGAACGCAAGGTGGGCGAAGTCATGGCCAACGCGCGCCGCTCGCTGCCGGGCATGGTGGATGTGGCCTTGCCGCCCGAAGGCAAGCTGACGTTCCATGATACCATCGCGGGGGCTGTGGCGGGGGCGCTCTGGATTCAGGAAAGCGTGCCGGAACGGCTGGATATCAAACACGCGACACTGGCAGAAATTCAGGCGGCCTGTTTGCCCGATGCGGTGATCGGCTCGTCAACCTCGGGCTTCAAGCCGTCCGAGCTGCAAGAAGGGGCGGCGCGTCCCGGGCAGATCATCGTGGCGCACCCGTTCAACCCTGTGTACCTGCTGCCGTTGATCGAAGTGGTGCCAACCGCGGCCAACACGCCCGCCTTTCTGGACCGCGCCGAGGCAATGTTGACCCGCATGGGGTTCTATCCGCTGCGCGTGCGCAAGGAGATTGATGCCCATATCGCCGACCGCTTTCTTGAGGCCGTCTGGCGCGAGGCGCTGTGGCTGGTCAAGGACGGGGTGGCCACCACCGAAGAGATCGACAACGCCATCCGCTACGGCTTTGGCATCCGCTGGGCGCAGATGGGATTGTTTGAAACCTATCGCGTGGCGGGCGGCGAGGCGGGGATGAAACATTTCATGGCGCAGTTCGGCCCCTGCCTGAAATGGCCCTGGACCAAGCTGATGGATGTGCCGGAATTCACCGACGAGCTGGTCGATCTGATCGCAGGCCAGTCGGATGACCAGTCGGGGGCCTATTCTATCCGTGAACTTGAACGTATCCGCGACACCAACCTTGTGGCGATGATGCGCGCGCTGAAGGGGCAGGATTGGGGCGCAGGGGCGTTGATGAACGCCCATGATGCGACATTGCGGACCGGAACGCCCCTGGGCGCGCGGGTGGATGAGCTGGACGACGTATCGGCCCCGCTGCTGACGGTGCGCCGTGCGGTGCCGCTGGACTGGACCGACTACAACGGGCACATGACCGAGGCGAAATACCTGCAGGCCTTTGGCGATGCCACCGACCGGTTCATGGCGATGATCGGCTGCGATGCCGCCTATATCAGCGCCGGCGGCAGCTATTTCACCGCCGAAACGCATATTCGCCATGTGGACGAGGCGCTGGCGGGCACCGTGATCGACGTGCGCACGCAGGTGTTGGCGGGGGCGGGCAAGAAGATGCACCTGTTCCATGAAATGTACGCGGGCACGCGTTTGCTGGCCACGGGCGAACATTTCTTGCTGCACGTCAGCCTTGAGACCCGCCGACCCTGCGAACCTGCCCCCCATATCGTGGCCGCGCTGGAGCGTGTGGCCAGCGCCCATGCAGCGCTTGCAACACCTGCGGGGATGGGCCGCGCTGTGGGTCAGCGGCCTTGAAACGGGTACTGATCACCGCCGGAGCCAGTGGTATCGGGCGCGCGATGGCGGCGGCCTTTGACGCAGCCAGGTTCGAGGTTTGGGTCACCGATCTGGATCAGGCTGCACTGGACGGATTGCCCGCAGCGTGGACCGCGATTGCAGCGAACGCTGCGGATGAAGGCCAGATGCGCGGCGTCTTCGAAAAGATGGGCACGGTCGATGTGGTCTGTGCCAATGCTGGCATCGCCGGGCCGACGGCGGCGGTCGAGGACGTGGGGCTGGAGGACTGGCGGACCTGTCTGGGCGTCAACCTTGAGGGCGCGTTTCTGGCGGCCAAATTTGCAGCGCCCCGGATGAAAGCCGCCCGGCGCGGAGCGATCATTGTGACTTCGTCAACGGCAGGGCAATACGGCTACCCGTATCGTGCGCCTTATGCGGCGGCGAAATGGGGCATGATCGGGCTGATGAAGACGCTGGCGATGGAACTGGGCCCCTATGGCGTGCGCTGCAATGCGATCTGTCCGGGCAGTGTCGAAGGTCCGCGCATGGAAGGCGTGCTGGAGCGCGAGGCCGTGGCCAAGGGGATGACCCGCGATCAGGTCTATGCGGGCTATGCGGCGGGCACGTCGATGCGGTCCTTTGTCGAGGCCGGAGACATTGCCAATATGGCGGTATTCTTGGGATCAGATGGCGCGCGCATGGTGTCGGGGCAGGTGATTGCGGTGGACGGGCATACCGAGAACCCCAATCCGCAGGTGTGAGCGGGGAAGGGGCGCTGCCCCTCGGCGCTTGCGCGCCTCACCCCGGAGTTTATCGGGCAAGATGAAGGTCAGGTGATCAGCTGGCGCAGCTCTGCCAGATGGCCGGGCATGGCGCGGGCGGTGACGGTGGCCTGACGGATCAGCCTGTCGAAATCTTCTGTCAGCGTTTCGATCCGGGGGCGGTCGCGAAAGGCCATATAGTGCCCGCCGGTGTACAGCACGGCCAGCAAGGGGCCGAAGAGGGTGATCGGCGTGCCGTAAAGGCGGCGGGCATCAAACAGGGTGACGCGCAGGCGGGGGTAAAGCTGTTCTGTCAGCTCGATAAACTGGTTCAGCTGCGCCGTGCGCACGGATGCCGGTAGGCCGTGGTAATAGCCGGTGCCGGCGGCGAAGCTGTGCAATTCGTAAAGCGGCATGGCGATTTCATAGTCGGATTGCGATGCGCGCATCCAGTCGAGCCGGTCGCGCGAGGCGTTGATGGCCTGGGTGATCGTGCGGCCCAGATGGGGACTGTATTCCCATTCCAGCATGCTTTGGGTTTTCAGCATGTCGGGCAGGGCGGCGGGCACATGGCGGATTTTGTAACCTGCGGCCTCGCGGTGCCAGCCATAGATGGTTTCGTCGACCAGTGCGCGGGGCGCGTGGGTCAGGGTCAGGGCGTTGGACAGCAGGTCGGCTGCGGATTCGGGGCGGTCGGACAGCCCCAACAGCCAGTCCGAAGAGACACCCAAGGCGCTTGCACAAGCGCCGACCACATGCGCGCCGGGCAGGCGGGCACCGTCGTCTTTCAGGGTTTGCGACAGGGTGGAACGGTCGGTGCCGATGGCGCGGGCAAGGCCGCTTTGGGTGGTGCCGGTGTCGGCCATCGCCTGCGCCAGACGGTGGCGGAACAGGGCGGCGCGGGCGCGTTTGTCGTTTATTGTCTCCATATGGTGACTTTTATCACGTTTGGGTGGTTTTGTTAACAAGGTTCGGAATGGTCGATGCTGCGCCGCCGCGCTAACGGTGAATCACCATGAACATTGCAAACCGAAGACTCCGATGACCACCGTCCCCGTACGCCCTGTCCGTTCCCTTGCGCGTGCTGCGTGGGAGTGGCCCACGATCACGTTGTTTGCGGGCTGCTATGGCGTCTTGATACTGGCTGTGGTCTGGCTGTCCACAGTCTCGATTCCGCTGGCAGCGGTCGCCACCACCATTGCGCTGGTGTTGCATTCGTCGCTGAGCCACGAGATATTACACGGCCATCCGTTCCCTTCGCGCGGTGTGAACACGGCGCTGGGCATGGTGCAGCCGGGACTGTTCATCCCGTTTATCCGCTTTCGCGACACCCATCTTGCGCACCACCGCGATGCGCGGCTGACCGATCCCTATGACGATCCTGAAAGCAACTATCTGGACCCTGCGGACTGGGACCGGTTGGCGCGCTGGCAGCAAGCGCTGCTGCGGTTCAACAACACGTTGCTGGGGCGTATGACGGTGGGGCCGCTGGTGGGGCAGTGGCGCTTTATGCGTGCAGACTGGACTGCCATCCGCGCTGGGGACCGCGCGGTGCTGGCCGCTTGGCTGTGGCATCTGCCCTGGGTGGCTGTGGTGCTGGCGCTGGTGACGTGGTCGGCGATGCCGCTGTGGACCTATGTATTGTCGGCCTATGCGGCGCTGGGCATTCTGAAAATCCGCACCTTTCTGGAGCATCAGGCCCATAGCCGCAGCCGCGGGCGCACGGTAATTGTCGAAGACCGCGGGCCGTTGGCTTTTCTGTTTCTGAACAACAACCTGCATGTGGTGCATCACATGCATCCGCGACTGCCGTGGTATCGGTTGCCTGCCCTCTATGCCGCCCGCAAGGCGCGGTTTCAGGACTGCAACGAGGGCTATGTGTACCGCTCATACGGACACATCTTCGCGCGGTATTTTCTAAGAACCAAGGACACTGTGGCACATCCCCTCTGGCGCAGGGAATAAATCGGGGGCAAAAGTCCCTATGAGCCTCTGGATTCCCATCACCCTCGCTGCCGCTTTTTTCCAAACCTTGCGCTTTGTGCTGCAAAAGAAGCTGGCCGCAACGCATCTTTCTGCTGCCGGCGCGACCTTTGCGCGGTTCCTGTATTCGGCACCGCTGATTGCCGTGATGGTCTATGTCTATTTCCAAAGTACCGGCCAGACACGGCCGCCCTTGACAGCAACATTCTGGCTGTTCGCGGCCTTTGGCGGGCTGGCGCAGGTGCTGGCGACGATCTGTGTGGTCATGTTGTTCAAGTCGCGCAATTTCGCGGTTGGCATCACGTTCAAGAAAACCGAGGTGATCCAGACCGTTCTGATGGGGTGGCTGCTGTTGGGCGAAGGTGTCAGCCTGGCCGGGTTCGGCGCGATTGCGCTGGGGCTGATTGGCGTGCTGCTGCTGTCAGCGCCGCCCGATCTGACGCGCTGGCGGCTGCGCGATCTGGCGAACCGAGCGGCGGGGCTGGGGCTGTTG
Source organism: Pseudosulfitobacter sp. DSM 107133 (assembly GCF_022788695.1). NCBI lineage: Bacteria > Pseudomonadati > Pseudomonadota > Alphaproteobacteria > Rhodobacterales > Roseobacteraceae > Pseudosulfitobacter > Pseudosulfitobacter sp. DSM 107133. The sequence continues at coordinate 1,269,279 of NZ_CP085154.1, forward strand.
TCGGGCGTTCTGTTCGGCATTTCCGGTGTCAGCTATCGCGGCGCGTCGTTGCAATTGCCGTTGGAAGACCCGCTGGCACGCGCGGGGCTGACGCTGGCCTGTGTTACGGCGATGCAATTGGTGGGCATGACCGCGTGGCTGTGGCTGCGCGAAAAGGGCGAAATCACCGCCGTCTGGCGCGCGCGGCGCGTGGCGGTGTGGATCGGACTGACCTCGTTGCTGGGGTCATTTTGCTGGTTCACCGCTTACACCTTGCAGACCGCTGCCTATGTGAACGCGCTGGGGCAGGTCGAGCTGATCTTTAGCCTGATGGCCACGGTGCTGTTTTTCCACGAACGGATTTCGCCGCGCGAATGGGCGGGGATGGCCGTTCTGGGGGCCTCGATCCTGACGCTGGTGCTGGTGATCTGAGCCCTAGTCTGGGGGCAAATGGCCGCGCAGACGCAAGAACAGGTTTTCTTCCTCGTTGTTCTTGAAAAAAGGCACGCTTTCGGGCGGTTCGACAGATTGCGCGCGTTTTTGCACCTCGCTCAGCACCACTTCGGTGATGAACGGCATGTCAAAGCTGCGCACATCGTCCAGCCCGACCCATTGCAAATGCGACAGCTCGTCCGAAGCGGCCGAGAAATCGTCGGGATCGCTCACCAGCGTGTCGGCATCCACCAGAAAGAACCGCGCGTCAAAGCGGCGCGGGCGGCCCGGCGGAGTGATGGCGCGAAAGACGAATTGCAGCGCCGAGGCATGGGGCACATGGCCGGTGGCGGCAAAGTCGGTCCAGTCCGCAGGCACCGGCACATCCCAGTCGCCAGGCTGACCCAGCACCTGACCGGTTTCCTCGAACAGTTCCCGCACCGCGGCCACCGAAAGGGCGTGGGCCATATCGGGGGCACTGTCCTCGCGGATACGCGCAGCACAGCCCTCGGGCAGGGTGCCGGCCAGCGGCACATGATAGTCGCCCGCATCAACAGCACCGCCGGGAAAGACAAACTTGTTGGGCATGAAAACGGCCTTGGCCCCGCGCTGCCCCATCAGGATGCGCGGGCTGGTCCAGCGGTCACGCAACACGATCACGGTTGCCGCGTGGCGGATCTGGCTTTTGTCAATCTTGGTTTCTGCGGTCATGCCCGGCCCTCGTAAGACAGGCCACGCAAGGACGGGATCAAGCCGGTGTGGCATCCTCGGTCATCTTGCGGGCCCATTTGAAGCCGACAATGGCCCCCTTCAGTCTGGGCAGAAGGTAAAGCGACAAGGCGACACATCCAACCGCAAAGATGGTAAAAAGCACCAAAGGTTCAGGACGCCACGTCACAAAGGCAAAATGCAGCAACGGTGCCATCAAATGACCGACAATCAGGATGGTCAGATAGGCCGGGCCGTCCTCGGCCTTGAACTGGGCCAGGTTCTGACGGCAGACCGTGCAGGTGGGTGCCACCTTCAAGTAGCCCTTCAGCAAGCGTCCTTGACCGCAGTTGGGACAGCGGTTGCGCCAGCCGCGCAGCATCGCGGGAAAATTTTTCTGCTCGGTCGGGGCCTGTTGGTCGATTATCTGGGTGTCTGTCATATCGTCCTGAGCCATCTGGAAATCATCGCGCATGGGGCGTCCTATCTGTTGAGCGGAAGATGGGGCATCTGTGCGTGAATTGAAATGTCACCTTTTGTCCTTGCGTCGGGATGTCGCGCATGGGGCTGCAAGAAAAGGATTGCGGTGTTTTCACGGGCTTTGAAATTTCTTGCGACGGAATGTGCGCGCTGCCCCGTTTTACTGTGCATGAGGGCGGCAAAACGCGCGGCCCTTGCATAAGAAACCGGAGTAAGAGCCAATGAAACATACGACATTCATCGCCGCAATCATCGGTGCAGCAGTTACAGTCACAGGCACCACGGTCCTGGCCGAACGCGCCGGATCGGGCGACCACAAGCGCCCCAGCTTTTCCGAGCTGGATGCCAATGCCGACGGCCAGATCACGATGGAAGAAATGCAGGCGCGCGGCGATGCCCACCTTGCCAAGATCGACACCGACGGTGACGGATTTGTCAGCGAGGCCGAAGCCGTTGCCGCCGCAAGCGCGCGTGCCAAAGACCGTCATGCCCGCATGGTCGAACGGTTCGACGCAGACAAGGATGGCAAGCTGAGCCTGCAAGAGCTGAAGCCGCGTGGCGAACGCGGTGCCAGAATGTTCGAACGTGCGGACAGCGACAAAAGTGGTGGTATCTCGCAAGAGGAATTTGCCGCAGCGACCAAGAAAATGGAACAGCACATGCGCAAGCGTCATGGTGAGGGCCACAAAGACGGGCGTGGCCATATGGGTGACAAGCCCGCCAACGACTGATCCCGACACCAAGGGCCCTCCGCGACTTGCGCGGTGGGCCGCGACCCACTACCGCTGAGTGGAATGGATATGCCACTGGATCAGGATACCGAAACCGACGACGCGGCCTTGCTGGCGCGCTATGCGCGTGGCGATGCCTCTGCGACCCGGACATTGACGGTGCGGTTGACGCCGCGGGTGTTCGGCCACGCTTTTCGGGTTCTGGGGGATCGTGCCGAGGCCGAGGATGTGGCGCAAGAGGCGATGCTGCGCCTGTGGAAGATCGCCCCCGAATGGCAGGCCGACCGCGCGCAGGTGTCGACCTGGCTGTACCGCGTGACGGCCAACCTGTGCACCGACCGTTTGCGCAAGCGGCGCAGTGGCCCTGCGCTGGATGACATCGACGAACCGGCAGACCCTGCACCGGGCGTCGAGGGACAAATGCAGACCCGCGCCCGAATGGACGCACTGACGGCAGCGCTGCAAAGCCTGCCTGAACGACAACGACAGGCCGTGGTCTTGCGCCACATAGAAGGCTTGGCGAACCCCGAGATTGCCGACATTCTTGATGTGGGCGTGGAAGCGGTGGAAAGCCTGACCGCACGGGGCAAACGGGCACTCAAGGCGGCTCTGGCGCCGCAGAAACAAGCATTGGGGTATTCCGATGACAGCTGACAGGCACGAGATGACCGATGCAGCGCTGGATGCATTGCTGCAACAGACGCAGGCTCCACAGGTATCTGACACCCTGATGGCGCAGGTGCTTGAGGCCGGTCTGGCCCATCAACCCGCGCCGGGGGGCGCGACGCCTGCACCTGCACCTGCACGCCTGTGGCAGCGCCTGACCGATGCGCTGGGGGGCTGGCAAGCTATGGGCGGGCTGGTGGCGGCCACCTGTGCGGGCTTCTGGATCGGTGTCAGCCCGCCACAATATCTGCCCGATGCGGCCCTGTCATTGCTGGGCGAAGAGACCGTGTATGAAACGACCGACACGTCCGAGGTAACGGCCTATGGTTGGGTCGTGGATGAAGGAACCGAAATTGATGGATGACACCCGTGCCCCATTGCCCCGCCCGCGCGCACCGCGCTGGATGCGCATCGCCTTCGGCGTTTCTCTGGCACTGAATCTTGCTGTTGTGGGCCTGCTGGCAGGAACCTTTGCACGCTTTGGCGGCCCTCCGTCGCACGGGCCAAGCATTGTGAATTATGCAATGCCCTATGTGCGCGCCTTGCCCCGCGAGGCGCAGCGCGAGATTTTTCGCGCTGTGCGCGACCAGCTGCCCCGGGACGGCCACAGCCGTCAGTCGCGCCGCGCGCTTTATGCCGAGATGATCGAAGCGCTCAGGGCCGACCCCTTTGACCCGATCCGCGTGCAGGAGATTCTGGCCCGCCAGAATGCGGCAGCGGTTCTGGTTCAGGACGCCGCGCACGCCGCATGGCTGGCCCATATCACCAACATGACGCCCGAATCCCGCGCCGCCTATGCCGAAGCAGTCAGCGAAGCCATGCGCCACGGCAAAGGCAGGAAAGACAGGCCGCGCAAGGACGCAGGGACAGACCCCGACGCACCGCGTCCCAGCCCGTGACGTCATCTTGCCAGTCAAACTCCGGGGGGAGGCGCGCAGCGCCGGGGGGCAGGCCCCCGTCTGCCGCAGCCAGCTGACGCAGACGGTCCAGAACCTAGGTCACCGACTCATAAGTTCGCAACCAGATCCTGATTGACGCGAGTTGTATGGATGCGAGGAAATTATCATCGCGTTTGTCATATCTTGTTGCTACCGCGCGGAAGTTTTTGAGTTTGTTGAAGAAACGCTCCACTGCGTTGCGTGCTTTGTAACGCTCGCGATCATGCGCGATGACAGGATTGCGTTGCGGCATCGAAGGGATCACGGCTTGCGCCTTCTGTTTGGCGATCAAATCACGGATCGCGTTGCTGTCATAGGCGCGATCCGCCAGCACGCTGCAGCCTTCTTTCAGTCGATCCAGCATCTGCTCTGCCGCGTGTCCATCATAGGCCTGCCCAGCCGTCAGCATGAGCCGGATCGGGCGGCCAAGCGCGTCCACCAAAGCGTGGATTTTCGTTGTCAGCCCGCCCCTTGAGCGACCCAGGCAATCGGATCGCCCCCTTTTTTAGGGCCATTTGCGCCCTGTTGGTGTACCCGGATGGAGGAGCTGTCAATCATTTGCACCTCACCCTCATATGCCTCTGATATTGCTTCAAGAATACGCGCCCAGTGACCCGCACGCCGCCAGCGGTTGAAGCGGTTCACACAGGTCGTATGCGGCCCGTATCGGGCAGGAATGTCTGCCCAGGGCGCACCAGTCCGCAAGCGCCAGAAGATGCCGTTCAAAACCCGCCGGTCATCCACACGCGGCTTGCCGCGCACCTTCGTCGGCAGCAACGGCTGGATCACCGACCATTCAAAATCTGTCAAATCAAAACGTGCCATTCTCACCTCCACATTTGCCGGAAAGTGAATCACGTTTTCTAAAGTCTGTGAATCCCTTTTATGGGTATGTGACCTAGGGTCTGGACCCATTAATCTTACGTCGTCAGTTTGACAGATTTTTCCGCTGACAAGCAGCATCTGTGCAGGAATAGTGGTTCTATTTCAAACAGATGCGCCGCCTCCTCTCGGGACATTTCTGCGCAATGCCTTGCCGGGCAATGGGCTGCGGGAAAATCCGTCAAACCCGTCACGCCGAAGGCGTGCCAATATTATTAAGCGCTCCTTCGGAGCGACGGGCGGCAATTTCACTTCATTTCAGTGGCTTGGGCCGCTTGCAAATAGAACCACTATTGGCAGCACGACCCAAACCACTGAAATTTCGCGAAATTGCCGCTGACGACGTAAGATTAATGGGTCCAGGCCCTAAGCTGCCGGCCGGCTCAGCGTGACGCAATTGCGGCCCTTTACCTTGGCTGCATACAGCGCCTTGTCAGCGCGTTCCATCAACACCCGCGCGGCCTCTTCCGGGTCTTGTTCCGCCAATGCGGCATCGCTGGGCAGGCCGCCAATGGCAAGGCCGATACTGACGGTGACCTTGATCGCAGGCATCGGTCCGGCCGTATCAAAAGGCGTGTTGCCAATCTGGCGACACAGCCGACGGGCCGCGCGGCGCGCGTCCCCCAGACCGACACCGGGCATGACGATCAGGAATTCCTCGCCGCCGACCCGCGCCAGCAGATCCACGGCGCGCAGGTTTTCGCGCAGACGCCGGGCCGTTTCGACCAGCACAGTATCGCCGGTTGCGTGACCATAAACGTCGTTGACCCGTTTGAAATGGTCCAGATCGGCCAGCATCAGCGCAAAGGGCCGGCCTGCGTTTCCGGCCCGTTCGGCCAGCCGTGCCAGATGCGGCATGGCATAGCGCCGGTTGTGCAGCCCCGTCAGCGGATCGCTTACCGCGGCTTCCAGTCCCGTGCGCACAGTGGCGCGCAACCTGTCGGCCACATGCTGGCGTTGCATCAACACCTGAACCCGGATCTTCAGCTCTCTGGGATCGGGGTTGGAATGTGTCAGGGCGTTCACCCCCAGGTCCAACGCCCGCGCAGCCAGCATGGGCGCATCATCCGGTGACAGGAACAGGATTGCACTGTGGCGTGTCACGGGGTGCGAGCGGATGGATGACACCAGCGACAGCATCTGTTCAGCATTGGTTTGGTCGGCATACAGGATGAAAATGTCGGAACTGCCCGCAGCCGCACCCGCGTCGGCACTTTTGCGGCGCGTCAGGGCCGTTTGCGGCACCCCCGCTGTCAGCCGTGCCTTGATGTGGGGGCGCAGGGCAGCCGCAGCGCGTGTGCTTTGCACCTGGTCTTTGCCAACAAGGGTGATCTCGGGCACCTTCAGAAACAGAATGTGATCTTCGGCAAAGCCAAGCGCGCGCGTCGTGTCGTCACGGATTTCCCATTCTGTCGCCGCATTGTGCGCCCGCAACATATTGCGCACCCGCGCCAGCAACAGCGTGTCGTGGTATATGTCGGTGATGACATCCTCGACCCCGGCTTCAAGCAGGTCCAGCCGTGCGGCTGCATTGCTGCTGGAATCAATCGCCAGTACGGGCACCTTGCCTTGTTGTGTGCCGGCGTTCAGCAAACCGGCAAGATCTGCGGCGGTGCCGTCGGGCAAAGCAGCGGCGCAGATAATCAGATCGGGGGGCGCGACAGCCGCCTGACGTGCGGCATCGGCTACGCTGGTGCCCTGAAACACATGATACTGTGCGGCTGCAAGTTTCACCTTGAGCACGATCCGGTTGGTCGCAATCGCGTCCACGATTAGGATCTTGGCATGCATCTGGATGCCTCCCTGATAATAGTCGGGCAAAAGTCTGAGTGGTCATTCCTTTCTCTCTCCAAATGGTTAAGAAAGTATTTCAAATTGGTCTCAAAGTGAGCGAGCGAAGATGACTGAGCGAAATTCCGCAGAGACGGTGGCCTTGCAGGCGCTGGCATGGCTGGCGGGCAACGAAGACTTGTTGCCGGTGTTCCAGGGGGCCAGCGGTGCAGGGGCGGATGATCTGCGAAACGGCGCGTCCGATCCGACCTTTTTGGGGTCGGTTCTGGATTTTGTGATGATGGACGATGTCTGGGTTGTCGCGTTTTGTGACTCTGTGGGGCTGCCTTACGATGCGCCGATGCGCGCGCGCGCTGCCTTGCCCGGCGGGGAACAGGTGAACTGGACATGAACGAGATCAAGGGCATCATCTTTGACAAGGACGGCACGCTGTTCGATTTCGCTGCAACATGGGAAGCCTGGGCCAAAGCCTTTTTGATGCGCGCCTGTCAGGGCGACCCTGAGCGTGCCACCGATGTGGGTCATAGCATCGGGTTTGACCTGTCCGAGGGCCGCTTTTCCCGCGACAGCATCGTGATCGGCGGCACCGTCGGTGAAGTGGCGGCCGTTCTGGCACCGCAGTTTCCTGAACACACAGAATCCGGTCTTCTGGACTTGCTGAACGATGAGGCCGCGAAAGCGCCACAGGCCGAGGCGGTGCCGTTGGCCGCCCTGCTTGCGGCCTTGCGCGCGCGTGGATTGCAACTGGGGGTGGCCACCAATGATGCGCAGGCCCCGACCCTGGTCCATTTGACCGGCGCGGGCGTGGTTGACTATTTTGACTTTATTGCCGGTTTTGACAGCGGATACGGCGGCAAGCCCGCACCGGGGCAATTGCTGGCCTTTTGCGCGGACAGGGGGCTGGACCCGCAGTCGGTCGTGATGGTGGGGGACAGTACCCACGACCTGCACGCAGGGCGCGCCGCCCGGATGCGCACGGTTGCCGTGCTGACTGGTCTGGCCGACACGGCAACTCTGGCGCCCTTGGCCGATGCGGTTTTGCCTGATATCGGCCATTTGCCCGCGTGGCTGGATGCGCAGGCGCTGGGGCTTTCGACCTAAAACGACGCAACTTGTCGCAAATGGAAAGGTAGCCCGTGCAACTTCGGGGCTTGCTGGTGGCAGGCACCCGAAAGGACAGGCTATGGCAGATGCACCCCCACGCAGAACACGCAGCGGCGGCCGCGCAGGCGCTGCCAGACGTCGTGGCGGCGAAGTGATTGAACAGATGCCATGGAACCCGCCCTTGCTGGTGGACCGTCCGGTTGAACCGCTGAGCGAAGAGGGGGTGTTTGCGATCCATGACGGCGCGATGCGTATTCTCGAAGAGATCGGCATCGAATTCCTGAACCACGAGGCGCTGGAAATTCTGCGCACCGCGGGCTGCACCATCGACGGTGAAAACGTGCGCATGGGGCGCGACATGGTGATGGAGTATCTGGCGCTGGCGCCTGACAGTTTTACGCTGACGCCGCGCAATCCGGCCCATGCGCTGACCATCGGCGGCAACCACATGAACTTTGGCAACGTGTCCAGCCCGCCCAACTATTGGGATATGGAGCTGGGCCGCAAGGTGCCTGGCACCCGTGAAATGTGCCGCAACCTGCTGAAACTCAGCCAGTATTTCAACTGTATCCACTTTGTCGGCGGCTATCCTGTTGAACCTGTCGATATTCACGCCTCGGTGCGCCACCTTGATGTGTTGTATGACAAGCTGACGATCACCGACAAGGTCGCCCACGCCTACAGCCTTGGGCCGGAACGGGTCGAGGATGTGATGGAAATGGTGCGCATTTCCGGCGGCTGGACCCATGAAGAATTCGAAGCCAGCCCCAAGATGTATACCAACATCAACTCGACCTCGCCGCTGAAACACGACATTCCGATGCTGGACGGCTGGATGCGGCTGGCGCGACGCAATCAGGGGCTGGTGGTTACGCCGTTTACGCTGGCCGGAGCCATGGCCCCGGTGACCATGTCCGGCGCGGTGGCGCAATCTCTGGCCGAGGCGCTGTGCGCCGTGGTGCTGGCCCAGATCATCCGCCCCGGCGCGGCCTGTGCCATCGGTACCTTTACCTCGAACGTCGATATGAAATCGGGCGCGCCGGCCTTTGGCACGCCGGAATATATGCGCGCGACCCAGATGACCGGTCAGATGGCGCGGTTCTACAAGCTGCCGATGCGCTCCAGCGGTGTCTGTGCGGCCAACGTGCCGGACGGGCAGGCCATGTGGGAAACCTCGAACAGCCTGTGGGCGGCGGTGCAATCGGGCTCGCATATGGTCTATCACGCGGCGGGCTGGCTTGAGGGCGGGCTGATCGCCTCGCCTGAAAAATTTATCATGGACTGCGAAGTGCTACAGCAGATCCAGCGCTATCTGGACCCGGCCCTTTGGGCGACAGGGCCGGATGAAATTGCGCTGGACGCCATCAAGGCGGTCGGCAATTCGGGGCATTTCTTTGGCATCCAGCACACACAAGATCGTTATACCACAGCGTTTTACCAGCCGTTCCTAAGTGATTGGAAGAACTACGAGGGCTGGGAAGCCGCAGGCGCGGTCTGGACGCCCGAACGGGCGCACCACATCTTCAAGGACATCATCGCCAATTTCGAAGAGCCACCGATGGACGATGCCATTCGTGCGGAACTGGCAGACTTCGTCGCCCGTCGCAAATCCGAAGGCGGCGCACCGACGGATTTCTAGGGTCCAGACCCCAATGCCTGCTCTTCCGTCGCCGCGCGGGGAATAAAGCTCACATCTTAATCGTTTGCTTCATCTTAACGTTTTGGAACGCATAACTGGGTCGGGAATGGGAAAGAGACCGTTATGCATGGGCTAATCTACCGCGCGATACAGTGCTTTGTGACCGACAGCTACGGCCCCGAAAAATGGGCCGAAGCCGCGACACTTGCCGATCTGGGCTTTGTCGAGTTTGAATCGATGCTGATCTATGATGATGCGCTGGCGCCGACAGTTGTCGCGGCTGTCTGCGCTGTTCTTGAGCGCAACGAAGCCGATTTGATGGAAGATGTCGGCACCTATCTGGTCAGCCACCCCAAGACCGAAGGCCTGCGGCGCCTGATGCGCTTTGGCGGCGTGACATTTGTGGAACTGCTGCATTCACTGGATGATTTGCAGGACCGCGCACAGCTGGCGGTCAGCGATCTGATCCTGCCGCATATCGAGCTGCACGAATATTCGGCCAGCCGCTTCAGTTTGATTTGCGGCACCACGATCCCCAGTTTCGGCCATGTGATGATGGGGCTGCTGCGGTCGATGGCCGATGATTATGGCGTTCTGGCGCTGCTGGAAATCGAAGGAGGCGCGCAAGGTATGGAAACCGTGTCGATCACATTGGTTGAAACCGAATTTGCGGAAGGGCGTCGGTTTGCGTTGGGGGCACATGCGCTATGAGCGGTTCGCACGATATGACCAAGGTGCTGGATGTGCTGTGCCCGATGCATGTCATGATCAACGGTACGGGGCATATCACCCATGTCGGGGCGACCCTGCGCAAGCTGTGCCCGGATCTCGACTGGATCGGCGCGCGATTTCTAGAGGTTTTTGCGCTGAAACGGCCCCGCGCCGTGACCAGCATTACCAATCTGCGCGACAGTGCCGGGATCAAGCTGCACCTGCAATTGCGCGATACGCCCGCGACCGAGTTGAAGGGCGTCGCCGTCAAATTCGGCGAGGCGGGCGCGCTGATCGTGAACCTGTCCTTTGGTATCTCTGTGGTGGCCGGTGTTCAGAACTATGACCTGACCCATGCGGATTTTGCACCCACCGATCTGGCCACCGAAATGCTTTATCTGGTCGAGGCGAAATCAACCGCCATGGAGGCGTGGCGCAAGCTGAACCTGCGGCTGCAAGGGGCGATGATCGCCGCCGAGGAACAGGCCTTTACCGACACGCTTACGGGGCTGAAGAACCGCCGCGCGATAGATCATGTTCTGACACGCGCGATTGAACGGGGCACCCAGTTTGCGTTGATGCAACTGGATCTGGATTTCTTCAAACTGGTCAACGATACGCTGGGCCATGCGGCGGGCGATCATGTGTTGCAGACGGTGGCGCGGATCATGGTGGACGAGACCCGCACCGAAGACACCGTCGCGCGGCTGGGGGGCGACGAATTTGTGATCGTCCTGCCCGATGTGCGCGACGTTTCGGCATTGCGCCGGATCGGCAGCCGCCTGATCCAGCGGCTTGAGGAACCCATGCCCTTTGAAGAGCACGATTGCTGCATCTCGGCCAGTATCGGCACGGTGTTTTACGAACCGGGCTCCGGCGCTGATATGCGCAGCCTGCTGGAAGACGTGGACGTGGCGCTGTATGCCTCGAAACGCGCGGGGCGCGGGCGGCAGACCTTTTACAGTGCCGATCTGCGTCGCGGGCTGGATGCGCCCGAGGTTGAAAGTCGCGCGGCAAGTTAACGTGGAACGCGGGCGTTACATTCGGGCGCAGGTCAACTGCACAGGAATGGCTTGTCATGTAGAGCGTCGCAGAGGTCTTTCGCGCTGCTGGCAGGGGTCCTGCGACCACGCCGATCTCGCGTCAGGCAATATTGACACTAACGTCAGACATTTCTGACCCAACAGCTGCCCTCGAGCCGGTGCGGGACAAAGCCGACGCTTGAGTTGTGCTTAGATATCTCGGATTTTCGCATTTGACAGCACATGGAGGCAGCCTATGCAAAGATTGCAGGGCGCCGCGTCATTCTTGTTGCTGTAATGCCATCTTACCGGCAAGGGTATTCTCTCACCAGATAGGCGATGATCACGGACCGGGCCGTCATGGTTCTCTGATCGGCCGTTGTCGACGCTTTGGCGAGAGCGTAGTCCCGAAGCGCAATTGCGTCCACGCTGCCGCGCCCGTTTTGCGGGCAGAAGGCCGGGGTATCCGACGCCAACTCTGTTCGGGTGATGTTCCGCAAGAAGCCACCTACATCATCGGTTTGCGATGTGTGTCCAAGTTTACTGAGCAACTGATAGACAGTCATCTCCTGGGGTGTCGCGCTTCCCGCATGAGGCAAGATGAAAGCGAGGCCAAGTAGGATTGTTTTAAGGTGCATGGTTTTCCCCTTTGCAAGAATCAATTATTGTTTTACAGAAATTAATAGATGCAAAGCAAACATTTCTTGATGAGGACATTCCATGAAGGCCGACGCTCGCACATCCCGGATCATAGTGCTCTCTCGCCATCTGAGGCTGGCCCTTTTGATTTTGGCCGTCCTGCACCCCGCAATCGTGTTCACTGTGGTTGCGACGATGAGCGATGCACAGCTTGCCCTCGCAGCCACTGGACAGCCGCTTGCCGGTCAGGGGCTTCCTTTTGATACACGTATGTTGGTGACAGGCCTCTCAATCATCCCGGCGTTTATTCTCTCGGTCGGGCTGCTAGGCATACGTCCAGTGTTGGGCGACATGCAGTCCGGGCGGGCTTTTGGGAAGGCAACATTTCAGGGCCTGCGTCGGCTGGCGATAGCGGTTGTGATTGGCACAACGGTCAAGATTGTAAGCGTTCCCTTGATCACCATGGCTCTGACCTGGCAGGCCGAAGAAACGCAAATGGCGGTCTCGCTCGGTCTTGGCGATCTCCAGGTGCTGATCCTGGGCGCAGCGATTTGGCTCTTGGCCTGGGTGATGGCCGAAGGCTACGATCTGGCCTCAGAAAACGCACAGTTTGTCTGATGGCGATCGAGGTAAGACTGGCCGTACTGCTGGCCGAGCGTCGGATCAGCGGGAAAGCGTTGGCCGAGCATGTGGGCATCACAGAGGCGAACCTGTCATTGCTTCGTCAGGGCAAGGTCAAAGGCGTACGCTTTGAAACCCTGGCCAGGGTTTGTGAATTTCTTGACTGCCAGCCAGGAGATCTTCTGGTTTATGTGCCGGACCAGGAAAATGCATAGATTTACGAGGATGCTGAGAAACTTTTCATGAAGCGATGACTGGTTGGGGTCTGCGGACAATCACCGCACAATCACCGCACACTCGCCAAAGCAGCCATTGGAGCACCGCGCAGCATTCGGTAAGGTAGAGGCTCTACCTGCCGTTTGCGGCGATCTGCATAGAGGTTCGCTTGGCGCAGGAAGCGCCATTTGCAAACTCTGTGATTGGACAAGACACGCCGCAGATTTTTGCTGCGGCGCCACCCGCAGGAGCTGACGTTCGCCGCAAGTGCAGCATGTTGCCCGGTCGACCGGCGGCAGTGCGGACTTTGCTGCCGTTCACCAAAGCCCGGAATCAAGGCACGAAGTGCCGCCGGGCAGCGCCCGACCGCCCGTCGCACCAAAGGTGCGCCATCTACAGTCGGCACGCCTTTGGCGTGACGGGCGGGCGCTTTCTCACCGTATTGCGCTTCTTCTGCCGCACGCCAAAGATTAGAAACAAAGTGGCGGCCACTGACGTCGTGATGCCCACCCGCGGTCAGGCACTGCCCTGTGTGGGTAGATCATTCAGGGCTCTTTCCTGCCACTCGCCGCGATCTGCGCGAAGGTCCGGTTTTCCATTGCTGGTGGCAGATGATGACGTAACGGTCAAATCCATGTGACGTTCGACATATCGCCTTTACCCTTCAGGAAGCAGCGGCGCCGGCACGCCCTTCTTGCGGCACTTCTTTTCATACACAGCCGGCCAGGCCTTGAATTTGCCCATCTGCGCCTGCTGCGTCATGACCAGTTGGACGAAGCCGTGCCGCTGGTCCTCTTTCTTCAGCGTCTTGAACGTCTTCTTCTGGGGCTTTGTCATCGAACAGGCGATGCAATGGCCTGCGCGTTTGTATTTGCACACGTCAATGCAGGGGCTGGGCAGTTTGGGCATGGCGATGGCTTTGCAAAAGGAAAAGGCGGGGCACATGGTCATGCGCCCCGCCGTGATGAAGTGCGGTGCGCTTACTCGAACACTGCACCGGGGTTGTCGAGGCTGTCGGAGCCTTCAAAGGCGATCCCGTCCACATCCAGCACCGTGACCACGCGCTCGATGGACCGTGTCTGGTCGATCAGGGCGTTGACGCCACCCATCACCAGCTCTTCGCCCGCCGCGTTGCCCGCTTGCAGCATCTGGTCATAGGCCATGCCGGCTTCGGCAGTCGATTTGATCTCGCCCAGCTCGCGCATGGTTATCGCCAGTTTCAGGCGCATTTCGGTGTCCAGCGCGGCATCAGCGTCGGCCACAAGCTCCGACAGCGACGGGCCGGAGACGGTAGAGCCGTCGACGCGGGTATAGCTGCCAAGGTACACGTTCTGGATGCCCAGACCGTCGTAATAGTGGCTGTTGTGGGTGTTGTCCGAGAAACAGTCGTGCTCTTCCTCGGGATCGTTCAGCATCAGGCCCAGACGCATCCGTTCGCCCGCCTGCTCGCCATAGGACAGGCTGCCCATGCCGGTCAGCATTGCCGAGATGCCCGCGTTCTCGTCCGCCATCACATTGGCACGCGCGTCACCGCCGTCGGCCCATTGCGCGCTCATCCATTCCAGATCGGATACCAGCAATTGCGTTGCCGCTTGCAGGTAAGCGCCGCGCCGGTCGCAGTTGCCGTTGGTGCAGGCGTCGCCGGTGGCATAGTCGGTCCACGGGCGGTTGCCCGCGCCGGGTCCGTTGCCGTTCAGGTCCTGACCCCACAGCAGGAATTCGATGGCGTGATAGCCGGTGGCCACGTTCGCCTCGACACCGTCAGCCTCTTGCAGGGTGTTCTTCAGCAGGTCGGGGGTGATTTCGGTTGCGTCGATTTCCTTGCCCGACAGGGTGAATGTGGGGTTGGCAATCACGTTCAGCGCAGCGGCTTCGTTTTCATCGGTGGCCCCGCCATAGGATGCATCGACATAGTCAATCAGCCCTTCGTCCAGCGGCCACGAATTCAGCCCGCCTTCCCAGTCGTCGACAATCGGGTTGCCAAAGCGGAAGACTTCGCTTTGCTGGTACGGCACACGGGCGGCCTTCCAGGCGGTGCGCGCGGCGATCAGGTTGGTTTCGGACGGGTCTGCAACCAGCGCGTCAACGGCGACTTGCAGAGCCTGCGCTGTGGTCAGGCTGTCACCGTAGGTCGCGGCGGCGATGTCGGCGTAGTTGGCCAGCACATCGGTGCGGGTGTCGGCGAACGACGCCGTGGCCGTCAGGCTGATTGCGGTCGTCAAAAACAGGCGTTTCATTGGTGGTCCTTTGGGGTCGGATATTCTCGATGTCACGGTCCGGAATGGCCCGCAGACGGGGTGACTCTCATGATGCCTGAAAGCTGACTAAATTGCTCGGAATTGTCAATCCCGATTAAAAGCGTTGGTTTCCTGATGCCCGTGCGCCGCTACAGATCCTTGACCAGCCGCAGCGCATCATAGATCGCCGCATGGGTGTTGCGCGCCGACACGGCGTCACCGATGCGGAACAGTTGGAACTGGCCCTCGGGGTTGCGCACAACCGTCTGGGGCCGTCCGTTTATCAACGCATCATGGTCCACCGCCCCGCCATTGCGGCTGAACGGTCTCAGGTCGTGGTAGAGGTCATCCAGCGGCAGCGTGCCATAGTTCACCACCACCTGATCATAGTCGGCCTGATGGGTGTGGTCGCTGTAATCCGTGCCGATGGTCGCGGTCAGCACGTTGCCGTTGCGTGCGACCCCCAGCAGGCGGCGGGCGACGGTCATGGTCACGTTTTTGTCTTGCAAGGACCGCATGTAAGGCACCAGATTCATGCCCATGATATCGGGGGCAAAGGTGCGGTCGGGTGTCATCACTTCAACCTTTGATCCGGCAGAAGCGGCAATCTCGGCGGCTTGCAGGGCAGGGTGGTCGCCGCTTTCGTCATAGATCAGGACGCGGGCTGCGGGTTTCAAGTCGCCCGCGATGATGTCCCAGGCGCTGACCACATGGGCGGCCTCGGTCCGGGTTTCGAACAGGTGCATGTTGGGCATGCCCCCTGTCGCCACGATCACCACGTCGGGGGACAGGGCGGTCACGTCGTCCGCCTCGGCCCATGTATTGAAATGAAAGGTCACGTCGCGGGCGGCGCATTGTGCCATGCGCCAGTCGATGATGCCGATCATCTCGCGGCGGCGCGGGCTGCGGGCGGTCAGGCGGACCTGTCCACCGGGATCGGGCTGCGCCTCGAATACGGTCACATCATGGCCTCGGGCGGCGGCGACCCGCGCGGCCTCAAGCCCCGCTGGGCCTGCGCCGACGATCACCACCTTGCGGGGCGTGTCGGCAGCGGGGATGTCGTGCGGCATGGTCAACTCGCGCCCCGTGGCCGCGTTGTGGATGCACAGCGCCTCGCCCGCCTGATAGATCCGGTCCAGACAATAGGTGGCGCCGACGCAGGGGCGGATGTCGTCCTCGCGGCCTTCGACGATTTTGCGCACGATGTGCGGATCGGCCATATGGGCGCGGGTCATGCCGACCATGTCCAGCAGGCCGGATTCGACCGCATGGCGCGCGGTGGCCACATCGGGAATGCGCGCGGCGTGAAAGGTGGGCATGCCGGTGGCGCGGCGCACCTCGCCTGCAAAATCAAGATGCGGCGCGCTTTTCATGCCCTGCACGGGAATCACATCGGTCATCGCGGGATCGGTGTGAATGCGACCGCGAATGACGTTCAGGAAATCCAGACGGCCATCGGCGGCGAGTATCTTTGAAATTTCCAAGCCCTCGGCAGCGTCGATCCCGCCCTTTTGCGCCTCGTCCGCCGTGAAGCGGAACCCCACGATAAAATCGTCGCCCACACGTTTGCGGACCGCCCCCAGCACATCCATCGGAAACCGCATGCGGTTTTCCAGCGTGTCGGCCCCATAGGGCCCCGTCAGATCATTGGTCAGCGGCGACCAGAACTGGTCCAGCAAATGCCCGTAGACCTGCAACTCGATCCCGTCCATGCCACCCGCCTGCATCCGCTCGGCGGCGTCCGCAAAATCGGTGATGATGCGTTCAATGTCCCAATCCTCGACCAGCTTGGGAAAGGCGCGGTGTGCCGGTTCGCGGTGCCGCGACGAGGACACCGAAGGCAGCCAGTCGCCCTTGTTCCATCCAGTCCGTCGGCCCAGATGCGTCAGCTGGATCATCACCGCGCAGCCGTGTTCGTGGCACCCGTCAGTCAGCCGCTGAATCCACGGCACCACCTTGTCGTCATACACCAGAACGTTGTTGAACGCAGGCGGGCTGTCGCGCGAGACCGCAGCCGATCCGGCGGTCATCGCCAGCGCCACGCCTGCGCGCGCCCGCTCGGCGTGATAGGCGGCATAACGTTCCTTGGGCATCCCGTCCTCGGGGTAGGCCGGTTCGTGGCTGGTCGTCATGATCCGGTTTTTCAGCGTCAGGTGTTTCAGCTGGAAGGGCTGTAAAAGCGGGTCTTTTGACATGGGGATTCCTTGGGAGAGTGGGTGGCGGATAGGGTCATGCTGCCAGCTGTGGGTGTCGCAGATTTGAAGACGTCCGACGCCGATATGTAAACGGGCGACGAAGGCATCTGTTGGCCGGTTTTTGCAGGGTGGGCCGGCGCGCGGCCCTGTGTCAATCGCCGCTGCTGCGCTGGACAAGGCACGGGGCGGCGACTATCTCCGCAAGGGTCAGGAACACTGCACCAAAGGACCATGCCATGCTGGACAAGCGTCAGTTCTATATCGACGGCCAATGGGTCGCGCCGCTGGCAGGCACCGACCGCGCAGTTATTGATCCGTCGACCGAACAGCCCTTTGCCACCATTTCGCTGGGTGGGCAGGCCGACACCGATTTCGCCGTTGCCGCCGCCCGTGCGGCCTTCCCAAGTTGGCGCACCTCGACCAAGGCGCAGCGGATCGACATGATCCACAGCATTTTCGACGTCTACATGCGCCGCTCGGACGAGATGGGCGCGGTGATCAGCCGCGAGGTTGGCGCACCGCTCGAGATGTCCAAGACCCAGCAGGCGCGCACCAGCAGCTCGCACTTCACCGGCTTTCTCGACGCGCTTGAGACCTTCGAATTCGAACGCCCGCTGCGCCCGGACACACCGCACGACCGTATCCTCTATGAACCCATCGGCGTGGCCGCCCTGATCACGCCGTGGAACTGGCCGATGAAGCAGATCGTGCTCAAGGTCATTCCGGCGCTGGCTTCGGGGTGTACCGCGGTGCTGAAACCCTCGGAACAAGCGCCGCTGTCGGCAATGCTGTTTGCCGAGATATTGCACGAGGCCGGCGTGCCTGCGGGCGTGTTCAACCTGCTGAACGGCGACGGGCCGGGGGTGGGCGCGCAGCTTTCGGGGCACCGAGACGTGGATGTGGTCAGCTTTACCGGCTCGACCGATGCAGGCCGCGCGATCACGCGGGCAGGGGCGGACACGGTGAAACGGGTGCGGCTGGAACTGGGCGGCAAGGGCGCGAACATGATCTTTGCCGATGCCCATGAGAACGCTGTGCCAAGCGGTGTCATGCGCTGTTTCAACAACTCGGGTCAGTCGTGCAACGCACCCAGCCGGATGTTGGTGGAACAGCCGCGCTATGCGCAAGCGGTTGAAGAGGCCAAAGCCACCGCCGAGGCGATCACCGTGGGTGGTACGTCCGAGGTTGGCCCGCACATCGGGCCTGTGGTCAACGCAGCGCAGTTCGACAAAATTCAGGCGCTGATTGCCTCGGGCATCGAAGAGGGTGCGCGGCTGGTGGCGGGTGGCCTGGGCCGACCCGAAGGGATCGAACAGGGCTTTTACGTGCGTCCCACGGTCTTTGCCGATTGCACGCCCGACATGACGATCATGCGCACGGAAATCTTCGGCCCGGTGCTGTCGATGATGGTCTTTGACACCGAGGGCGAGGCCATCGCCATTGCCAATGACACCGACTACGGCCTGACCAACTATGTGCAGACCGCCAATCCCGACCGCGCACAGCGTATTTCGCGCGAACTGCGCTCGGGCATGGTCGAGATCAACGAACAACGCCGTAGTACCGGCGCGCCGTTCGGGGGCATGAAGCAGTCGGGCACAGGGCGCGAGGGCGGCATCTGGGGGCTGGAAGAGTTTCTGGAGGTGCGCGCAATCAGCGGCTGGCCAGCCCAATAAGGGCTGGCACCGGGGCTTTGCCTGGACTCTTCAGGACATGCTGAACCCATGACAGGCCATCAGAACGCGGCGCCCATCACCACTTCGGGCAGCCATGTGGCCAGGCCGGGGAACAGGCACAGCAGGAAAATCGCCAGCACCATACATCCGACAAAGGGCAGGGACCCCAGCAGGATGGTTTTCAGCGAAATGTCCGGCGCGATGCCGTTGATGACATAGAGGTTCAACCCCACAGGCGGCGAGATCAGGCCGATTTCCATGTTGATCGTCAGCACCACGGCAAACCAGATCGGGTCAAACCCTGCCGTTGTGATGATCGGCAGCAGGATGGGCGAGGCCATCAGGATCACCGCAACCGGCGGCAGGAAGAACCCTGCAACCAGCAGGAACACGTTGACGATGCCCATCAGCACCCAGCGGTTCACGTCCAGCGTGGCAATCCATTCAGCAATCGACTGGGTGATGTAAAGCGAGCTGAGCATATACGAAAACACGCCGGCGGCGGCGATGATGAACAGGATCATCACCGATTCCTTGGTGCTGTCACGCAGCACCACCCACAGGGCGCGGGGGCTCCATAGTTTGTAGATCACCATCGCGATCAGCAGGCACAGCAGCGCCCCGACCGCAGCGGTTTCCGATGGCGTGGCGATGCCGCCATACATGGCATAAAGCACGCCGATGATGATGGCCAGGAAGGGCAACACGCGAGGCAGGATCTCGAAGCGCTGAGCCCATGTGTATGTCCCGCTGCCCAGACGTTCGGCATCGCCGGATTTCCAGGTGCTGTACAGAGACCACGCCATGAACAGTATCACCAGCAGCAATCCCGGAATGACACCGGCAAGAAACAGACGGCCAATCGAGATTTCGGTGGCAATGCCATAGACGATCATGGTGACCGACGGCGGGATCAGAATGCCCAGCGTTCCGCCTGCGGCGATCGACCCTGCGGCGACGCCGTCAGGATAGCCGCGTTTGCGCATCTCGGGGATGCCCATCTTGCCGATGGCCGCACAGGTCGCGGGCGAAGACCCCGACATCGCGGCAAACAGCGCGCAGGCGCCAAGGTTGGAAATCACCAGCCCGCCGGGAATGCGCGTCAGCCAGCGCTCCAGCGCTTCGTACAGGTCAGCCCCTGCGCGGGTCGAGGCAATGGACGCGCCCATAATGATGAACATCGGGATCGACAGCAGGGCAAAATTGTCGAGCTTGCCAAAGAAGATTTCCGGCAACAGTTCAAGCGAGCGCATTCCATCGAACACGATCAGAAAGCCCGCCGATACGATCAGCAGCCCGACGGCCACCGATACGCCGGAAAACAGCACAAGAATGGTCATGACCGCGACCAGCGCGCCCAGCAGAAGAGGGTCCATTATTCAGCCTCCAGTCCAAAGGGCGTGTCGACACCGATCAACACCGCAATGAAATCAGCGATCAGTTGCAACAGGAACAGGCCAAAGCCCACGGGCAGGGCCAGATAGGGAATCCACAGGCGCACACCCCAGACGGTGTCCGACTTCCAGCCACGCTCGAAGGCATAGTGCCAATAGTCGAACCCGTACCACAGCATCACCGCAACGATGACGATGGACAGAACCGATGTGACCACGGCAAGGCCAAACCGCAGGCGGGCGGGCAACAACAGCGGGATCAGGTCCACATTCACATGGCCGCGCAGCCGCTGGACATAGGGCAGGCCGATCAGGGTGGCCGCGACAGCCAGATAGACCACGGCTTCGGTCTGCCATATGGTCGACCCGTTCAGCACAAAGCGGATAAAGATCATCTGACAGGTGATGAAGACCGCAGCGACGATCATCGCTGCCGAACACCAGCCCGCAAAGGTCGAAATCGCAGCAACAGCGCGCAGAAATGGGTTGTCGCCCGTGCGTGCAACGCGCCCGCTTGTGTCATGGCCAGCCATAAAGCCCCCGCTTGAATGTATTGGAAAATGTGGGTGCGGGGCGCACAAGACGCGCCCCGCTCGCCTCGGTTATTCGACGGCCAGCGCCATATCCAGCAACGCCTGCCCGTCGGGCACCTCTTCGACAAAGGCCTTGTACGAGGTTTCTTGTGCCAATGCGCGCCATGCGTCGAAATCGGCCGCGCTCATCGCCGCAATCTCGACACCCGCCTCTTTGAACACGCGTGCCGATTCAGCGTCTTCTTTCTTGGCTTCTTCCAGATAGAATTCCTGCGCTTTTGCGGCTCCTGCCAGCAGGGCGGCCTGTTGCGCTTCGGTCAGGCTTTCGAACTTGGATTTGTTCATCAGCAGCGGCTGGTACATGAACCACAAGGCCACGTCGCCCGCAGGCGTATAGCATTTGACCTGCTCGTAAATGCGATAGGACACAAAAGACGAAGACGAAGTATTCGCCGCATTCAGCACACCGGTTTGCATCGCGTTGTAGATCTCGGACGAGGCCATCGAGGCAATTGACGCACCTGCGCCGGCCAGCATCTGTTCAAACGCCTTGCCCGCCGCGCGGGTTTGCAGGCCGGCGACATCTTCGGGTTTGGTGATGCATTTGTCTGCCCCGGCAAAACCACCGGCCAGATAGCCGTGCACCAGCACCATCACGTCATCCTCTGCCATCTTGGCTTCAAGCGCTTCCATAAAGGGGCTCTCGCTCAGACGGGCGGCGTGATCGTGGTTTTTGACCAGACCGGGCATCAGGGTCAGGTTATAGGCCGGCTGCTGGCCACCTGCATAGCTGAGGGGCAGCACGGTCATGTCCAGCTGGCCACGGCTTAGCGGCTTGTACTGCTCGCGCGGTTTGAACAGCGATTTCGAGCCGAAAATCTTGATGTCCAGATCGACGTCAGCGGCAGCGACCTCGTCGGCAACGATCTGTGCCACCTTGTGACGCACATCCTGATTGGACCATTGGTGCGACAGACGCAGTTCGGTTGCGTTTGCCATCCCGGCCACGCCAACCAGCGCCGATACCGCCAGCACATTCTTGAAAATAGTTTTCATTTTATCCTCCCAATTGCGCACCTCTCCCGTGGCACGACATGCCTCAGGGTTAACAATTGAGGTCTGTCAGTCAAGTTTTGTATACAAAATAACCTCTATTGAGTTTTTATCGGCCCTGTGGCATTTGAAAATAATGGAAACACGCCGCGCCGACACCATCGCCCAAGAGCTTGAAGAGCTGATTTTCAACGGTACCTACGCCGATGGCGACCGGCTGGACGAAGTGCGGATTTCCGAGAATTTCGGCGTGTCGCGCACGCCGCTGCGCGAGGCCTTTCAACGGCTGGCACTGTCCGGTCTGGTCGAGCTGATCCCGCGGCGCGGGGCTTTCGTGCGCCAGCCTGGTCCGGTCGAGCTGATTGAAATGTTCGAAGTGATGGCCGAGCTTGAGGCCGCTTGCGGTCGGCTGGCCGCGCGACGGATCACCGACGAAGCGCTGGAAGACTTGCGCGAAGCGAACCGCAAGTGCAGCGCCGCCGTCGTTGCGCGCGATGTCGACACCTATTACGTCGAGAACGAGCGTTTTCACCAAATCATCTATCGCCAGTCCGGCAACAGTTTTCTGGAACAAGAAGCGCTGCGCCTGCACAAGCGTCTGAAACCGTTCCGCCGCCACCAACTGAACCTGCGGGGGCGTATGGATCAATCGATGGCAGAGCATCAGGCCATCGTCAGCGCACTTGCAGGCAATGACGCGACCTTGTGCGCGGACAGCCTGCGCAACCATGTCGCGGTGCAGGGCGAAAAGTTCCACTTTCTGATGTCGTCGCTGCAAAATCCGGCCAAGTCCAAGACAGGGTGAAAAGCAGGGGCCTGAGCTTAGGTCACCGACTCATAAGTTCGCAACCAGATCCTGATTGACGCGAGTTGTATGGATGCGAGGAAATTATCATCGCGTTTGTCATATCTTGTTGCTACCGCGCGGAAATTTTTGAGTTTGTTGAAGAAACGCTCCACTGCGTTGCGTGCTTTGTAACGCTCGCGATCATGCGGGATGACAGGATTGCGTTGCGGCATCGAAGGGATCACGGCTTGCGCCTTCTGTTTGGCGATCAAATCACGGATCGCGTTGCTGTCATAGGCGCGATCCGCCAGCACGCTGCAGCCTTCTTTCAGTCGATCCAGCATCTGCTCTGCCGCGTGTCCATCATAGGCCTGCCCAGCCGTCAGCATGAGCCGGATCGGGCGGCCAAGCGCGTCCACCAAAGCGTGGATTTTCGTTGTCAGCCCGCCCCTTGAGCGACCCAGGCAATCGGATCGCCCCCTTTTTAGGGCCATTTGCGCCCTGTTGGTGTACCCGGATGGAGGAGCTGTCAATCATTTGCACCTCACCCTCATATGCCTCTGATATTGCTTCAAGAATACGCGCCCAGTGGCCCGCACGCCGCCAGCGGTTGAAGCGGTTCACACAGGTCGTATGCGGCCCGTATCGTGCAGGAATGTCTGCCCAGGGCGCACCAGTCCGCAAGCGCCAGAAGATGCCGTTCAAAACCCGCCGGTCATCCACACGGGGCTTGCCGCGCACCTTCGTCGGCAGCAACGGCTGGATCACCGACCATTCAAAATCTGTCAAATCAAAACGTGCCATTCTCACCTCCACATTTGCCGGAAAGTGAATCACGTTTTCTAAAGTCTGTGAATCCCTTTTATGGGTATGTGACCTAGGGTCCGGCCCTACAAATCCGCCTGCATCATATGACCCGGTGCAAACAGCAGCCGCACGCGGGTGACGGCGGTTGCACCGTTCCAGGTGTTGCGCGTCACGGCAAACAGGGCCGCCCCTTCAAGACATCCCAGCTCATGCGCTTCGGAGCGGCTGGCGTTGTGCGCCGACAGGGCGATGTCGCCACGGGTATAGGGCGTGTGTTCCAGCAGCCATTCGTTCGCGCTGGTGGTGTCAAACGACTGGTCCAACACCCCCGGCGCCCCCTGCGGATTGATCCAGCGGTCTTCCAGCGCATAGGGGGTGTCGTCGGAAAAATGCAGCGCGCGCACATGCAGCAGGGCACTGTCGCGCGTCATGAGCGCGGCGCGCACGCGGGCAGGCGGGGGCATCAGCGCGCGTTCCAGCAGGCTATAACCATAGCGCCCGCCCTTGTCTTCGACCTCCTGGCGGATCACCGCAATCGACAGGGTGGCCCGCGCCACCGGTTGCAGCGCCACGCGTGTGCCTGCCTTGCGCTTGCGGTCCAGCAGACCGGCCTCGGCCACCGCCCGCAGTGCGCGGTTGACCGTGGCGCGGGCGCAGCCGAATTCGGCGGCCAGATCGGCCTCGTTCGGGATCAGATCGCCCGGCGCCCATTCGCGGGCATGAATGCGGCGCAGCACCTCTTGTTGCACCGCTTGCCAGTTGCGAAAGGCTGTTGTCACAGGGCATCCCCCAGCGATTTTATCACCTTGCGATAGGCGGCCACGATAGCCTCGCGCCGGATGTGCGCGCCGTTCTGTACCACATGGCGGCCTGCCGACCAGACATCGCGCACCAGCCGGTCGTCACCGGCAAAGATCCAGCTGTCCAGCGCCTGATCGCCGCTGCGCCCCTCAAGGTGGATCGAACCGGAATCGAGCGCCAGCAGATCGGCCCATTGTCCAACGGCGATGGCCCCGCTGTCGCGCCCCGCAGCCTGCGCGCCGCCTGCCAGCACGGCGTCAAGGATGCGACGCGCCGTCGATGCCTGTTCTGTCGCCAGCGCCGCGCGCGTGCCGTCACGCAGGCGTTGCGAATAGTCCAGTGTGCGCAGCTCTTCGGACAGGCTGATGCGGATGTTGCTGTCAGACCCCACAGCCACCGCGCCGCCCGCATCGAACCAGCGAACACCGTCGAAAATGCCATCCCCCAGCGAGCTTTCGGTGATCGGGCACAGCCCCGCCACGGCCCCCGTTGCGGCCAGCGATTGCGTTTCGTTCGGTGTCATTTGCGTACAATGGATCAGGCACCAGCGATCATCCAGCCCCATATGGTCCAGCGCCCAGTCAACAGGCCGCGCGCCCCAGCTTGCCTGCACCTCGTCCACCTCGGGACTCTGTTCGGCCAGATGCATGTGCAGGGGACCGTGCGGATAGCGGCTGGCAAATGCGCCCAGGTCTTCGCGGCGCACGGCGCGCAGCGAATGGGGGGCCGCGCCCAGCATGTGATCGGCGGGCAGGGCGCGCAGCGCCTTGCCGGCAGCGGCGTGCAACTGTTCAAACCGCGCGGCGTCATTGCCAAAGCGCACCTGACCCGGCCCCAGATCGCGCATGTCACAGCCGCCGTATTGGTAGTGGACCGGCACCAGACACAGCCCCGCGCCCGACTGTTCGGCCGCCGCCACGATGCGTCCCGACATCTCGGCCAGATCGTCATAGGGCACACCGCCGGGTTGGTGATGCAGATAATGGAATTCGACCGACGCGCCGTAACCTGCCTCAAGCATTTCCATCTGCACAAAGGCGGTGATCGCCTGCACGTCATCGGGCGTCAGCCGGTCAAGAAAGCGGAACATAAGCTGCCGCCATGTCCAGAAACTGTCGCGCGGATCGGGGCCACGCCGTTCGGTCAGACCGGCCATTGCCCGTTGGAAGGCGTGTGAGTGTACATTCACCGGGGCAGGCAGCAACAGCCCCAGATCAGCGCCGCTGCGCGGTGTGTTCGCGGTGACAGCGGCAATGCGCCCCGCGTCGACGGCCACCGTCACATCGCGCGCCCAACCGTTTGGCAACAGCGCCTCAGATGCCCAGAGCTTTTCCATGATGCCTCGCTTGACAGATTAATATGTGCAGACATAATAAAAACAAATCTGCACAAATGACAAGTGAGTCGTGACCATGCTTTTGACCAACGCCCGTATCGCCACCATGACCGCCCCGCAGGGCTATGGCATGATCGACGACGGCGCGATTGTGATCGACGGTGCCCGCATCGTCTGGGTCGGGCCGCAGGCGGATCTGCCTGCCGAACATACCGCCCAAGACGCCACCGATCTGGGCGGGCGGTTGGTGACCCCTGCGCTGATCGACTGTCACACCCATCTGGTGTTTGGCGGCAACCGCGCGGGCGAGTTTGAACAGCGGCTGGAAGGCGTCTCTTACGAACAGATCGCGCGCAGTGGCGGCGGTATCGTGTCGACCGTGCGCGCCACGCGCGACGCCACGCCCGAGGCGCTGTTGCACGCGGCGCTGACCCGCGTGGACGCGATGATCGCCGAAGGGGTCAGCACCATCGAGGTCAAATCCGGCTATGGTCTGGACCGCGAGAGCGAGTTGAAAATGCTGCGCGTGGCGCGGCAAGTTGCAGAGGTGCGCCCGGTCACGGTGCGCACGACCTATCTGGGCGCCCATGCGGTGCCGCCCGAATATGCGGGCGATGCGGACGCCTATATTGTTCAGGTCTGCATCCCGACCCTGCACGCCGCCCATGCCGAAGGGCTGGTGGATGCGGTGGACGGGTTTTGCGAAGGCATTGCCTTTGATACGGCCCAAATCACGCGGGTGTTCGACGCGGCACGCGCGCTGGGCCTGCCTGTGAAACTGCACGCCGAGCAATTGTCGAACATCGGTGGCACGCAACTGGCCGCACGCTATGGCGCGCTCAGCGCCGATCATGTCGAATACGCCAACGCCGCCGACGCCGAAGCCATGGGGCAGGCGGGCAGCGTTGCGGTGTTGCTGCCGGGGGCCTTTTACACCCTGCACGAAACCCAAATGCCCCCCGTCGCGGCCTTTCGTACTGCCGGCGTGCCGATGGCGGTTGCGACCGATTGCAACCCCGGCTCCTCGCCGCTGGCCTCGCCCTTGCTGGCGCTGAACATGGCCTGCACGCTGTTTCGCCTGACACCCGCCGAGGCGCTGGCAGGGCTGACCCGCAACGCGGCACGTGCGCTGGGCCTGACCGATCAGGGCCGGATCGCACCGGATATGCGCGCCGATCTGGCGGTCTGGGACGTGTCCGAACCTGCCGAACTGGCCTATCGCATCGGCTTTAATCCCCTTCATTCCCGCATTTTCGGAGGCACATTGTGACCGTTACCCTGACACCCGGCACCACGACACTATCGACCCTGCACCAGATCTGGGCGCATGGGGCCGCAGCAGCCATGACCTCCGATGCCCGCAAGGGTGTCGAGGCTGCGGCAGCGCTGGTCGCCAAGGCGGCGGCGGGCGAGGCGGCGGTTTATGGTGTGAACACCGGCTTTGGCAAACTCGCCTCGGTCAAGATCGCGGCCAAGGACACCGCGCGGCTGCAACGCAACCTGATCCTGTCCCATTGCTGCGGCGTCGGCACACCGCTGGATGCGGCGACCACGCGGTTGATGATGGTGTTGAAACTGCTGTCGTTGGGGCGGGGGGCATCGGGAGTGGCGTGGTCTACGGTTGCTTTGATCGAGGGGATGCTGGCCAAAGGCGTGAACCCGGTGATCCCGGATCAAGGCTCGGTCGGTGCCTCGGGCGACCTTGCGCCACTGGCGCATATGGCAGCCGTGATGATCGGCGAAGGCGAGGCGGTCTTTGACGGCACCCGCATGGCAGGGGGCGAGGCGTTGAAGGCTGCCGGCCTGGAGGCGATCACGCTGGGGCCGAAAGAAGGTCTGGCGCTGATCAACGGCACGCAGTTTTCCACTGCCTGCGCGCTGGTGGGGCTGTGGGGCGCTTGGGCCAATGCGTCGGCCAGTGTTGTCACCTGCGCGCTCAGCACTGACGCGATCATGGGCAGCACTGCACCGCTGGAAGACGCCATTCACACCCTGCGCGGCCATGCGGGCCAGATTGCGGTGGCCCGTGCGCAACGTGCGCTGATGGCAGGTTCGGAAATCCGCGAAAGCCACCGCGACGGCGACACCCGTGTGCAGGACCCCTATTGCATCCGCTGCCAGCCGCAGGTGACCGGTGCCGCGATGGACCTGCTGCACGCCGCCGCCCGCACGCTGGAAATCGAGGCGAACGCCGTCACCGACAACCCGCTGGTGCTGGTGGATGACAGCCACCCCGACGGCGGCATGATCGTGTCGGGCGGGAATTTCCATGCCGAACCTGTGGGCTTTGCTGCCGACCAGATTGCGGTGGCCATTTCGGAAATCGGTGCGATTGCGCAGCGGCGCGTGGCACTGATGGTGGACCCGACGCTCAGCTTTGATCTGCCGCCCTTTCTGACACCTGATCCGGGCCTGAACTCGGGCCTGATGATCGCCGAGGTGACCACAGCGGCGCTGA
This sequence comes from Pseudosulfitobacter sp. DSM 107133, assembly GCF_022788695.1. Taxonomy (NCBI): domain Bacteria; kingdom Pseudomonadati; phylum Pseudomonadota; class Alphaproteobacteria; order Rhodobacterales; family Roseobacteraceae; genus Pseudosulfitobacter; species Pseudosulfitobacter sp. DSM 107133. Next base: position 1,297,115 of record NZ_CP085154.1, read on the forward strand.
TGAGCGAAAACAAGCATCTGGCCAATCCCTGCACCACCGACAGCACGCCGACCTCTGCCAACCAGGAGGACCACGTGAGCATGGCCGCACATGCTGCACGTCGACTGGCGCGGATGAACGCCAACCTGAACGTGATCCTGGGCGTCGAGGCGATTTGCGGTGCGCAAGGCATCGGGTTCCGTGTCCCCTTGCAGACCAGCGAGACTTTGCGGGCCGTCATTTCCACCCTGCGCCAGAGCGTGCCCGAAGTGGCCGAGGACCGCTACATGGCCCCCAGCCTCGAGGCGGCAGCCGCGATGGTGCGGGACGGCCAGTTGGTCGCAAGCGCCGAGCTTCCGGCCTTTGTGCGCGGAGAGATGGCATGACCCCTGTCGAAATCACTCACGGCGACAGCCCCGTGGTGCTGGGCCTGCCGCACACCGGAACCTTTGTGCCCGCCGACATCCACGCGGCGTTGAACGCGCGGGGCAGGGAACTCGCCGACACCGACTGGCATATTCACACGCTGTATGACGGGCTGCTGGCCGGGGCCACGACCGTGCGCGCCACATTCCATCGCTATGTCATCGACGCCAACCGCGATCCCAGCGGGGCCAGCCTGTACCCCGGTCAGAACACCACGGGACTGGTGCCGCTGACCGACTTTGACGGGCACGACATCTGGCAAACCGAACCCGACGCCGCCGAGATCGAACGCCGCCACGTGGCCTATCACACGCCCTATCACGTGGCCTTGCAGGCGGAACTGGAGCGGGTCAAGGCGCGCCACGGCGTTGCGATCTTGTACGATTGCCACTCGATCCGCAGCGATATCCCCTTTTTGTTCGACGGCATCCTGCCGGATTTCAACATCGGCACCGATATGGGGCGCACCTGTGCCCCGCAGATCGAAGCCGCGACCGTGGCGGTCTGCGCGGCGGCCACACAAAGTCACGTCCTGAACGGACGGTTCAAGGGCGGCTGGACAACCCGCCACTATGGCCAGCCTGCGAGCGGCATCCACGCGATCCAGATGGAGCTGGCCCAGTCCACCTATCTGACGGACGAAGCCGCTCCCTGGACCTATGACGAAACCAAATCCCGCGCCTTGCGCATCCATCTGCAAGACATCCTGACCACGCTGGCCGAAATGGCCCCCCAGTTGAAAGGCACATCATGACAAACCCGCGCCACAACCTTCGCGACGTATTCCCCGACACCGGCACGACGATCACCGCCAAAAGCTGGCTGACCGAAGCGCCGATGCGTATGCTGATGAACAACCTGCACCCGGACGTGGCCGAGAACCCGCATGAGCTGGTGGTTTACGGCGGCATCGGCCGGGCTGCGCGCACGTGGGAGGATTTCGACGCCATCGTGGCGGCGCTGAAAGAGCTGGAAGACAACCAGACGCTGCTGGTGCAATCGGGCAAGCCCGTGGGCGTGTTTCAAACCCACAAGGACGCACCGCGCGTGCTGATCGCCAACAGCAACCTTGTGCCGCATTGGGCCAATTGGGACCATTTCAACGAGTTGGATAAAAAGGGTCTGGCGATGTACGGCCAGATGACTGCCGGATCGTGGATCTATATCGGCACCCAGGGCATCGTGCAGGGCACCTATGAAACCTTCATGGAAGCGGGCCGCCAACATTACGAAGGCGACCTGAAAGGGCGCTGGATCCTCACCGGCGGTCTGGGCGGCATGGGCGGCGCGCAGCCGCTGGCTGCCGTGATGGCGGGGGCCTGCTGTCTGGCCGTGGAATGTGACGAAACCCGCGTCGATTTCCGCCTGCGCACGCGGTATGTGGACGAAAAAGCGCATACGCTGGATCAGGCGCTTGAGATGATCGAGGCCTGGACCAAGGCGGGCGAGGCAAAAAGCGTGGGGCTGATCGGCAATGCGGCGGATGTGTTCGCCGAACTGGTCGAACGCGGCATTCACCCCGACATCGTGACCGACCAAACCTCGGCCCACGATCCGGTGCACGGCTATCTGCCCCAAGGCTGGTCGGTGGCCGAATGGCGTGCCAAGCAGGAAAGCGACCCCAAGGCGGTGGAAAAAGCCGCCCGCGCGTCGATGAAAAACCACGTGGCCGCGATGGTTGATTTCTGGAATGCGGGCGTGCCGACGCTGGATTACGGCAACAACATCCGTCAGGTGGCGCAGGAAGAGGGGCTTGAGAATGCCTTTGCCTTCCCCGGCTTTGTGCCCGCCTATATCCGCCCGCTGTTCTGCCGTGGCATCGGCCCGTTCCGCTGGGCTGCGCTGTCGGGTGATCCCGAGGATATCTACAAGACCGACGCCAAGGTGAAAGAACTGATCGACGATCCGCACCTGCACAACTGGCTGGATATGGCGCGCGAACGCATCTCCTTTCAGGGTCTGCCTGCCCGCATCTGCTGGGTGGGTCTGGGCCTGCGCGACAAGCTGGGGTTGGCGTTCAACGAAATGGTGCGCACTGGCGAGCTGTCGGCGCCTGTCGTGATTGGTCGTGACCATCTGGACTCAGGCTCGGTCGCGTCCCCCAACCGCGAGACCGAGGCGATGAAGGACGGGTCGGACGCGGTCAGCGACTGGCCGTTGCTGAACGCGATGCTGAACGTGGCCAGCGGGGCGACATGGGTGTCGCTGCACCACGGGGGCGGCGTCGGCATGGGCTTTTCCCAGCACTCGGGCATGGTGATCTGCTGTGACGGGTCCGAGGACGCGGACCGCCGCATTGCCAACGTGCTGTGGAACGATCCGGCAACCGGCGTCATGCGCCATGCGGATGCAGGATATGACATCGCGCTGGATTGCGCGCGCGAAAACGGGCTGAACCTGCCCGGTATCCTGAAAGGCTGAGGGTGGGGCATGGCAGCGGGGGGCATCCCCGCTGCGACAGGGCTAGAATTCGCGGCGCAGGGCGGTTTCGTCCAGCTGGTCCAATACCTTGATAAAGGTGTCGATCTCGGCCTGTGTCAAACCTTCTGTCATGGCCTCCTGGCGGCGCATCATGATCGGTAGGATCTTTTCCTTAAGCGCCCGCCCCTCGGCGGTGGCGCTTAGCAACTGGCGGCGCTGGTCGCGTTCGTCCTGTACGCTCGCAATCAGTCCCTTGTCCACCAACCCCTTGATCGCGCGGCTGATCTGCGCCTTGTCCAGACGGCTTTCCTTGACGATCTGGCTCATGGTGGCGGTCGACATGCTGCGCAAAATGTACAGAATGCGCCATTCGGTCAGTGTGATATCGCCGTGGCTGGCCAGAACATGCCCTGCCTGGGCATTCAATGCGTTCTGCAACTTCGAGAGACGATAGGTCAGAAACTGACGCAAATCGAATTGGGACAAGATTTTTTCGTCGTCTTTCATCGGTCTGTCATATCCAAGAATGCGTGTTTTCGCTAAGAACTATGTGGCGCCTGAACCCAGAAAGTTAATGTTTGAACGATATGAAGTCCAACCGCTTGTATTGTCAACGTGCGCGCAGCCGTTGTTTTATTGCGTGATTGCAGCCTTTCCCCGTCGGGTTCCGGCACGGACATCCAGGCAATTGTGTTCGACTTCAAGAATAAGTGTTGAAACCGAAGAAGCCTGCAACACATAAGGGCGCATGGACCACGGCGAACTAGAAGACTTGATTTCCCGGTGTGCGCTGCGCGATCGCGCAGCGTTCGAGAGCCTGTTTGATGCCACCTCTGCGAAACTTCTTGCAGTCTGTCTGCGTGTCTTGTCCAACCGAGCCTCAGCAGAGGATGCAATGCAGGACGCTTATATCAAAATCTGGACCCATGCAGGGCGGTATCAGACCACCGGGCACAGCCCGATGACATGGCTGATCACGATTGCACGCAATACTGCAATCGACCGTCTGCGCAAACGCAGGTTCACGACGGATGTGGATGATCCGGCGCTGTCCCTTGCCTCGCCCGACCCCGGTCCCGAACGGCAGGCGATTGCCGCGTCCTCGGCGCGCAGGCTGACGGGCTGTATGGATGAACTCCCCCCCGACCGTGCGGCAGCTGTGCGCGGTGCCTATCTGGACGGACGCAGCTATGCCGAGCTGGCCGAAGAATTCAAACAACCGCTGAACACCATGCGTACCTGGCTGCGTCGGGGGTTGATCGCGCTGCGCGAGTGTATGTCCGATGGCTGATACAACACTCACAGAAGACGACCGCGCACTGGCTGCTGAATACGCGCTGAGACTGCTGGAAGATCAAGAAGCAGAAGACGCCGAACGCCGTGTGCGCAGCGATGCGGCTTTCGCGGCAGAAGTCGTCGCATGGCAGCGCAACCTTTCGGCGCTTGCGGATGCGCTGGATCCGGTGCAGCCATCGGCTGCCGCCCGCCGTGCATTGATGACGCGTGTCTTTGGCCCGAAACCTGCCAGCGCGCTGCGCTGGCTGCGCCCACCGGTCTGGATCGGTCTGACGACCGCCGCCCTGATTGCCGCGGCCCTGTTCACATATCTGCCCGAGCGTTTGCAACCCACCGGACCCGTCTACACCGCGCAGCTGGCGCCCGAGCAGCGTGACTTTGTGCTGACGGCAACGCTGTCGCCCCAGACCGGTCTGCTGAACCTTGTGCGCAGCAGCACCGTAGCCCCGCCTGCGGGACGTGTCACGGAACTGTGGGCCATTGCACCCGATGCGGCACCGGTTTCGCTGGGCGTTCTGCCGCTTGATGGTGAATGGCAGGTTGCCTTGCCGGAAAACCTGCGCGCGGTGGCGGGGGCTCTGACGCTGGCACTGTCCGACGAGCCCGCTGGCGGGTCGCCCACAGGGGCACCCACGGGGGCTGTTCTGGCGGCCGCAGCGGTCGAACAGGCGCTGTAAGAAACCGCTTCGAACGCGCGTTCAGAAAAATTTCAAAAAAAACCGACACCGCGTGAAACTTCATGCGGTGTCTTGCGTGACTCCTGTTACGCAGCGGCCAATATAGCTGCCTTGGTCGATCTGTAACGAGTGAACCGGAAACGTCGGATATTTAACAATTAAGGACGCATACCCTTCGACTGGCCTGATCGACGCCACCGTAGCTGTTGACGTTCAAAATTCGTAGATGTTCTTCCGACAGGGTTGGTTGTCTGCCCCCCATGCAGGCGACCAACCCACCAATACCGGGTTCCTTTTCACCTATCTCCGTCACGAAAGGATCATCTGATGCGACGCCGAAATTTTCTGGTATCCGGCGCTGCGCTGGCCGTTTTGCGACCCGAGGGTGTTTCTGCCGCCGAGGGCAGTTTTGAAATCACCCGTACCGAGGCCGAATGGCGTGCAATGCTGACTGACACCGAATACGCGGTGATGCGCGAGGAAGAGACCGAGCGCCCCTTTACCAGTCCGCTCAACGACGAAAAGCGGGCAGGCGTGTTTCACTGCAAGGGCTGCGATCTGCCACTTTATGATGCCAAGACCAAATTCGACAGCGGCACCGGCTGGCCCAGCTTTTACGACAGCCTGCCCGATGCGATCGAAACCAAGCAAGATCGCAAATTGCTGTTTTATGTGCGTACCGAATGCCACTGCCGCCGATGCGGCAGCCATCTGGGACATATTTTTGATGACGGACCCGAACCAACCGGAAAACGCCATTGCCTCAACGGTGTCAGCCTGACCTTCACGCCGCAGAACGCATGAGCGGATATCGCATCTGGCTTTTTCGCGCGGGGCGCGCCCTTCTGGGTGCGTTCTTTGCCGCAGGGGCTGCGCAGAAAACTGTCGATCCTGTTCCTGCAATGGATTTGCTGCGCGGTCTGGGGCTGCCCGCCGTGCTGGTCTGGCCAGCGATGGTGTTCAACGCTTTGGGTGCTTTTGCGCTGTGGTTTGGTACGCGGCTTGGCATGATGGCGGTGGCGCTGGCGGTGTATTGCATGGTCACATCGGTGTTTCACTTCCGGCCTGACGACCCCTGGCAGATCAGCATCTTCGTCAAGAACTGGGCGATTGCAGGTGGCCTGCTGGCTCTGGCCAGCCACCCCGAGGCCCGCTGACAAAACAACCCTTGGCTGTATGATGCGGTGCCGTTAGAACTGCGGTATGCGCGCACCATTCCTGCTGTTTCTTCTCTCCTGTGTCGGTATCGCCGCGGCCGTCCTGCTGCCCGGCTGGTCGGATCTGTTGCTGCTGGCGGGCCCGATGGCGCTGGCAGCGGCACTCCTGTTGCTGCGCCGCCCGCGTGCTGCGCCGAAAAGACGGCCCGCACCGCGTAAAGCGCGAACAGGCCCGCCCGTCATCCTTGACGGATCGAACGTGATGTACTGGAAAACCCAATCGCCCGATCTGGCCCCCGTGCGCGAAGTGGTGAACACCCTGACCGACCGGGGCCTGTCTTCGTCGGTGATTTTCGACGCCAACGCAGGCCATCTGCTCTATGGAAAATATTGGCACGGAACCGACTTTGCCGCTGCACTGAACCTGCCAGACAGCCATGTGCGCGTGGTGGACAAAGGCACGCCCGCCGACCCGTTGATCCTGCAAACCGCCCGCGACCTCAGGGCACCGATCGTCACCAACGACCGTTACCGCGACTGGCTGGACCAGTTCCCGGAGGCGCGTAAACGCGGCCACCTGATCCGTGGCGGCTATCGCAAGGGGCCGCTCTGGCTTGATCTTCCCAAACCGCAGGCATGACCCTTCATCTTGCCAGATAAACTCCGGGGGAGGCGCGCAGCGCCGGGGGCAGAGCCCCGACCCACATCAGCCCGCAAACGGGTCTTCAGGGTACTGCACACCGGCCAGATACAAGCCCTGCGGCGGACACACCGGCCCACAGGCCGCACGGTCCTGCGCCTCAAGCGCGCGGCGCACATCATCCGGTGCCCAGCCGCCGCTGCCGACCCGTTCCAGCGTGCCGACAAAGCTGCGCACCTGATTGTGCAGGAACGACCGCGCCCGCACGGTGAACTGCACCTCGGGGCCCCAATCGGTCCCGACGCGCACAATATCCAGCGCGTCCAGCGTTTTGACCGGACTTTCCGCCTGACAGATCGACGACCGGAAGGTTGTGAAATCATGCAAGCCCAGCAAATGCGCCGCGCCTGCGCGCATCGCCTCTACGTCCAGTTCACGGTTCACGCGCCACACCAGCCCGTCCTGATGGGTTGCAGGCGCGCGGCGCATCAGCAGGCGGAACAGGTACTTCCGCTCAAGCGCCGAAAACCGCGCGTGCCAGTCGTCCGCGACCTGCGCGCAATCCACAATCGCCACCGGCGCGGGTTTCAGGTGATAGTTGATCGCCTCGGACAGACGAAACGGATCCCAGTCCTTGTCCATGTCGCAATGGGCCACCTGAGCCAGCGCATGCACGCCCGCATCGGTCCGCCCGGCGGCGGCGATGGTGTGCGCGCGCGGTTCCAGTTTCGCCAGCGCAGCCTCGATGGCACCCTGAACCGACGGCTGGTCCGGTTGCCGCTGCCATCCGACGAATGGCGCACCATGATATTCGACTTTCAACGCATAACGGGGCATGGCGCATGCCCTAGCGCCACGCAGCCCCACTGGCAAGCCTGTGGTGGACACCCTATGTTCATCTCAACAACATGCGTCACCTTTCAGGGTGATCGGGCAGAACAAGGGGACCCTGTGGTCATATCAGCAATAGCCGACAGTCTGGTACGCGGCGTCGAAAGCGTGCAGGACACGGTGTCCGAAACACTTTTTGAACCCGTGGTGCGCCTTGGGGTCACAGGCCTTGCGCGCTCGGGCAAGACGGTGTTCATCACCTCGCTGGTCGCCAACCTTCTGGACCGGGGCCGTATGCCGCATCTTCTGGCCGCATCCGAGGGACGGATCGAGGCAGCATTCCTGCAACCCCAGCCCGACGACACGGTCCCGCGATTCGACTACGAAAGCCATCTTGGCGCGCTCACGGCCGATCCTGCCCACTGGCCCGACAGCACCCGCCATGTTTCCGAACTGCGGGTCAGTCTGCGGGTGCGCCCCAAGGGGCTGCTTGCGGGGCTCAAGGGGCCGCGCACGGTGCATATCGACATTGTCGACTATCCCGGCGAATGGCTGCTGGATCTGACATTGCTGGACAAGTCATACAGCGAATGGTCGGCGGCCACGCTGGCATCCATCGCCAGCCGCGAAGAGGCATCCGGATACCGCGCCAAGGTGGCGCAGGTGGACGGGGCAGCCAGGCTGGACGAGCCGGTGGCCCAGGACCTTGCCGCAGGCTTTGCCGCCTATTTGCAAGACGCGCGCCGCGCGGGCTACTCGGACTGTGCGCCGGGTCGCTTTCTGCTGCCCGGTGATCTGGCGGGCTCTCCGGTGCTGACCTTTGCGCCGCTGCCCGCTGGCGCCGCCCCGCGCGGGTCGCTGCTGCGCGAAATGGACCGCCGTTACGAGGCGTATAAGGCGCAAGTGGTCAAACCCTTCTTTCGCGACCATTTCGCCCGCATCGACCGACAGGTGGTGCTGGTCGACGCCTTGGGGGCGATCCACAACGGCCCCGCAGCGCTTGAGGATTTGCGCGGCGCGCTCACCGACATCCTGTCGGCCTTTCGCCCCGGCCGGAATGCCTTCCTGACGCGGTTGCTGATGGGCAAACGGGTCGAGAAGATCCTGTTTGCCGCGACCAAGGCCGACCATTTGCACCACAGCCAGCACGCAGAGCTGACCGCGATCATGCAGGCGCTGGTGCGCGATGCCACCGACAAGGCGCGCTTTGCCGGCGCAGACACGCAATCGCTGGCCATTGCGTCGCTGCGCGCCACGACGGAAACGGACATGCCCCATGACGGTGAAACGCTGGGAATGGTGCAGGGCAAGCTCTTGGACACCGGCAAGCAGGCGGCGTTCTTTCCCGGCCATCTGCCCAGCGATCCGTCGCATCTGTTGAACCCGCAGCGGGGCGAGAACTGGCTGGCTGGCGATTATCAAGTGATGCGCTTTGCGCCCGCCACGCTGACCCTGCGCCCCGGCGACGGGCCGCCCCACATCCGGCTGGACCGCGCCGCGCAATTCCTGATCGGGGACAAGCTATGAACGCCGTTGAAATTTGTGCGGCCCGCCCGCTGGATGCTGGCACGGTGGGGGCGATCTTGACTGCGAATGTCGATGCAACGCCGTGGCTGCCACGGGTGCATTCGCGCGCCCAAGAGCTGATGTTTGCCGCTGATATGATAGACGCGGGTTGGGTGACGACAGCACGCACCGATGAAGGCGTCGTGGGGTTCCTGGCCTTGCAAGGCGATGAAATCCAAAGCCTCTATGTCGCGCCCCAAGCGCAGAACCGCGCCACGGGCACGGCTTTGTTGAACCACGCCAAACGCCAGCGCAATCGGCTGGGGCTGTGGTCCTTTGCGGCGAATACCGCGGCCAACCGGTTTTACGAACGCGCGGGCTTTCGCCCCGTGCAGCATACCGACGGGGCGGGCAATGACGTGGGCCTGCCCGACATCCGCTATGAATGGCACGCAGATAGGGAGGCCGCGTAATGGCCAAAGGTCCGGTTCTGATTGATCTTACCGAAACGCCATCGGTCGCCGATGCACCGCCGGTGCCCGACACGCTGGCCGAGCCGCTGCCGCAGGGGCGCGCGATGCAGACAGCGGCGCGGCTGGCGGCGCGGCGTCCGTCGCTGTTGGGACGGCTGTTCTGGTGGGTGACAACGACGCTGATCGGGGCCGTGGTGTCGATTGCGGCGTGGGACTTTGCCAGCGGCTTGATCGACCGCGCCCCGATCCTTGGCTGGATCGTGACCGGGCTGTTCGCCCTGTTCGTCGCAATCCTGCTGTTGATGGCGATCCGTGAACTGGCGGCTTTGGCGCGGCTGACCCGCATTGACGATCTGCGCCATCAGGCCGCCAGCGCAATCGAAGCCGCAGACCTGCCTGCCGCGCGCAAGGTGACCGACCGTCTGGTCGCGCTGTACAACAGCCGCGAAGATACCCGCTGGGGCCGCGAACGCCTGGCCGAGCTGCGCGGCGACCAGATGGACGCGGCGGCCTTGCTGACGCTGGCCGATGCCGAACTGCTGGCGCCGCTGGATGCCGCGGCGTCCCGCGAGGTTGAGGCAGCGGCGCGCCAGGTGGCGGCGGTGACGGCGCTGGTGCCGCTGGCGCTGGCCGATGTGGCCACGGCGCTGACCGCCAACCTGCGGATGATCCGCCGCGTGGCCGATGTCTATGGCGGGCGCTCCGGCTTCCTTGGCAGCTGGCGGCTGACCCGTGCGGTGCTGTCGCATCTGGTGGCCACGGGGGCGGTGGCCGTGGGCGATGATATGCTGGAACCGATCCTTGGCGGCTCGCTTCTGGGCAAGCTGTCGCGCCGCTTTGGCGAAGGGTTGGTGAACGGCGCGCTGACCGCCCGCGTGGGTGTGGCCGCGATGGAGGTTTGTCGTCCGCTGCCGTTCCCCGCCGGCAAACGCCCGACCAGCCGGGGAATCGTTCAGCGCAGCCTGACGGGGCTGTTCGGCACAAAGGGAAGCTAGGGGCCTGACCCCGGGTCAGGAAATCCTCACTTTGCCCCGCCAGCCCAAAGCGTTAACCTGCGCTTTGAATGTCGGGTAGGGGTAAGGCGCGATGGAAGGTCTTCTGGTTCTGATCGGGGGGATCGTGATCGCGATTCCCGTGGCATTGATCTATCTGCTGATCAGCCACAGCGGTGTGAAATCACGCCTTGCTGATGTCGAAAAGGAACTGACGGCCCTGCGCCTGCGTGCAGGCTCGGCGATACCGTCCGCAGAAAATGCACCACAACAAGCGCCTGCATCTCCAAGGCCGGAACAGCCCCCCGAACCGGCAAAGCCTGCACCACCACCGCCCCCTGCGGCTGCGGTAATCGCTGCACGGGCAGACGCTGCCGGGACCCCGGCCAAAACGCCAGCACCGCGTCCGCCTTCGCCAGCCGCCGACTGGATGCAACGGCTGAGCAGATGGTTGGTGAACAACTGGTTCTACGCGGTCTCGGCGCTGTCGCTGGCGCTGGCGGGGCTGTTTCTGGTGCAATATGGCGTCGAGAACGGCCTGTTGCCGCCCACTGCACGGGTCGCTGCGGCGCTGGCCTTTGGCGTGGTGCTGATCGGGGCGGGGGAATACATCCGCCGCCGGTTCGGCGATGGCGAGGACACCAGCACCGCCTATCTGCCCTCGGTGTTTTCCGGCGCGGGCATCGTGTCGCTGTTTGGCGGCGTTCTGTCGGCGCGGCTGCTGTATGACCTGATCGGGCCGGAAACGGCGCTGGTCGGCATGGTGCTGGTGGCGCTGGTGGCTCTGGTTCTGGGCTGGTTCCATGGCCCGCTGCTGGCGGCTGTGGGGGTGATCGGCGCCTTTGCCGCGCCCTTTGTGGTGGGCGGGTCGTCGGATGATCCGACGATTTTCTACGCCTATTTCACCATTATCGCAGCCCTTGGGCTTGGCATCGACACGCTGAAACGCTGGGCGTGGGTGTCGGTGCTCAGCCTTGTGCTGGCCTATGTCGCGGGCTGGCTGCTGGTGATGGGTGCGGATGACACGATTGCGGGTTTAGTGGCCTATGTCTTTGCGCTGGCGCTGATGGCGGTGCTGATACCGGCGCGGTCGGTGTCGCCGGACCACGGCGGCGCGATGCTGCACCAGATGACCCCGACCACGCGCCCGATCTTTCCAACTTGGCTGGCCGCAGGCGCGCTGGCCGCGACGGTGTTTGCGCTGATGTCGACCGCGCAGGAGGGCGCTGCCGAATTCGGGTTGTCGGTGCTGGCGCTGTCGGTGCTGGCAGGGGCATGGACCTGCTGGTCGGTGCGCGCACCGGCCTTGCAGGACCAGACGCTGCTGCCGGTCGCAGGCCTTGGCGCTGCGGTTGTACTGGTCGGTCTGGACCGCGCGCCCATCGTTACCGATTACCTGACCACATATGTCGATGCGCCAGAGGCCAAGTTCCCCCTGACCGTCACCGCGTTGGTGGGCATCGGCGTGGTGCTGTCGCTGCTGACCGCATGGCGGTCGCTGCGCGGTGGCGCGTTCGCGCCGCTGTGGGCGCTGGCGGCGGCGGTGATCGCACCGGGACTGGCGGTGCTGATCGAAGTGACATGGCAGCCGGCGACGGCCATCGGAGCCTACCCCTGGGCGCTGCACGCGGCGGCGCTGGCGGCGCTGATGGGCGTGCTGGCCGAACGCTTTGCCCGCGTGGACGGGCCGGAACACCGCCTGCGCACCGCGTTTTTCGTGCTGTCAGCGCTGTCGTGCATCACCTTTGCGCTGGTGCTGATCCTGTCGCTGGCGGCGCTGACGGCGGCGATTGCGGTGACGGTTGTGGTGGCCGCGTGGCTGGACCGCAAGTTCGACCTGCCGCAGATGAGCTGGTTTGTGGCGGCGGGCGTGGTGACACTGGGCTACCGGCTGGTAGCCGATCCGGGGATGGTCTGGGCCGTCGACACCGGGCTGGCCGAAATGCTGCTGGCCTATGGCAGCGCCTTTGGTGCGATGGTGGCGGGGCTGTGGCTGCTGCGCCCGCGCGTGGCCCAGGGGCGGCGCGACGAGGCGGTGCTGATGCTGGACAGCGCGGCGTGGTCCTTTGGCGGGATTCTGGTGACGCTGCTGGTTTATCGTGCGATTTCCTATGTGCTGGACGAAGACAGCGTCGGATCGCATTGGGCGATGGGCCTGTTCGCGACGATCTGGTTCGGGCTGGCGCTGGCACAGGTGCAGCGCATGGCGGGACGCCGTGCCTTGCGCTGGGCGCGGGCAGGGCTGGCGACGGTCTTTGCGCTGATCGGTCTGCTGGCACTGGCGCTTGGGGCGCTGCTGTTTTCTCCGTTGCTCAGCACCTGGTTCGGCGATGTCGCAGGGCCGCCGCTGGTCAACACGTTGGCCCCCGCCTATCTGGCACCGGCACTGGTGCTGGCGCTGGGCGCATGGCGGATCGATACGCTGCCGCGGTTGCTGAAGCTGGCCATGTTGGGGCTTGCGGGGTTGCTGGGTCTGCTGTGGCTGTTCTGCGTGATCCGTCATTTCTGGCAGGGACCTGATGCGATGGAGCTGAGCCGTGGCATGGGGCAGGGCGAGCTTTACACCTATACCGTCGCGCTGCTGCTGGCAGGGGCGGGATTGTTCTATCAGTCGATGGCGGCCAGCTCGAACCTGATGCGGCGCGCGGGTCTGGCTGTGATCGGGCTGGCGGTGGCCAAAGTGTTCCTGATCGACATTTCAGGGCTGGGCGGATTGGTGCGGGTGTTTTCGTTGTTGCTGCTGGGGCTGTCGCTTGCCGGGCTGGCGTGGCTGAACCGCTGGGCGCAGGACAAGACGGCAGCGCGCGGGGAGGACGCGGAGTAGGGGGCGCTGCCCCCCGGCCTGTGGCCGTCCCCCGGGATATTTGTGGCCAAAAGAAGGGGTCTTGTAGGGCTATGCCGCGCTGCTTATAAGGCAGGCATGATGATGCTATCCGCGCTCATTATTCGAATTATTTCCCCGGCGCTCTGACCATAGAGACGCCGGGCAACAGGTGTTTGAGCCATCGCACCGACCCTCACTGAACATATATTCCCGACCTGATCCGAAGGACGCCCGACATGTGCGCCGATACACCTGAATACAAAGACACGCTGAACCTGCCCCGCACCGAATTCCCGATGCGCGCGGGCCTGCCCAAACGCGAACCCGAGTGGCTGGCGCGCTGGGAGGAGATCGGCGTGTACGACCGCCTGCGTGAAAAAGAGGGGCGCACGCCCTTTACGCTGCACGATGGCCCTCCCTATGCCAACGGGCATTTGCACATCGGTCACGCGCTGAACAAGACGATCAAGGACATGATCGTGCGCAGCCACCAGATGATGGGCTTTGACGCGCGCTATATCCCCGGCTGGGATTGCCACGGCCTGCCGATCGAATGGAAGATCGAAGAGCAGTACCGCAAGAAGGGCCGCGACAAGGATCAGGTGCCGATCAACGAATTCCGGGGCGAATGCCGCGAGTTCGCGCGTGGCTGGGTCGATATCCAGCGCGAGGAATTCAAACGTCTGGGCATCACCGGCAACTGGGAAAACCCGTACCTGACGATGGATTTCCACGCCGAACGGGTGATCGCCGAGGAGTTCATGAAGTTCCTGATGAACGGCACGCTGTATCAGGGTTCGAAACCCGTGATGTGGTCGCCGGTGGAGAAGACCGCGCTGGCCGAGGCCGAGGTCGAGTATCACGACAAGGAAAGCTTTACCGTTTGGGTGAAGTTTAAGGTTGTGGGGCCGAAACCGAATACAGATGCAGTTTTTGATCTTGGGCTGCAAAATGCCTATGTGGTTATCTGGACCACGACTCCGTGGACCATCCCGTCAAACAAGGCAGTGGTTTTTGGTGAAGGCATTTCCTATGGCCTCTACGAGGTTACGTCCACTCCTGAAGAGTGTTGGGTAAACGCTGGGGAAAGGTATCTGTTGGCCGATAAATTGGCTGTTGATGTGATGAATCGGGCACGTTTGGACGAAGGAATGTACAAGCGGATTCGTGATGTATCTGCTGATGAACTTTCCAGCATCGCACTTCGACATCCTTTCGATCAGTGCGAAGGTGCCAACGGCGAATGGGACGACCTGCGCGATTTCCGTGCCGCCGATTTCGTCACCGACACCGAAGGCACCGGCTTTGTCCACTGCGCCCCGTCGCACGGTCTGGAAGAATACGAGCTTTACCGCGATCTGGGCATGTTGGAACAGGTCATCACCTATAACGTCATGGAAGACGGGCGTTTCCGCGACGATCTGCCATTCTTTGGCGGCAAGGCGATCCTGAAACCCAACGGCAAGGAAGGCAACGCAAACAGCGCCATCATCGACAAGCTGGTCGAGGTTGGCGGCCTGCTGGCGCGCGGCAAGATCAAGCACAGCTATCCGCATTCCTGGCGCTCGAAAGCGCCCGTGATCTATCGCAACACGCCGCAGTGGTTCGCCGCCATCGACAAGGTTGTGGGCGACGGTCTGGACACATTCGGCAAGACCATCCGCGAGCGTGCCCTGACCGAGATCGACAACGTCAACTGGACGCCGAAGTCGGGCCGCAACCGTCTGCATTCGATGATGGAGGCGCGCCCCGACTGGGTGCTGTCGCGTCAACGGGCATGGGGCGTGCCACTGACCTGCTTTACCAAGAAGGGCGCACTGCCCACGGACGCCGATTTCCTGCTGCGCAATGCGGATGTGAACGCGCGGATCGTCGAAGCGTTTGAGGCCGATGGCGCGGATGTCTGGTACGCCGACGGCGCGAAAGAGCGGTTCCTGGGCGGCATCGTCAACCCTGACGATTACAACCAGGTCACCGACATTCTGGATGTGTGGTTTGACAGTGGCTCGACCCACGCCTTTACCCTGCGCGACCGTGAGGACGGCTCTGAGGACGGGATTGCGGACGTCTATATGGAAGGCACCGACCAGCACCGTGGCTGGTTCCATTCGTCGCTGTTGCAATCGGTCGGCACCACGGGCCGTGCGCCCTATCGCAATGTGGTCACGCACGGCTTTACGCTGGATGCCAAGGGCATGAAGATGTCCAAATCCATCGGCAACACCATCGTGCCCGATGAGGTCGTGCGCCAGTACGGTGCCGACATCCTGCGGCTGTGGGTGGCACAGGCCGACTATACCGCTGACCAGCGGATCGGGCCGGAGATCCTGAAAGGGGTGGCCGACAGCTATCGCCGCCTGCGCAACACCATGCGGTTCATGCTGGGGTCGCTGTCGGACTTTACCGAGGCCGACCGCACCGCAGCCGCCGATATGCCCGAGCTTGAGCAATGGGTGCTGCACCGTCTGGCCGAGCTGGACGAGGTTGTGCGCACGCGCTACGCTGCTTTTGATTTCCAGGGCGTCTGGCAAGCAGTGTTCAACTTTGCCACGCTGGATCTGTCGGCCTTCTACTTCGATGTCCGCAAAGATGTGCTGTATTGCGATGGCGACACCCTGCGCCGCCGTTCCGCGCGCACCGTGCTGGACCTGTTGTTCCAGCGTCTGACCACCTGGCTGGCACCGATTCTGGTGTTCACGATGGAAGAGGTCTGGCTGGAGCGCAATCCGGGGGCGCAATGCTCGGTCCACATGGCCGATTTCCCTGCAACGCCCGGCGACTGGCGCAATGATGCGCTGGCGGCGAGATGGGCCGGGGTGCGTGCCGCCCGCCGTGCGGTCACGGCTGCGCTGGAAGTGCAGCGGACCGACAAGGTGATCGGCGCGTCGCTTGAGGCGGCACCGGTTGTGCATGTCGAGGACGACGCCTTGCTGGCCGCGCTGCAATCAGTGGCCTTTGAGGATCTGTGCATCACGTCTGACATCGCGGTCACCGCCGACCCCGCCCCGGCCGAAGCCTTCCGTTTGCCGGAAGTGTCGGGCGTCAGCGTGGTCTTTGAAAAGGCGGCGGGTGACAAATGCCAGCGCTGCTGGAAGGTGTTGCCCGATGTCGGCACCCACAAACACACAGGTGTCTGTGGCCGGTGCAACGACGCACTGGGATAAGACCACCCTCAGCCTTAAAACGTGCAGCCCGTCCCTGATACAGGGGCGGGCTGCCTGCATTTTCAGCCCCAAGACAGAGTGCGGTCGTTTTGGCCATTTGGGTTCTTTGCAGTGGCAAACGGATGTGACAGGTTCCCCGCAACGCGGTGCTGCCTGTGCCACGTTACATCGGGCGTTGGCGCTAAGCGGCGGCATTCACACAATAATTCGTAAATAGAGGCGAGGGATACGACGATGAACACTGAAACACCAACCGGCACAGGCGGCGATACGCTGAATCCCGTCACGCCGTCCGAGAAGAACTGGGGCTGGTTCGCCATTTTCAACATCTGGGCCAACGACGTTCAGTCCCTGTTCGGCTATTCGCTGGTGGCTTCGCTGTTTATCTCGTTCGGGGTCAGCGGCTGGACAGCCTTTGCCGCGCTGATCGCGGCGGGCCTGTTCGTGATGTTCCTTGTCAATCTGTCCGGCGCGCCGGGCGAAAAATACGGCATTCCCTATCCGGTTTTGGCCCGCGCCAGTCTGGGCACCCAAGGGGCCAAACTGCCCGCAATCCTGCGGGCGATCGTGGCGGTGTTCTGGTACGGGGTGCAGGTCTATTTTGCTTCGACCGCCGTGGCGCTGCTGATCCGGTCACTGACGGGCATCAGCGGGGGCACCGAGGTGCTGGGGCTGACGGGCGTTGACTGGGCATCTTTCGTGATCGTCTGGGCCTTTCACATTGTGATTTTCTGGCGCGGTATGGATTGGGTCGAGACATTTCTGAACATTGCCGGCCCGTTTGTCTATCTGGTGATGATCGGCCTGTTGATCGTGCTGTGGCAAAAGGCGGACGGCCAGCTGTTGAGCGCGGCGCAGACGATCTTTGTGCAGCCGGATGCGACTTTTGTCACCGAGTTCAACGGGTTCATCGCAATCGTGGGCACGATGGTGGCCTATTTCGCCGCCGTGATGGTCAACTTTTCCGACTTTTCGCGCTATGCCAAGGACAAGCCCGCGATGGTCCTGGGCAACCTGGCCGGCCTGCCGTTCAACATGATCCTGTTTTCGGCGCTGGCGTTGCTGACCACGGCGGGCGCTGCGGTGGTTTACGGCGAGGCGATTATCAACCCGACAGAGATTGTCGAGCGCACCGACAGCGTGCTGCTCAGCATCATTGCCGCGATCACCTTTTTTGCGGCGACGGTGGGGATCAATCTGGTGGCCAACTTTATCCCGGCGGTGAACGGCATTGCCAACCTTGCGCCCAGCAAGATCAGCTTTCGCATGGCGGGGCTGATCACATCGGGCTTTGCCTTTGTTATCGGTGGCTTCTGGACCAGCTTTATCAGCGAATTCGGCATTGGCGGCTTCGTCAACACGCTGGGCGCGACGCTGGCGCCGATCTACGGGATCATGATTGTTGATTACTATGTGCTGCGCCGTCAGTCGCTGGATGTGGCTGGCCTGTATGACGAGGTGGGGGGGCCTTACCGTTTTGGCAATGGCTGGAACAATCCGGCGCTGGTGGCCTTTGCCATCGCGGCGCTGTTCTCGGTGGCGACGGTCTGGGTGCCGGCACTGGCGGTGCTGTCCGGCTATGCCTGGGTAATCGGGGCGCTGATCGGTGGCATTCTGTATTCGATGCTGGCCAAACGCTGAAATGGCTGCGCACCGCTTTCGGGCGGTGCGCAATGCGCAGGTTACGGGTTGAGCGCGGGCGGCTTTGGCCGCATCCTGTGCGGATGAACCTGCATGATGTTCCCACACAATTCGGCACCCTGTGCCTGACCGAGGACGACGGCGCGATCACCGCGCTGTCGTGGCAGGCGTCAGGGCGCACTGATGATACCGACCTGCTGCGCGAGGCCGCGGCGCAGCTGCGCGCCTATGATGCAGGCGCGCTTGAGCTGTTCGACCTGCCGCTGCGCGTTGCTGGGTCCGGTTTGCAGCAGAAAGTCTGTGCCGCGATGTCTGCGATCCCTTTCGGGTTTACCCGTACTTACGGCGAGATAGCCCGCGACGTTGGCGCATCGGCTCAGGCGGTCGGGCAGGCCTGTGGTGGCAATCCGGTGCCTGTGATTATCCCCTGCCACCGTGTGATGGGGGCCAGGGGGCTGACCGGATTTTCAGGGGCAGGCGGGGTGGAAACCAAAGTGGCGCTGCTGCGCCACGAGGGCGCAGGCGGGTTTCTGATCTGAGGTTCAGCCGTCGGGGCCGTACACGGCCTGTTGCGCAATGCCTGCAAATGTCAGGTACAGCGATGTGACCGCCAGCCCGTAAATGGCCCATGTGTCGGGATGAAAGTTCACCCAGGCGGCCCAGCCTGCAAACACGGTCCACGCCAGCGCCACCGGCAGGCTCAGCTTGCGCCAGCGTTCCGTGCGCACGGGGTGGATGAATTTCAGCGGCAGGAACATCGCCACCGCCAGCACCGTCACCAGCGCCAGCGAGACCCAGAAATTCGGCTGCGTTGCAAAGATCACCAGCACCAGCATGTTCCAGCACCCCGGAAACCCCGAGAACGAGTTGTCCTTGGTCTTCATCCGCGTGTCCGCGAAATACAGAGCCGAGGCAAAGGTGATCAGGATGATCGCCACCCAGCCGGTCCAGCCGTCCATCAGCCCCGATTTGAACAGGGCAAAGGCGGGGATGAACACATAGGTCAGATAGTCGATGATCAGATCCAGCAGCACACCGTCAAATTCGGGGGCGTTGTTCTTGACATCGTATTTACGTGCCAGCGGGCCATCAACGCCGTCAACGGCAAAGGCCACCACCAGCCACAAGAACATCAGATCCCATTTGGCATCAACCGCAGCCAGCATAGCCAGCATGGCAAAGACCGCGCCCGTAGCGGTCAGCAAGTGGACAGAGAGGGCTTTCACATGGCGAGTCATGCAACCGTTGATGGCCCATCGGGCGCGCGGATGCAAAAGGAAATCGGACCAGCAGCACAGATCGGCAAAAGAGATTGCGCAAACAGCCGGATCAGGCCTTTGGATGGGCGCTGTTGTAGACATCCATCAACCGCGCGCTGTCCACTGCGGTATAGGCCTGCGTGGTCGACAGCGAAGCATGGCCCAGCAGTTCCTGAATGCTGCGCAGATCACCGCCTGCGTTCAGCAAATGCGTGGCAAAGCTGTGACGCATGGCGTGGGGTGTGGCCGTGGCAGGCAGGCCCAGCTGCATGCGGGCTGATTCCATCGCCTTCTGGATCGCACGCGGCGCCAGCGCCCCGCCGCGCACGCCGCGAAACAGCGGTTGATCGTCTTGCAGGATATGCGGGCAGGCGGCGATATAGGCGTCGACCGCCTGTTGTGCCGCCGCCACCACGGGCACGATGCGTTCCTTGTTGCCCTTGCCGGTGATGCGCATCACCTGCGGAAGCGGCGCGTCGCCCCCGCGCAGGCTCAACGCCTCGGAAATCCGCAAACCACAGCCCCACAGCAGCGTCAGCACCGCGATGTCGCGCAGGCCAACCCAGGGGGTTGTCGACTGCATCCCGATCGTCTCGACCATGTCATGTGCCGCATCCACCGCCAGCGGGCGCGGCAGCTTGCGGGTGTATTTCGGCGCACGGGTCGACAATACGGCGGTGGGCTCGAACCCTTCGCGCGCTGCCAGCCAGCGATAAAACGACTTCACCGCACTCAGCTTGCGCGCCAGCGAACGTGGCCCGACATCCTCGGACCGCGTGTGTGCCATCCACGCCCGCATGTCGCTGATTGTGATATGCGACAGCGCGCCCAATCCCTGCGGTGATCCCTTGTGATGCGTGATAAAGGCCAGAAAATCGCCCAGGTCCCCCGCATAGGCGGTGATCGTATTGGCGGCAGCCCCCTTGAGGGCACGCTGGTGGTCCAGCCAGGTCTCCAGCGCGTCGCGCGCTGCCGGAGAGATCAGGCTCATGACAGCCAGCGGCGCATGGTGCGTTCAAACACGCCGGTAAAGAATGTCAGCAGATCGGTGCCCTGTTGCGGGCCGAACATATGCGGATCTTCCGCGCCCATCACCAGCAGACCGGGCAGGCGGCCCGCACCAAAGTTCAGCTTCAGGCAGGCCTCGGAGCGGATCCAGTCGCTGTTGTTGCCGTAAATCTCGGCACTTGCGTTCTGCACCTGCCGCAATGTGACCTGACGCACGGGGCCGCCCCGGTTCTGGGTCAGATAGCTGTCGATAAAGCCGGGTTCCGCCACGCTCAGCACATCGCCCAGGCGCTGCACCGCAGGGTCGTTGTCGTTCTGCACGCTTTCCAGCACCAGCTTCACCGCATCCACACGCAAAATCTCGGCCACTTCGCCGCCCAGATCACGCAGGAAAGTTTCAAATTCGATCGGGTCCAGCATCCGCAGAATCGCGCGGTGTACCTGATTGGTGCCCGCCAGATTTTCGTAAGCGGCGGCAATCACGCTGCGGTGGGTGTCTTCCAGCCGGTCCAGCCGTGATTCAAGCCGCTCCATCGCGATGCCACGCAGATCGACGATATTGCCCCCCATACTGCGTTCATTCGCGGCAATCAGGGCGTGCATCATGTCCTTGTCATCAAGGATCACATCGGGACGCGAAATGATCGCTTCACGCAAGGCGTCGTCGATTTTCGGGCTGCTGGTCATGGGCTGCTCATTTTTATTTTGTAGGACCCTAACATGCGAGTTCGGTAAAATCTGCCTTTTTTTGGACAAAATGGCAGGTTTTGGCCGCATGCGGGCGGGTATTGGAGATTTTCCCGTTTATGGGGAATTTTGGTGCAGGTTCCCCCATGTCAGGGAAAAGCACAGCGCCGCCCGATAGATACCGGACGGCGCGCTTGCCGGAGCTGTGGCTTACAGGATTTTCTGGCCGGTTTTCGCCCAGTCTTTCATGAACTGGTCCAGACCGGCGGTGGTCAGCGGGTGTGTTGCCAGCTTTTTGATGACTTCGGGCGGCGCGGTCATCACGTCGGCACCGATGCGGGCGCAATCCTGAACATGGGCCACCGAACGGATCGACGCGGCCAGGATGTTGGTTTCAAAGCCATAGTTGTCATAGATGGTGCGAATGTCTTCGATCAGGTCCATGCCGTCGATGTTGATGTCGTCCAGACGCCCGATGAACGGGCTGATGAACGTGGCACCGGCTTTGGCCGCCAGCAGCGCCTGGTTGGCCGAGAAACACAGGGTCACGTTCACCATCTTGCCTTCGCCCGACAGCACCTTGCAGGCTTTCAGCCCGTCCCATGTGAGGGGCAGTTTGACGGCGATGTTTTCAGCGATTTCCGCCAGTTTGCGGCCTTCGGCGATCATGGCGTCGGCTTCCAGCGCGACCACTTCGGCGCTGACGGGGCCGCTGACCAGATCACAGATTTCCTTGGTCACTTCAAGAATGTCGCGGCCCGATTTCAGGATCAGCGAGGGGTTGGTTGTTACCCCGTCGACCATGCCCAGATCGTTCAGTTCGGCAATGGCGTCGATATCTGCGGTGTCTACAAAAAATTTCATGTCGGTGGCTCCAATGGCAGTTAGGACAATCACAAGCGCGCCCGCCGTCAGTTCGCGATGGTCTTGCTTTGTGTTTGCATGTACCCCAACTGAACACCCGCTGAAACCCACAATTGCCGAGGCCAGACGTGACGCGCCCCGAATTCTACGATGAAGGTGCCCTCGTGGCCGTGTTGACCACGCAGCCGCTCGACCGGTTGCTGGATTACAAGGCACCCGAGGGCGGTTGCATGTTGGGCGCTTTCGTCGAGGTGCCGCTGGGGCCGCGCAAGGTGTTGGGCATTGTCTGGGGACCGGGGCGGGGCGATTGGGACATATCCAAGGTGCGATCGGTCATTCGGGTGCTGGATGCCGCCCCCATGCGCGAGGAAATGCGTACGTTTTTGTTAAGGGCGGCCGAATACACGCTGACACCCATGCCTGCGATGCTGCGGCTGGCCACCCGCGCGCCGGGGCTGGGGGATCCGCCGTCGATGCGCAAGATCTATCGCCGCGGCGAGGGGGAGCCGGACCGCGCCACCGACGCCCGCCGCCGGGTGATGGAGACGCTGGCCGAATATGGTGATCTGTCGTTCACCTTGAAAGAGCTGTCCGAGATGGCGGGGGTCACCTCCTCGGTGGTCAAAGGGTTGGTGAAACAGGGCGTCGTGTCGGAAGAGGACGCACCGCGCGATGTGCCGTTCCGCCGGCTGGACCCGTCGCTGCCCGGCAAGGAGTTGACCGACGATCAGGCCGCAGGCGCCGCGATGCTGGCCCAGGCCGTGCGGTCCGAAACCTATGGCACCACGCTGCTGCGCGGTGTCACCGGATCGGGCAAGACCGAAGTGTACCTTGAGGCCGTCGCGGCCTGTCTGGCCCAAGGGCGGCAGGCGCTGGTGCTGCTGCCCGAGATCGCGTTGACGGCTGAATTCCTGAAACGGGTTCAGGCACGGTTCGGCGCGCGGCCTGCGGAATGGCATTCGGGGGCCACCATGACCGAACGCCGCCGCATCTGGCGGATGGTCGGGCAGGGCGGCGCGCAACTGGTGATCGGGGCGCGGTCGGCGCTGTTCCTGCCCTATCAGAACCTCGGGCTGATTGTGGTCGATGAGGAACACGATACGTCCTACAAGCAGGAAGATGGCGTATTGTACAACGCCCGCGACATGGCGGTGCTGCGCGCGTCGATCTGCGGGGCGCATGTGGTGCTGGCCTCGGCCACGCCCAGTCTGGAAAGCTGGGCCAACGCCGAGGCGGGCAAATACAAACGGCTTGAGCTGACCTCGCGGTTTGGTCCTGCGGTGATGCCGACGATGGGCACGATTGATATGCGCGCGGCGGCCTTGCCTGCGGATCGCTGGGTTTCGCCCGATTTGCAAAAGGCCGTGCAGGCGCGGATTGATGCGGGTGAACAGGCGATGCTGTTCATCAACCGGCGCGGCTATGCGCCGATTACGCTGTGTCGCGCCTGCGGTCACCAGATTGCGTGCGACCACTGCGATGCGCGTATGGTCGAACACCGGTTCCTGAAGCGTCTGATGTGCCACCAGTGCGGCGAGACCAAGCCGATGCCGACGACCTGCCCCAGCTGCGAGGCCGAGGACCGGCTGGCCCCCGTCGGCCCCGGAGTCGAGCGGCTGGGCGAAGAGGCGGCGTTGCTGTGGCCCGATGCGCGGATTGCGACGCTCAGTTCCGATATGTACGGCAGCGCCCGCGCGTTGAAGGCCGAGATTGAAAACATCGCCCAAGGCGGGGCGGACATCGTGATCGGCACGCAGCTTGTGGCCAAGGGGCATAACTTTCCCAACCTGACGCTGGTCGGCGTGATCGACGCCGATCTGGGCTTGCAAGGGTCCGACCTGCGCGCCGCTGAACGCACGTTCCAGCTGATGCGGCAGGTGGCGGGGCGGGCAGGCCGTGCGGACAAGCCGGGCACGGCGTTGTTGCAGACCTATCAGCCCGACCATCCGGTGATCCGCGCCATTCTGGCGGGCGACGAGGAAGGCTTTTGGCGGGCCGAGGCCGCGCAGCGCGAGGCGGCAGGCGTGCCGCCCTATGGGCGCATGGCGGGGATCATCCTGAGCGGGCCGGATGTGGCGGCGGTCTTTGACATTGCCAACCACCTCGCGCGGGCGGACGGGCCGCTGCGGCAGGTGGGGGCACAGGTGTACGGGCCTGCCCCTGCGCCCATTGCCCGGGTGCGCGGGCGGCATCGCGTGCGGATGCTGGTCAAGGCGGACAAGGGTGTGGCCTTGCAGGGGGCGCTGCGCAAATGGGTGCGTCAGGTGCAGATCAAGGGCGACATCCGGCTGGCCATCGATATCGACCCGCAAAGTTTCTACTGACAGGGCGGTTTGGTTGTTCGCTCAAGCGACTGAAATCGCCGCAGAGTTGTACGCATTTTCCGGTTTTTGGTACAATTCTCGCCTCGCCTCGTTCCGGCGAAAGGCGTAATGCAGACCCTATGACAAAAATCGTAAAAATCGGCGATGCCGCCAATATGCCGTTCTGGCGTCGTCCTATCGCGTTGTTGGTTCTGATGGCCATCGCGATGCCGATTGCGTTCAACACATGGTCGGCGCTGCTGAACAACTTTGTCATCGAGGCGGCCAATTTCGACGGTGCGGATATCGGCCTGCTGCATACGATACGCGAAATTCCGGGCTTTCTGGCCATCGGCGTGATCGCCATCATCATCTTTGTGCGCGAACAGGTGCTTGGGCTGGTGTCGCTGGTGCTGCTGGGTGTGGCCACCGCCATAACCGCGCAATTCCCGTCGCTGGGCGGTATCCTGACGCTGACCATGCTCAGTTCGATCGGCTTTCACTATTACGAGACGGTCAACCAGTCGCTGCAACTGCAATGGATCGACAAGGAAAACGCCCCGCGCGTGCTGGGCTGGTTGCTGGCCACGGGTTCGGCGGCAACCTTTGTGGTCTATCTGGTGATCCTGCTGCTGTGGGAGCCACTGAACCTGACCTATAACATCGTCTACATGGCAGGCGGCGGCGTGACGGCGGCCATCGCGATCTTTGCGATGATCGCCTACCCGCAGTTCGAGGCGCCGACCCCCCAGCGCAAACAGTTCATCCTGCGCAAACGCTACTGGCTGTATTACGCGCTGCAATTCATGGCCGGCGCGCGGCGGCAGATCTTTACGGTCTTTGCCGGTTTCATGATGGTTGAAAAGTTCGGCTTCAAGGTTGACGAGCTGACGATGCTGTATCTGATCAACCTGTTGATCAACATGCTGGTGGCCCCGCTGCTGGGACGAGTGGTGCAGCGGTTCGGCGAGCGCAAGACACTGGGATTTGAATACATCGGGCTGGTGATCGTGTTCCTGAGCTATGGCGGCGTTTACTATCTGGGCTGGGGGATTGCCGTGGCGGCGTTTCTTTATGTGGTGGATCATGTGTTCTTTGGTCTGGCGCTCGCGCTGAAAACCTATTTCCAGAAAATCGCGGACCCGGGCGACATCGCCCCCACGGCCGCCGTGGCCTTTACCATCAACCATATTGCCGCCGTGGGGCTGCCCGCGCCGCTGGGGCTGTTGTGGCTGGTGTCACCGGCGGCGGTGTTCTTTCTGGCGGCAGGCATGGCCGCCACATCGCTGATGCTGGCCTTGCTGATCCCGCGCCATCCGGTGCCCGGACACGAAACGGTGCTAACACGCCCCATGCCCGCCGCGGCAGAGTAACGTGGAGGGGCAGGGTCGTTTCATCACCGGCTCGACCATGGGCCATGTGGTGCGGATGACGGCGACCGGTGCCTTTGGCATCACGTTTGTCTTTCTGGTTGATGCGGCCAACCTGCTGTGGCTGTCCCAATGGGGGGCTCCGCAACAGGTGGCGGCCATCGGCTTTGCCTATGCGATACAGTTCTTTTCGGTGTCGATTGGCGTCGGACTGATGATTGCGGCCACGGCGCTGGTATCGCGCAGCATCGGACGCGGCGACCGGATGCTGGCGCGCCAGCAGGCGGGCGCTGCGATGGTGATTGCAGCCTTGGTCCAAGTGGTTGTGGCCACGTTGATCGTCACCTTTCGCATGCACTTGGTCAGCTTTGCCGGAGCCACAGGTGAAACCGCCGATCTGGCCGCGCGCTATCTGGCGTTCACCATCCCGTCACTGGTGCCAATGGCAGTTTCGCTAGTCGGCTCGGGCGTGCTGCGCGCCGAAGGCTATGGCGCCAAGGCCATGTATGTCACGCTGTTTTCCGGCATGGCGCTGATGTTTGTCGACCCTTTGCTGATCTATCATTTTGGTCTGGACGGGGCGGCCGTGGGGTTGGTGCTGTTTCGTATCTGCCTAATGGTGCTGGCGATTTATTACGCAATCCTCCAGACCAAGTTGGTGGCCCGCCCGGATGGCGAGATCATCTTGCGCGTTCTCAAACCATTTGCGTTGATTGCACTGCCCTCGATTGCCACGCAGATGAGCACACCGGCGGGCAACTATTTCCTGACGATGGTGATGGCGCAATTCGGTGACGACGCGGTGGCTGCATGGGCGGTGGTCGGGCGGCTGACCGTGCTGGTGTTCGGTGGCATCTTTGCGCTGTCCGGGGCCATTGGGGGCATCTTCGGGCAGAACTTTGGCGCGGGTCACTATGAACGGCTGCGCAGCACCTATCGCGATGCGCTGGTGTTTTGTGCGATTTACACGCTGGTGGCATGGGGCCTGCTGTGGACGGCGATCCCCTATGTCAGCCAGATGTTCGGCCTGACCGGACAAGGGGCCGAGGTGCTGCGCGCCTTTGCCGGTGTGGGTGTGGGGGCGTTCATGTTTGTGGGTGCGCTGTTCGTGTCCAACGCCGCGTTCAACAATCTGGGGCAGCCGGGGCGGTCCACATTGGTGAACTGGATGAAGGACGGTGTGCTAAGCTGGCCTGCGGCAATGCTACTGGCAGGCAGCTTTGGTGCGGCGGGGGTGATCTATGGTCAGGCGCTTGCAGGCGCGGTGATGGGCGTGCTCGCGGCAAGCTGGGGCTGGCGCTATGTTGCGCGGCTGGGGCCGCAATCGGACATTGACCCCGCGCCGCCGCGCCCCTATCCGAATTTGGACCGCTTTCGGAGACGTTGAAATGCCCACATTCACAGCCCTGACCACATTGACCGGGAAAACCGCAGCCGAGGCGCTGGGCGCCGCGATGGAGCGGCTTGAGCCCGAACCCACCGGCATCGGTGTGTTCGAGGTCGAAGACGGCTCGGGCCTGTGGGAAGTGGGCGGCTATTTCTCGGAACAGCCTGACGCCACCGCGCTGGCACTGCTGGCCACGATGATGGAGGCCAAGCCCTTTGTGATCTCGGAACTGCCCGAAACCGACTGGGTCGCCCATGTGCGCCGCGAGCTGGCACCGGTCGAGGCGGGGCGCTTCTTTGTCTATGGCAGCCACGATGCCGACAAGGTGCCCGCCGACAGCGTGCCGCTGCTGATCGAGGCGGCGATGGCCTTTGGCACCGGACACCACGGCACGACGCTGGGCTGTCTGCGCGCGCTCGACCGGCTGGCGGGCGACGGCTGGAAGGCGGACCGCGTGGCCGACATCGGCTGTGGCACTGCGGTGCTGGCAATGGCCGCAGCGCGGATCTGGCAGGGCGAGGTGATCGCCAGCGACATCGACGAGGTCGCCGTGGACGTGGCCGAGGCCAATCTGGCGGCCAACAACATGGCCGGCGCTGTCAAATGTGTCGAGGCCGCGGGCTTCGACCACCCCGAGCTGCGGGCGCTGGCCCCCTATGACCTGATCTTTGCCAATATCCTGAAAGGTCCGCTTGTCGCGCTGGCCCCCGACATCGCCGCGCATTTGCGCGCCGACGGGGTGGCGATTCTGTCGGGAATCCTGAACGAGCAGGCAGACGACGTTCTGGAGCACTATTTCGCAGCCGGACACAGTCTGGACCATCGCGAGGTGATTGGTGACTGGACGACGCTGACAGTCCGAAAAAGAACGTAGGAAAAGCCGCTTTTTAAACGCATTTGAACGTTTTGCCCAGATTTTGCCACATTTCAGCGGCAAAAGAGAGGGGCAATTCGGTGGGGGCCGAACCGCTAGAGGCTGCCATGGTTGAGACCAAGCAACACTTTGAATCACGTCTGCGTTTTCTGACACGCAAGCACCGCCGTATGGCCAATGGATACACCACCCGTCTGCGCGGTGATGGTCTGATTGTTGTCAAACCCAAGCGTCGCAAGATGCAGTTCCCGCTGAAAGGGGCTGTGCTGCTGTTGATCGGCTTCTTTGCCTTCAAGGCGTTCATGCTGATGTCGTTGGGCGAGCGGACCTATGCCGACCGGCTGGCCGAATTGCAGGGTGGCACGATTATTGAACAGGGGGGCGCATGGGTGATGCAGCCCGACACCGTGACACAGGCGATGGCGACCTTTGCCGCCACCAAATTGCGTTGATCTGTTTTTGTACCGTTAAAGAGTTTTAGTGCGTTAACGAGTTTCGTGTTGTTTACGAGTGCAGGCCGCTGCGACATCTGTCGGGGCGGCCTTTTTGTATCCGGTGGCAATTCTGTGCTGGTGGTCACGCCAACCGACACCCCCGGGCATCGGTTACAGCAGACATGCCGCTTGGGCGGGGTCACGACATTGCTGCCACAGGCAAAACCGCATGCGTTTTGGCACTTTGCTCAAGGCGCGCTTTTTCGGGCGCTCACGACGAAATGTGTCAGCGCATAGAAAAAACGCCCTTGGGCAGCCAGGGCCTTTTGCTCCGCCAGCCACGCCGCGGCCTCTTGGGCGGGCACATGGTTATTGTCGACAGCATATCGGGCCATCAATCGCATCATCATCATGGCCAGCCCGTCCGGCTTTAGCGTGTGATCACAGGTTGTCAGAGGTACGACGTTTTCGACGACAAAGCCTGCGTCCCGCATGATAGACGGTAAAATCGCAGGGACGTCTCGCCGTGTGAAGTGATGATCCCAGGATGCAATCATCCGATCCATACGATCCTTGTCGTCGCTGAACCACACCAGAGAGTCGAGGTGGATGTCGCCGATAACAAGTCTGCCGCCGGGTTTCAGCACCCGCCCGGCCTCGACGATGGCAGCGGGGATATCGTCAAGATATTCAAAGACCTGGACCGAGACAGCCTTGTCCAGGGTTCCGGTCTCAATCGGCAGATCATTGGCCGTGCCGGTCAGGATTTCGACGCAATCAAACGCCTTGCATCGCGCCTGTGCCGGGCCAAGCATATCGGGGCTAGGATCAACGCCAATTGCCTTGCCCCCTGATCCAACTGCGCGGGCAAGCTCCAATGTCAGCAGGCCATTCCCGCAGCCAATATCGACAATTTTTTCATCAGCTTCGGGGCGAAGTGCATCGAATGACGCTTGCCGCCTTCGGGTAATATCTGCACCTTGATAGACAATATCCAGCAGCCGCGTCGTTTCTTTGTCAAACTTCAGCATGGTTTGCGCCCCCTGACTGAAACACATCGGGTTTGGCGCTATTCATCTTCGCAAACCACGGCGTCAACTTCGATCTCGACCAACCATTCCGGATTCACGAACCGTGTGACCGCCATGATCGTATCGACCGGCCGCGCATCGATGCAGTATGTCTTGCGCGCCTTGATGGCCTCTTTCCAGGTGTCGATATCCGTCAGAATGACACGCGTTCTTACAATATCACGGATACCAGAGCCTGCCTGTTCGAGAGCCGCCTTGATGATTTCAAAGCATTGCGTGGTCTGGGCGAAAACATCTCCGATGCCAACCGTATTGCCCTGCGCATCGACAGGCGCGGTTCCACCGACCGAAATGTATGGGCCAACGCGCACCGCACGGCTAAAGCCTACGATTTCCTCCATGGGATTTCCGTTTGATATGAGCTGACGCATTTGTTGCGCCTCCTTGTTAGGGTCCAGCCCCCTAAGGAAAGCATACGCTTATCTCGTCAGTCATGACAGAATTTTGGAAATGCGGACGTTCCTGCGCAGCCTGGTTGAACGCCGCTGTCGATGCGGTCTGACAAACCTTGCCGGTTTTCTGCGCTTGCGGATGCTGTTTTGTAGGGTCCAGACCCTAAGCCAACCGGCAACGTCTGCACACAAAAAAACCGCTCACCCCACCAAGGGAGAGCGGTTTTTCATACCGGGTCGCGCGCCTGCCGAGGGACAGTCAGGGGCGCATTGGGTCCGGTTCAGCGACGAAACGTCACCGATTCAATGTCGCCACGGCTCAGGCCGATGTCTTCCAGCTCGCGGTCGCTCAGAGCAGACAGGGCATTGCGTGTTACGCGTGCGTCGTTCCACGACATCACCGAAGCGATTGCGTTGAAAACGGCGCGGGAGATGCGGCCTGCTACAATAGCAGAGCCATAGGTGGTGCGGGAGGTGTCGAAAGCAGCCATTGGTGCAGTCCTTATTGTTCGAGTTTTGACATTACGTCTTCTGAACTCGCACATAAGTCGCCTGATTTTTCGCCACAAGCTGTGAACTTTGCATGTGCGATATGCGAAATTTGCATGGGTTGGGGAAAGGCGTGATTTTTTCTTGACACGATTTTCCGGGGCGGGGGCAAAGCGGTCGTTTTTGCTGCGTAATGTGACGGAACCGGACGCATCTGGGGGGGGAGGGTTGGCGGGGCCGTCAACGGCGCTGTTCGTGTTAGCACTTGGCGGATGTTCGCGTTTCGTGCTACTTGGGGTCCAAAGTGGCAAAAACGCTACAACACAAGGCCGGGCGGGGCAGGATATATGACACGGATTTTGGGCATTGACCCGGGGCTGCGCAACCTTGGTTGGGGCATTATCGACATGAGCGGATCACGGTTGACCCATGTGGCGAACGGTGTGTGCCAGTCGCTGCCGGGGGATCTGGCAGACCGGTTGATGTCGCTGCACACACAACTGACTGCCGTAATCAACCAGTACAGGCCCGATGCGGCGGCGGTCGAACAGACCTTTGTGAACAAGGACGGGGCCGGAACACTGAAGCTGGGGCAGGCGCGCGGGATCGCGATGCTGGTGCCCGCGCAGGCGGGGCTGAAGGTGGGCGAATATTCCCCCAACACGGTGAAAAAGACGGTCGTGGGCGTGGGGCATGCGGCCAAGGTGCAGGTGTTGCATATGGTGCAGATGCAATTGCCCGGCGCGGTGATTACAGGGCCGGATGCGGCGGATGCGCTGGCCATCGCCATCTGTCACGCGCATCATGGCCCCACGGGCGGCCTTGCCGCAGCAGTACAGCGGGCACAGGCATCATGATTGGCAAGATTACCGGACGTATCGACTATCGCGCTTTGGATCATGTGCTGATCGACGTGAACGGCGTGGGCTATCTGGTCTATTGCTCGGAGCGCACGCTGGCGGCCTTGCCCGGAACGGGGCAGGTGACGGCGCTGTACACCGATCTTGTGGTGCGCGAGGACCTGATGCAGCTGTTCGGCTTTACGACTTTGGTGGAAAAGGAATGGCACCGTTTGCTGGTGTCGGTGCAGGGGGTCGGGGCCAAGGCGTCGCTGGCCATCCTTGGCGCGCTGGGGCCGGACGGCGTGGGCCGTGCGATTGCGCTGGGCGACTGGAACGCGGTCAAGGCGGCCAAGGGGGTCGGCCCCAAGATTGCGCAACGCGTGGTGCTGGACCTGAAGGATAAGGCCCCCGGCCTGATGGCCATGGGCGGGACGGTGGCGCAGGCGATGGGCGACGAAACGGCCGAAGTGATCGAAGCGCCAGTACGCGCGGCGGCGCCGGCACCCACACCCACGGCACAGGCCGATGCGTTGTCGGCACTGGGCAACCTTGGCTATGGCCCCGGCGATGCAGCGGGTGCCGTGGCGCAGGCGGCCACCGACGATCCGCAGGCCGACACGCCGACGCTGATCCGGGCTGCGTTGAAGCTGCTGGCGCCAAAGGGGTAGGGCATGAGCGACATCGATCCCACCGTGCGTTCTGCGCCGATGCCCGAAGATGGCCATGACCGCGCCTTGCGCCCGCAGATGCTCGATGACTTCGTGGGACAGGCCGAGGCGCGGGCGAACCTGCGCGTGTTTATCCAGTCGGCCCGCCAGCGCGGCGAGGCGATGGATCACACGTTGTTTCACGGGCCCCCCGGTCTGGGCAAGACGACGCTGGCGCAGATCATGTCGCGCGAGCTGGGCGTGAATTTTCGTATGACCTCCGGCCCCGTGCTGGCCAAGGCGGGCGATCTGGCGGCGATCCTGACCAATCTGGAAGCGCGCGATGTGTTGTTCATCGACGAAATCCACCGTCTGAATCCGGTGGTCGAAGAGGTGCTGTACCCCGCCCTTGAAGATTTTGAACTGGATCTGGTGATCGGCGAGGGACCGGCGGCGCGCACCGTGCGGATTGAATTGCAGCCCTTTACTTTGGTGGGGGCGACCACGCGGATGGGTCTGCTGACCACGCCGCTGCGCGACCGGTTCGGCATTCCCACACGGCTGAATTTCTACACCGAAGACGAGCTGTTCCAGATCGTCACCGGCAACGCGCGTAAACTCGGCGCACCGGCCGACGAGGGCGGCGCGCGCGAGATTGCGCGGCGCGCGCGCGGCACGCCGCGGATCGCGGGGCGGTTGCTGCGGCGTGTGGTGGACTTTGCCGTGGTCGAAGGCGACGGGCGCGTGACCAAGGAACTGGCCGACAGCGCGCTGACTCGGCTGGGCGTGGACCATCTGGGGCTGGACGGGGCCGACCGTCGGTATTTGCGGCTGATCGCGGAAAACTATGGCGGCGGGCCTGTGGGTATCGAGACTCTGAGCGCCGCGCTGAGCGAAAGCCGCGACTCGCTGGAGGACGTCATCGAGCCGTTCATGCTGCAACAGGGGCTGATCCAGCGCACCCCGCGCGGGCGGATGCTGGCGGCGAAGGCCTGGGCGCACCTGGGGCTGGACGCACCGCGTGGGCCGGATGATTTGTTTGGTTGAGGCTGGCGTTGATACCTTTTATGCCTTCGGCGAGGATATTTTGGGCCAAAAGAAACCATGACCGCTGACCAGATCGAAGCACTGTTCACCCGTGCGGACGGAACCTATGCCTTTGCGCGCTGGGGTCGGCCGATTGCGCCGATTGCGTTCGGCGTGCAGGATGAAACGCTGGGCATGATCAAGGGCGCGATCGAGGCGGTCTGTGCGCTGGCGGGCCATGAAACCACGGATATGGACCCCGAGCTGGGCAGCAATTTCATGTGGTTTTTCTTTCGCGATTGGGACGAGCTGACGCAGGTTCCGGGGCTGGAGCGTATGGTGCCCGATCTGGAACCGCTGGTCGCGCGGCTGAAGGCGGCGGATGCGAACCAGTACCGCGCCTTTCGCTTTGACGAACGCGGCGGGATCAAGGCCTGTTTTGTTTTCTTGCGCATGGACGCGGCGCTGGCGGCCCTGCCTGCTGATACGCTGGTGCTGGGTCAGGTGGCGCAGTCGATATTGCTGTGGTCGGACCGTGCCTTTGCCACGCAGTCGCCGCTGGCCGTTGCGGGGCAGACCACAGTGCTGCGCCCCGAAATCGCGGATGTGATCCGCGCGGCCTATGATCCGGTGATGCCGGTGGCCGCGCAAGATGCGTCACATGCGCTGCGCATGGCGGCGCGGATGGAGGTTGGCCATGGCGCATGAGTTTCCTGTTACAGTTTATTACGAAGACACGGATATGGCGGGCATCGTCTATTACGCCAATTATCTGCGGTTTATCGAACGTGCGCGCTCGGAAATTGTCGAGGAACTGGGCGTGGACCAGCGGGCGATGCGCGCCGAAGGTATCGTTTTTGCGGTCACCCGGGTCGAGGCGGATTATATCGGATCGGCCCGTCTGGGCGACCGTTTGACCGTTGTCACCACTCACGCCCCTGCGGGCGCGGTGCGCTGGGTGTTCGATCAGGAGGTGCGTTTGGGCGACAAGGCCATCTTTCGCGCCAAGGTCACGGCGGCCTGCATGTCAACCGAGGGCCGTCCGACCCGGCTTCCAGCGAAAATACGCGCATTAAGCGGCGTTTGAAGGCTTGTTGCCGCCATTGTGATAGCTTTCCGCTTGGAGTTTCGCTAGTTTCCGCTCAAGGAAGGCTGAACATAACAGCCGCAGACAAAGAGCAGGCAGATGGAAGCAGACACGCTGGCTTTGGCGCAGGGGATAGATTTCTCGCTGTGGAGCCTTTTCGCACGCGCCACAATCGCAGTTAAATTCGTTATGATCATTCTGATCGTCGCCTCGTTCTGGGCGTGGTCGATCATTGTGCAAAAACTGATCCTATATCGCGCTGCCCGCAGGCAGGCCGCACGTTTTGACGAACGGTTCTGGTCCGGCGAGCCGCTGGACGAGCTGTTCGACGAGATCGGGCCGAACCCGCGCGGCAGTGCCGAGAATATTTTCGCGGCCGGCATGACCGAATGGCGGCGCTCGCATCGTGACGATGGCGGGCTGATCGCAGGGGCCACCGCGCGGATCGACCGCAGCATGGATGTGGCGATCAACAAAGAGACGGAAGACCTGCAAAAGGGGCTGACCGTGCTGGCCACGGTCGGATCGACGGCCCCGTTTATCGGGCTGTTCGGGACGGTTGTCGGTATCATGACCGCCTTTATCGAGATTGCAGAACAGCAGAACACCAGCCTTGCGGTTGTGGCGCCGGGCATCGCCGAGGCCTTGCTGGCCACCGGTCTGGGCCTGCTGGCCGCGATTCCTGCGGTGATTTTCTACAACAAGCTTTCTGCGGATTGTGACCGCATCATTGCGGGCTACGAAGCGTTCTCGGACGAGTTTGCCACCATCCTGTCGCGCCAGTTGGACAGCTGAGCCATGGGTGCAGGTGTGATGCAAAACGACAGGGGCGGCGGGCGGCGACGCAAGCGCAGCCGTGCGCGCCCGATGGCCGAGATCAACGTCACGCCCTTTGTGGACGTGATGTTGGTGCTTTTGATCATCTTCATGGTGGCCGCCCCCTTGTTGACGGTTGGCGTTCCGGTGGAACTGCCCAAGACGGCGGCAGGTGCGCTTTCGGCGGATCAGGAAGAGCCGTTGACGGTCACGCTGACCGCAACGGGATCGGTGCAGATCCAGACCACTGAAACCCCGCGCGACCAGCTGGTGGCCAAGCTGCGCGCGATTGCGGCCGAGCGTGAAGGCGACCGGGTGTTTCTGCGCGCGGACGGGGCGGTGCCTTACAGTGACGTGATGCAGATCATGGGCGCGCTGAATGCGGGCGGGTTTTCCAATATCGGACTGGTGACGGACACCGGCGGTCCTGCGCTGGACGGCACGGACGCATCGGGCGGGTAAGCCACAGTGAACACAGGGCAAGTCATATCAGGTGCGGGCCATATCGGCCTGATCGGCTGGTTGCTGTTTGGCGGCACCTTCCAGTCGGAACCTTTGCCATTCCAGACCACGGATGTTTCGGTTGTGTCGACCGAAGCCTATGAGGCCATTGTTGCGGCCCAGAAGTCGCCCCAAAGCGGCACCGAAGTGGCGCAGCCCGCGCCGCCCGAAGTCGAAGACAGTGTCGCCACGCCGCCCCCTGCGGAAACCGAAGTTATCCCGCAGCCGGTGCCCGAAACCGCCGAGGCCCCCGAGCCCGAAACCGTGCCCGAAGTGCCGCAACCCGCGCCGCCGGTCGCCGAGGTCGAAGACGTTGCTCCCGTGCAGCCCAGCCCGCCCGCCGAGGTGGTTGTTGCGGTGCCCGAGGTCAGCCCGCGCCCGGTGCCGCGCCCTGTCGAGCGTGTCGCGCCCGAGCCGGTCGCACCGCCGCCGCCAGAGGCCAAGCCCGATCCTGTGCAGCAGGACGCGGTGGAACAGGCCGAGACCGGCGAAGTTGTTCAGGAGCAGCAAGAAGCGACCGCCCCCGAAGAGGCCGCGACCGAGATTGTGACCGAGGCCGAAAAACCCAGCAGCGCACCCAATGCGTCGCCGCGCCCGCCTGCGCGCCCGGCACCACCCGTGCGCACGGCTGCCGCCGATCCAAAGCCCGCAGAGAAGCCTGCGGAAAAACCGGCAGAGAAACCGGACGCAAAGCCCGAGCCAAAGCCCGCGACCAGCGGCAGCACCAAGGATGCGGTGAACGCGGCCCTTGCCGAAGCGCTTGGCGGCGCCACATCAGAGCCTACGGCCCCGACCGGCCCGCCGCTGTCTGCGGGCGAAAAAGATGCCTTGCGGGTGGCTGTGTCGAGCTGTTGGAACGTTGGTTCCTTGTCGTCCGAGGCTTTGCGCACCACAGTGGTGGTGACTGTTTCGATGACGCCCGATGCGCGGCCCGTCACCTCGTCCATACGGATGACCGGCAGCTCTGGCGGGTCCGGGGCGGCGGCGGATCAGGCGTTTGAAGCGGCACGCCGTGCGATCATTCGCTGCGGCGCCAAAGGTTACAACCTGCCGTCCGAAAAATACGGACAGTGGCAAGAAATAGAAATGACGTTCAATCCCGAAAGGATGCGCATCAAATGATCTGGCGAATTCTCGTTTGCATGATGGCCGTTCTGGCCTGGACCGCCCCGACAGCGCAGGCCCAGCAAGGCCCGCTGCGTATCGAGATCACCGAAGGTGTGATCGAACCCTTGCCCTTTGCCGTACCGACCTTTGTGCCGGAAAACAGTGAAAGCGGACCGATGGGGCAGCAGTTGTCGCAACTGGTGGCCGCCGACCTGATCGGAACGGGCTTGTTTCGCGAAGTGCCTGCCAGCGCCTTTATCAGCGGGATCAGCGATTTTAACGCAGCGATCCAATATGCCGACTGGAAGGCCGTGAACGCGCAGGCGCTGATCACCGGCGCGGTTTCGGTTTCGGGCGATCAGCTGACGGTGAAATTCCGTCTGTATGATGTGTTTTCAGGGGCCGAACTGGGCAACGGATTGCAATTTGCGGGCACCACGGCGGGTTGGCGGCGCATGGGGCACAAGGTGGCCGATGCGGTTTACAGCCGGATCACCGGCGAAAGCGGTTACTTTGACAGCCGCGTGGTTTTTGTCTCGGAAACCGGCACCAAGGCCGAACGGCAGAAACGTCTGGCGGTGATGGATTATGACGGTGCCAATGTGCAGTATCTGACCGGCAGCGAAAGCATCGTGCTGGCGCCGCGTTTCTCGAAATCGGGCGACCGGGTGCTGTATACCAGCTATGAAACCGGCTTTCCGCGCATTTTCGTGCTGGATGTGGGCAGCGTGCAGCGCCGTGTTCTGGAAAGCCAGGACGGCACCATGAGCTTTGCCCCGCGCTTTCACCCCAACGGGCAGACGGTTGTCTATTCGCTGAGCCAGGGGGCCAATACCGATATCTATACGCTGGACATCAATACAGGCCAGACCACGCGCCTGACCTCGGCGCCGTCGATTGAAACCGCGCCCAGCTATTCACCCGACGGCAGCCAGATCGTGTTCGAAAGCGACCGCTCGGGTGCGCCGCAGCTGTATGTGATGCCTGCCGGCGGTGGTGAACCAACGCGCATTTCCTTTGGCGAGGGGCGGTATGGCACCCCTGTCTGGTCCCCGCGTGGCGATTTGATTGCCTTTACCAAACAGTCCAAGGGCCGGTTTCACATTGGCGTGATGCGTGTGGACGGCAGCGAAGAGAGGTTGCTGACGGCATCGTTCCTGGATGAAGGTCCGACCTGGGCCCCCAACGGGCGCGTCATCATGTTCACCCGCGAAACGCAGGGTGAATCAGGGCGTGCGACGTTGTATTCGGTGGATATCACGGGCCGCAACCTGCGTCCCGTGCGTACACCCGAAGGGGCATCGGACCCAAGCTGGGGCCCGCTACAGAATTAAGCCGCACGATTCCCCTTTGCGGGCAGCCGTGCTACACTGACCAAAACGCGCAACAACGCATTCAATTCAAGAGGCGACAAGCATGAAATTCTCGACAAAAATCGTGATGCTGGCAGGCGTGCTGGCATTGGCGGCCTGTACCAACCCCGACCGCTTTGGCGCGGATGGTGGGGCCAACGGTATTGGCAATGGCACTGTGGGCGGCATGGTGCCCGGCAGCGCAAGCGACCCCACTTCGGTGGCCTATTTCCAACAATCTGTGGGCGACCGCGTGCTGTTTCAGGTCGACCAGTCGACCCTGACCGCCGAAGGGCGCGCGACGCTTGACGGACAAGCCGCGTGGCTGAGCCAGAATGGCGATTACACCGCCATCATCGAAGGCCACGCCGACGAACAGGGCACCCGCGAATACAACCTTGCACTGGGCGCGCGGCGTGCCGATGCCGCTCGGGCCTATCTGATCAGCCAGGGCGTGCCTGCGGGCCGTTTGCGCACCATCAGCTATGGCAAGGAACGGCCCATCGAAGTGTGCAGCAACGAAGCATGCTATGCAAAGAACCGCCGCGCTGTGACAGTGCTGGCCGGTGGATTGACGGGGTAAGGTGATGCGGCGTTTCGCAGTTCTGGTGACGGTTATGGCCCTGATGGGGCCAACAACGGGCATGGCGCAATCGGCGGATGGCAGCACATTGGCTGACATCCGGCAGGAATTGACCATTCTCAACGTGGAAATCCAGAAGCTGCGGCGCGAGCTTTCGACGACGGGGTCGGCTTCGGTCAATGTGGGGCAGGGCGGTTCGCTTGACCGGCTGAACGCAATCGAATCCGAATTGCAGCGTGTCACGGCCAAGACCGAGCAGCTGGAATTCCGCATTGGCCGCGTGGTCGAAGACGGCACCAACCGGATCGGTGATCTTGAGTTCCGGCTGGTCGAGCTGGAAGGCGGCGATCTGGGTGCGCTTGGCGATACGCCAACGTTGGGCGGCGATACGGGGGCCACGCCCTTGCCGGGGCCTGTTGCGCCTGTGGACACAAACGAAGCGCAACTTGCGACCCAGGAACAAGCCGACTTTACGCGGGCGTCGGAGGCGCTCGCAGCAAGTGACTTTCGCAGCGCCGCTGACCAGTTTGCGGCCTTTAATCAGACCTATCCCGGTGGACCGCTAGCCGCAGCCGCCGATCTGGGCCGTGGCAAGGCGCTGGAAGCACTGGGCGATACCCGCGAAGCGGCACGCGCCTATCTGGCGTCGTTTTCGGCGGATCAAACAGGCCAGACCGCGCCCGAGGCATTGCTGCTGCTGGGCGTGTCACTGGGCAAGCTGGGCAAGTCCGGCGAAGCCTGCGTGACCCTGGGCGAAGTGCCTGTGCGCTTTGGCGGGTCTGATGCAGCGGCGCGGGCGCAAAGTGAAATGAGCGCGCTCGCCTGCGGCTGAACATGGATGACGCCGCGCTGATTGCAGCCATCGAGGCGCGGCTGCTGCCCACCCCCCCCGACAAACTTGGCGTCGCCGTATCCGGCGGCGGTGACTCGATGGCCTTGCTGGCGCTGAGCTGCAAGGTGGCGCGCGCGCACGGAATTTCGCTGTATGTGATCAGCGTGGATCACGGCCTGCGGTCGGGTGCGCGCGATGAGCTGGCTTTGGTTTCCGATTTTTGCACGCTGCACAATTTACCGCACCAGATCGAAAACTGGCGCGGTTGGGACGGGGCTGGCAACTTGCAAGGGGTGGCCCGCG
This sequence comes from Pseudosulfitobacter sp. DSM 107133, assembly GCF_022788695.1. Taxonomy (NCBI): domain Bacteria; kingdom Pseudomonadati; phylum Pseudomonadota; class Alphaproteobacteria; order Rhodobacterales; family Roseobacteraceae; genus Pseudosulfitobacter; species Pseudosulfitobacter sp. DSM 107133. The sequence goes on from NZ_CP085154.1 coordinate 1,336,396, forward strand.
ATGCGCGCTATGCCTTGATTCATTGCTGGGCCGAAGAGATCGGGATTGGCGCGGTATTGCTGGGGCATACTGCCGACGATCAGGCCGAAACGCTGATGATGCGACTGGCGCGCGGGGCAGGGGTTGACGGATTGTCGGCCATGGCCCCGCGACGGCTGCGGGACGGTATTGTTTATGTGCGCCCCTTGCTGGGTATCACCCGCGCCGAATTACGGACCTATTTGACCGCGCAGGGTATTGAATGGGCCGACGACCCGAGCAACGATGACACCCGTTTTGCGCGCGTTGCCATGCGTCAGGCGCTGGCGCAGCTTGAGCCGCTTGGCCTGACGGCCAGAACTTTGGCGGATGTCGCGCAGAACATGCGGCAGGCGCGCGAGGCACTGGACTGGCAAAGCTTTCTGGCCGCCCGCGAGGTTGCACAGGTGCAACTGGGCACGGTGCGGCTGGATCTGCGGCAGTTTCGTACGCTGCCTGCGGAAATTTCCCGCCGCCTGCTGGTTCATGCTATCATGTGGGTGAACGGTGGCGAATATCCGCCGCGCCGCAGTGCGATTGCAGCCCTGAAATCCGCGATACAAGAGCAACGCACCGTCACGCTGGACGGCTGTCAGGTGGCCGTCTCGCGAGATGCCATCTGGGTTTTTCGCGAACTGAATGCGGTGCGTGACACCTGCTGCGAAATTGGCGATCTGTGGGACAACCGCTGGCGTGTCTGCGGCCCCGAAGACGACCCCCGCCTGCATGTGGGACCGATGGGAGAAGCAGCGCTGAACGCGCAGCCCGACTGGCGTGAACTGGGGCTGCCACGGGGCGCGCTGTTGTCTCTGCCGGCGGTTTGGGAAGGGTCCGAATTGATTGTTGCCCCCGTCTTTGACGCGGCGGGGGGCTGGTCGGTCGAGGTCGACGGGGGGCAAGATGCCTTTTTTGCCGCACTTCTATCCCGTCAATGATGCTGTTATCGCATTGAACTGACGGACAGCATGTCTATCTTAGGTGGGTGACCGTGGCGTATTGCTATTCGGTCCCGAGAATTTTTGGGAGAGTGTCCTTGGGTAATGCACGCAATATCGCGTTCTGGGTTGTCCTGCTTGTATTGATCGTTGCGCTGTTCAATCTGTTCAGCGGCACAGGCAGCACATTGCAAAGCCGCGAAATCAGCTATTCAGAATTCGTCCAGTCGGTTGAAAACGGCAAAGTCACCAGCGTGACACTGGACGGAGAGCAGGTGCGCTTTCGTGAAGACGATAAAGACTATGTGACCATCAAGCCGGCGGATGCCGAGGTTACAAACCTGTTGATTTCGAACAACGTGCCGGTCAAGGCCGAGCAACAACAACAATCGGGGATTCAGTCGTTTCTGATGACCCTGCTGCCTTTCCTGCTGCTGATCGGTGTCTGGATCTATTTCATGAACCGGATGCAGGGCGGTGGCAAAGGCGGAGCGATGGGCTTTGGCAAGTCCAAGGCCAAGATGCTGACGGAAAAGTCGGGTCGCGTGACCTTTGACGACGTGGCAGGCATCGACGAGGCCAAGGAAGAGTTGGAAGAGATCGTGGAATTCCTGCGCAACCCGCAGAAATTCTCGCGTTTGGGCGGCAAGATCCCCAAGGGCGCGCTGCTCGTTGGCCCTCCGGGCACCGGTAAGACGCTGCTGGCGCGCGCAATCGCAGGCGAGGCGGGCGTGCCGTTCTTTACCATTTCGGGTTCCGATTTCGTTGAAATGTTCGTGGGTGTGGGTGCATCCCGTGTGCGCGACATGTTCGAGCAGGCCAAGAAAAACGCGCCCTGCATCGTGTTCATCGACGAGATTGACGCCGTGGGCCGTCACCGGGGTGCCGGTTATGGCGGTGGCAATGACGAGCGTGAACAGACGTTGAACCAGTTGCTGGTGGAAATGGACGGCTTTGAAGCGAACGAGGGCGTCATCATCCTGGCCGCGACCAACCGTCGTGATGTTCTGGACCCCGCGCTGTTGCGCCCCGGTCGTTTCGACCGTCAGGTGACCGTGCCCAACCCCGACATCAAGGGCCGCGAAAAGATCCTGAGCGTGCACGCACGCAAGACCCCGCTGGGGCCGGATGTCGATCTGCGCATCATTGCGCGCGGCACGCCCGGTTTCTCGGGTGCGGACCTTGCGAACCTTGTGAACGAAGCGGCCTTGATGGCGGCCCGTGTGGGACGCCGTTTCGTGACGATGATCGACTTCGAATCTGCCAAGGACAAGGTCATGATGGGCCCCGAGCGGCGCAGCATGGTGATGACGCCCGAGCAAAAGGAAATGACCGCCTATCACGAAGCCGGTCACGCGCTGGTGGGGATGACCCTGCCCAAGTGCGATCCGGTCTACAAGGCGACGATCATTCCGCGTGGCGGTGCCTTGGGCATGGTGATGAGCCTGCCGGAAATGGACCGTCTGAACATGTTCAAGGACGAGTGCAAACAGCGTCTGGCCATGACCATGGCGGGAAAGGCTGCCGAGATCATCAAATACGGTGAGGAATCGGTGTCCAACGGCCCTGCGGGCGACATCCAGCAGGCCAGCGCGCTGGCCCGTGCGATGGTGCTGCAATGGGGCATGTCGGACAAGGTTGGCAACATCGACTATTCCGAAGCGGCTCAGGGGTATCAGGGCGCGACTGCGGGTTTCTCGGTCTCGGCCAACACCAAGGAGACGGTTGAACAGGAAGTGCGCACGTTCATTCAGGACGGCTATGACTGGGCGGCCAAGATCATCAAGGAAAAGAACGTCGAATTCGAACGTCTGGCCCAAGGGCTGCTGGAATACGAAACGCTGACCGGTGACGAGATCAAGCGCGTGATGAACGGCGAGCCTCCGCAAGCGGGGGACGGCGACGACGATGGCACGGCTGCCAGCGAAGAAAAACCCAGCCTGACCGCCATTCCCAAGGCCAAGGCGAAGAAAAAGCCGCCTTCGTCCGAGGGCGGGATGGAACCGGAACCGACCTGAACCGGGTTGCCGAGAATACAGGAGGCCTCGCGAAAGCGGGGCCTTTTTTTGTTTTCAGGAAGCTTTGACAAACTGTCGTTGCCATGGACTGCACCCGCCCGTCACACCAATGGCGCGCGGCCACGTCATCCCCCTTTTCATTTCACGCCTGGTGGGCCAGTCTGCGCCCAGACCAGCCAACTGCCACGTCAAAAAGGCCCCCTATGCCCGCGCTTAAACCAACGTCGTTCACCGCCCGCATCACATGGTTGGGGCGCAATACCAACCCCGCAGACAGCAGCGTTCCGGGGGCCCTGCGCTCGGAGCCGCTGGAAAGCGTCGCCGCCACGCTGGAAGGGTTCGAAGGCGAGGTGCACAGCGGTTTTTCGCGTCTGTCGTGCAGCCGCGTTACGTCGCAGCACCCCAGGGGCACCGAGATCGGCAATGCGCGTCAGCTGTCGATCCTGTCCGCCGAAGAACTGGCGCTGATTGCGCAAAAGATGGGGGTGGACGCGATAGACCCGGGGCTGCTTGGTGCGTCGATGGTCGTCGAAGGCATCCCTGATTTCAGTCATATCCCGCCATCGTCGCGCTTGCAGGGGCCCAGCGGGGCCACGCTGGTGGTCGATATGCAAAACCGCCCCTGCATCCTGCCGGGCCGCGAGATTGAAACCGATATGCCGGGACTGGGAAAATTGTTCAAACCCGCCGCCCGCAACCTGCGCGGGGTGACGGCCTGGGTCGAGCGGGCCGGCGCGTTTTCAGTCGGTGATACGCTGGTGTTGCATATCCCCGACCAGATGGTCTGGGCGCATCTGGCCGAAGCACGCGCCTAGGGGCGTTCAGCGGGACGGCGGTTCCGAAAAGAAACAAATGCGCCTGTTCGGGACGGTACAGGGGCGGGAAATGTCGGAAACGGTGTTCGCTGCCGGGGGCCTGAACCTGTATGCAAATAGCAGTACGTTAGTGTCTGCTGCCAACAACATACGCGCGAGGAGGAATCATGGCCCATAAAACCGACATCCAGATTGCACGGGAAGCCAGCAAGCTGCCGATTCAAGAGATCGGGGGCAAGTTGGGAATCCCCTCTGATGATCTGTTGCCCTATGGCCATGACAAGGCAAAGGTCAGCCAAAGCTTTATTAACTCGGTTCAGGATCGCCCGACGGGCAAGCTGATCCTTGTCACCGCGATCAACCCCACGCCCGCGGGCGAAGGCAAGACGACCACCACTGTCGGGCTGGGTGACGGTCTGAACCGGATCGGCAAAAAGGCCTGTGTGTGCATCCGCGAGGCCTCGTTGGGGCCGAACTTTGGCATGAAGGGCGGGGCCGCGGGTGGCGGCTATGCGCAGATCGTGCCGATGGAAGACATGAACCTGCACTTTACCGGCGATTTCCATGCGATCACCTCGGCGCATTCGCTGCTGGCGGCAATGATCGACAATCACATCTATTGGGGCAACGAGCTGGACATCGACGTGCGCCGCGTGGTGTGGCGTCGTGTGGTCGATATGAACGACCGTGCCCTGCGCCAGATCACCGCCAGCCTTGGCGGTGTCGCCAACGGTTTCCCGCGCGAGACGGGCTATGACATCACTGTTGCTTCGGAAGTGATGGCGATCCTGTGTCTGTCAAACGATCTGCAAGACCTGCAAAGACGTCTGGGCAATATGATCGTGGCCTATCGGCGCGACCGCTCGCCGGTTTTTGCCCGTGATCTGAAGGCAGATGGCGCGATGACCGTGCTGCTGAAGGATGCGATGCAGCCGAACCTGGTGCAGACCCTCGAAAACAATCCGGCCTTTGTGCATGGCGGCCCCTTTGCCAACATCGCCCACGGGTGCAATTCGGTGATCGCCACCAAGACCGCGCTGAAACTGGCGGACTATGTGGTGACCGAGGCGGGCTTTGGCGCCGATCTGGGGGCCGAGAAGTTCATGAACATCAAGTGCCGCAAAGCGGGATTGTCGCCGTCGGTGGTGGTCTGTGTGGCCACGGTGCGCGCGATGAAGATGAACGGCGGTGTCGCCAAAACCGATCTGGGCACCGAGGATGTGGCCGCTGTGAAAAAGGGCTGTCCCAACCTGGGGCGTCACATCGAGAATCTGAAATCCTTTGGCGTTCCGGTGGTTGTGGCGATCAACCATTTTGTCACGGACACAGAGGCAGAAGTGCAGGCGATCAAGGATTTTGTCGCAGGTCAGGGCGCGCAGGCGATCCTGTCGCGGCATTGGGAACTGGGCGGAGAAGGGGCCGAAGCGCTGGCCACCCGCGTGGCTGCGATTGCCGACGCCGAAATGGCGAACTTTGCGCCGATCTATCCCGATGAAATGTCGTTGGCGGACAAGATACAGACCATCTGCAAACGCATCTATCGGGCCGACGGAGCGCTGATGGACAAGAAGATTCGCACCCAGCTGAAAGACTGGGAGGAACAAGGCTATGGTCACCTTCCGGTGTGCATGGCAAAGACGCAATATTCGTTTTCGACCGACCCGAACCTGCGCGGCGCGCCTGTTGGCCATTCGGTTCCGGTGCGCGAAGTGCGCCTGAGCGCGGGAGCGGGGTTTGTCGTGGCGGTGTGCGGCGAGATCATGACGATGCCGGGTCTGCCGCGCAACCCGTCGGCGGAAACGATCATGTTGAACGAGGATGGCCAGATTGAAGGGCTGTTCTGAAGATAGACCGGGCCAGACGCCTGCTGCTCTGGCCCAACCTTACGACGGCTTCTGTCACACGCAGGAGACCATGGAACCAGAGAAGAGGACTTTTGAATGGCGGCAACTGTGATTGATGGCAAGGCTTTTGCGGCCAGAGTGCGGGGGCAGGTGGCCACCCATGTGGCGGCCCTAAAGGCAGATCACGCGATCACGCCGGGTCTGGCCGTGGTGCTGGTCGGGGAAGACCCCGCCAGCCAGGTCTATGTGCGCTCAAAGGGCAAGATGACCGTTGAAGTTGGCATGAAAAGCGTCGAGCACAAGCTGGATGCACAGACCACGCAGGCGGATCTTCTTGCGTTGATCCAGAAGTTGAACAATGACCCGGAAATTCATGGAATCCTTGTGCAATTGCCGCTTCCTGATCATCTGGACGAAGATCTGGTGATCAACAGTATCGATCCGGCCAAGGACGTTGACGGGTTTCATATTTCGAACGTTGGCCTGTTGGGCACCGGTCAGGACAGCATGGTGCCCTGCACCCCCCTGGGCTGCCTGATGATGCTGCGCGACCACCATGGCTCGCTGTCGGGCATGAATGCGGTTGTGATCGGGCGCAGCAACATTGTTGGCAAGCCAATGGCACAGCTGTTGCTGGGTGACAGCTGCACGGTGACGATTGCGCATTCGCGCACCAAGGATCTGGCAGAGGTGGTGCACCGTGCCGATATCGTTGTGGCTGCTGTCGGCCGCCCGCAAATGGTGCCCGGTGACTGGATCAAACCCGGTGCCACCGTGATCGACGTGGGCATCAACCGTATCGACAAGCCCGAGGGCGGCACCCGTCTGGTGGGCGATGTGGACTATGACAGCTGTGCGGCTGTGGCTGGGGCGATTACCCCGGTGCCTGGCGGCGTTGGCCCGATGACGATTGCCTGTCTGCTGGCCAATACCGTCACGGCCTGTTGCCGGGCGAATGGATTGCCTGCCCCCGAGGGGTTGACCGCCTGAATTCGGCGCAGGGGGCGGGATATTACCGGCCCCCTGTTCATTGGCGACAGTGCATCAAGTTAAGTTGAACAACCTTTTTGGTCGGGTTGTTGTTGTATCTTCATATATTTGCAGTCAAATTTCCCCTAATAAGTGAATCAGTGAATTTGTTCCCGGATCGTTTCCCTGTGGCGTTTAATTTCTCCCTGTTCCAAAGACAGACCGCGCGCTCTTCGCCTGCTTCGGTCGGTGTCGGCGTCGCTCTTGTATTGGCAATCATTGTTGTAACCGCAGTTGCCGGCCCGTTCGGGACCTATTCCGAAGGCGTGTTTGGTGTCCGGCTGACCTATTGGGCCGGGGTGGTCTGTGTGTCGATCTTCTTGGCGCGCGGCGTGCGTGCGTTGGTTGCCCGATGGTTTGGGCATACACCGCGTGCCCTGCGCGAGGGACTGGTCTTGTTGGGAATCACGGCCCTGTTTACGCCGCTGCTGTATCTGTGGACCGATCTGTTGCTGGACGTCACGGTATTGGGTCGTTTCGCCTTTTGGCACCTGGGCGCCAAGGTTCTCGCGGTCTGTGTACTGGTCAGCATCTTGCGGATCTATTTGCCCCGCTTGATGGATGAGGCCGAAGTCGAAGAAGTGGCAAGCGCCCGTTTGATGCGCCGTTTGCCTGACAATGCCAGCCACGAAGTGTTGCGGCTGTCGGCAGATGGCCATGTTGTGCAGGTGGTGACGTTAGATCAGCAATATGATCTTCGGATGCGCTTCAGCGATGCGGTCGAGGAAATGGACGCGGTCGAAGGTTATTGCACGCACCGCTCGCATTGGGTTGCACGGGCGGCTGTCAGTGGATCAGAGGTCCGCAACGGGCGGCCCGCGTTGATCCTGCACAATGGTGATGTTGTGCCGGTCAGCCGCAAGTACCAACCGGATATCGAGGCCGCGGGGCTGCTATAGACGCGGCATCGGAATGCGCACGGGCACCGGACCTGTCAGAATTGCGGTCGCATCGGGCCGCATCAGGCGGGCCAGAATGCCGTCATGGCTGTGCAGTCCGCCGGTGTAGGTGCCATAGGCCGGCAGGATAAGCCTGTCACTGTCCAGCAGGAAAGCAGGCCGCGAGATCCTGCGCCCGCGGGTCGGCAGGGTGACCTTTGGGTGATAGTGCCCCGAGATTTCGCCTGTTGTTGCGGTTGTTGCGATATGACGAAAGGTCAGCGGCGGCGCGGTGAACGCGGCCAGATGGCTGCCGCCAAGGGTGATCGGGCCGGGGTCATGGTTGCCTTCGATCCAGATCCAGCGGCGCCCTGCTTGCAGGCGCGTGATCCAGAGCCGGTCTTCTTCGGGCAAGGCCTGCGCGGCTTGCAGGTCATCAAAGCTGTCGCCAAGGCAGACAACAGTGCGCGCCTGCGTGTGGTCCAGGTCGGCCGCAAGGCGGGTCAGCGTGTCGCGGACCTCGTAAGGGGGCAGGCTGGGGCCACCGCGCCGCGCCAGGCGTTCGGATTTGCAAAGGTGCAGGTCGGACACGCACAGCAGGCTGTGGTCGCCCCACCACAGCGCGCCGGAGCCCAGGGCGGTGAGTCTGGCGCCGTTCAGGGATATGTCGCATCCGTTCATGATTTGTTCATAGCTGGTGCGGCGCTATGGGGAAAGCCGGAATTTCGGGGGCGCTGCCCCCGGCGCTTGTGCGCCTCCCCCGGGATATTTAAAGCGTTTCTAACAAAACCTGAATCGCTGGGGATTCCCAAACTGGCCTGATTGTGATTCATCCTGTTTGGGAGGATGAACAATGTCAGCACCTTTGCCATCAGCGCTACGTGCGCGGTTTCAGAGATATATTGAGGAAGGGTTAAGCGGGCGAGCGGCGGCAGCACGCTTGAAGCTGTCGCCAGCAACGGGCGCCCGGTGGCGGCATCAGATCCAAACGACGGGCCGGGCTGATCCTGCCGTACAGGGTCGTCCAAAAGGGTCAGGAAAATTGGCACCCCATGTTGGTTTTTTCGAAGAGTTGATTGCTCAAGACCCTGATATCACACTGTTTGAGCTGCGTGATGCGCTTGCTGATGCAACCGGACTGCAGGTCCAGCACTCTGCTATCGGGCATCTGCTAAAGCGTCTCGGGTTCACGCACAAAAAAAGTCACTGGTCGCTACCGAACGTCACCGTGCCAAGGTGAGGCGACGACGTGAGGACTGGTTCACACACCGTTTGCCAGCCATTGCGCGGATGCCGGAACGCGTTGTCTTTCTTGATGAAACAGCGGTCAAAACGAACCTCGCCCGGCTGCGCGGCTGGGCCCCGCGTGGCGAACGCCTGACGATGGATGCGCCCTTCGGCAGTTGGGGAACCCAAACCCTGATTGCGGGGCTAACACAAGAGTCTCTGATCGCACCTTGGGTGATCAAAGGCGCGATGGATGGTCCTGCCTTCGCGGCCTATGTGCAAAAGGTCCTGATCCCTGAGATCGCGCCAGGCACAGCCGTGGTTCTCGACAACCTCGCGACGCATCACAACAAAGAAGCCGCTGCGGCGCTCAAGGCTCATGGATGCTGGTTCCTCTATCTGCCGCCATATTCGCCAGACCTGAACCCGATTGAGTTGGCTTTCTCCAAATTGAAGGCTCACCTCAGACGCATCAGTGCGCGATCATTCACCTCGGTGTTCGAAGCCCTTGGCGAAATCTGCGCAATGTACTCCCCGCAGGAGTGTACAAACTACTTTCAGGCTGCCGGATATGCCTCAGGTTAAATTAGAAATGCTTTAGGGCCAAAAGAAGGCCAGGGTGTCAGGCCGGCTGTGGCCATCAGGCGGGCGGCTTCTTCGGCCAGAAGGCGTTCCTCGGCCATGCCTTTGACCGGGACGCGGCCCATTTCCAGCAAGAGGGGCGCGGCGAGAGGGGGGACGCGGTTGAGGGTGACCAGATCAACACGCGGTCCGATGCGGGCGGCCATGTCTTCGATGCGGCCAAAATCGACGAGGCCGCGCATGGCTTCTTCGCGGGTGATGTGCAGCATCAGGTGGCCGGGGTCGTATTTGGCCAGCGTGTCATAGAGAATGTCCGAGGAAAACGTGGCCTGACGGCCCGATTTGCGGGCGGTGGGCGTGTTGCGGTCGATCAATCCGGCGATGGTGGCCGAGGCGCGAAAGGTGCGTTTCATCACGGCATTGCCAGCCAGCCAGCGGTCAAGACCGTCGCGCAGGGCGGCGATGTCGAACAGGGGCGCGGGGTCGGTGATGGGTTCCAGCCCCCAGATCAGTGTCGCATAGTCGGTGGCAAGGAAGCCCAGAGGATCAAGGCCCAACTCCTCCATGCGTTTGGTCAGCAAGAGGCCCAGCGTCTGCATCGCGTTGCGCCCGGCAAAGCCGTAGACGGCGTGGTGGGTGCGCCCGTCGTGGGGAAAGCATTCGATCAGCAGGCGGCCCGGTTCCGGCAAGCGACTGACACGGCGTTGAAGGGCCAGCCAGTCGGCGGTGTGGCGGGGCAGGTCAGGCCAGGTCTCTTGCTGGAACAGGTGCAGGATGCGCTGGCTGAGCTGGGTGGAGGTGGCGAATTTGGTGCCCATGAAGGTGGCGATTTTCGGCTTTTTGGCGGCGTCGCGCGTGACTTGGACGGTCATTTCACGCAAGGAGTCATAGCGTACGATCTGCCCGCCGATCAGGAAGGTATCGCCGGGGGTCAGGCTGGCGGCAAAGCCTTCTTCGATCTCGCCCAGGGGCTTGCCGCCACGGGCGTTTTTCATGCGGACCTTGAGCGTGTCGGTGTCCTGAATGGTGCCGATGTTCATGCGGATGCGCCTGTCGCCGCGCGGATCGCGCAAGGCCCATGTGCCGTCGGGGGCCTGTTTCAGCCGCTGCCATTGATCATAGCGGCGCAAGGCATAACCGCCGGTGGCGATGAAATCGAGGCAGGCGTCGAAATCGGCGCGGGTGAGGCTGCTGTAAGCGCCGACGGAGGTGACTTCGCTGTACAGTGCGTCGGCGTCGAAGGGGCCTGCGGCAGCTGTGATCAGGATATGTTGGCACAGCACGTCGCGCGGGCCGGGGCCACGCGGGTCGCCGTCCAGTTCGCCCGCGAGGGCCGCGTCGATGGCGGCCACACATTCGACCACTTCAAAGCGGTTGGCGGGGACAAGCCGCGCCTTGGACGGCGCATTGTAGCGGTGGTTGGCGCGCCCGATCCGCTGGACCAGACGTTTGACGTTCTTGGGCGCGCCGATCTGGATAATCAGGTCCACGTCGCCCCAGTCGATCCCCAGATCCAGCGTGCCGGTGCAGACGATGGCACGCAATTGGCCCGTGACCATGGCCGCCTCGACCTTTTGCCGCTGGGCGCGGTCGAGCGAACCGTGGTGGATGGCGATGGGCAGGGCGTCGTCATTGGCCAGCCAGAGGTTGTGAAAGAAAATCTCGGCCTGCGCGCGGGTGTTGTGAAAGATCAGCGTCGTCTTGTGCTGCCGGACCTGCTCGAGTACCGCCGGTATTGCGTATCTGGCGCCGCCACCGGACCAAGGGGGGGCGGCGTCGGTGGTCAGCATGGCGATGTCGGGGGCAGGGCCGGGGTCGGCCATCAGGATCTCGCAGGGGTCGGGGTGGCAGGCCAGCCCGTGGGCGATGGCGGCGGGGTTTTCGACGGTGGCGGACAGGCCCACGCGACGCAGTTCGGGGCAAAGCGTTTGCAAACGCCCCAGCGCCAGCATCAGCTGGTCGCCACGCTTGCTTTCGGCGAGTGCGTGGATTTCGTCAACGATCACCCGCTTGAGTCCTTTGAAGATGTGCGGCGCGTCGGGGTAGCTGGTGAGCAGGGCCAGCGATTCAGGCGTGGTCAGCAGGATATGCGGCGGGTCGGCGCGCTGGCGGCGTTTGCGGCTGGCAGGGGTGTCGCCGGTGCGATCCTCGATGCGGACGGACAGGGACATTTCGGTGACGGGCGTGGTCAGGTTGCGCTTGATGTCTGCGGCCAGCGCCTTGAGCGGCGAGACGTAGAGCGTGTGCAGGCCGTCATGCGGCTGGCGGGCCAGATCAACCAATGTGGGCAGGAAACCCGCCAGCGTCTTGCCGCCGCCCGTGGGTGCGATCAGCAACAGCGCAGGCGCATCGGCGCGCTCCAGCATCTCTTGTTGGTGCGGGTGGATGTGCCAGCCCTTGGCGGCGAACCAGTCAGCGAAGAGGGGGGGCAGTGTGGTCATGGTGGACACTTTAGCGCGCGCTGGCGCAGGGGCCAGCGAGGAGTTGGGGGCGCTGCCCCCGCGCCTTGCGGCGCTCCCCCGGAGTTTGTCCGGCAAGATGAAGGATTATTTTACGATGACTTCGTCTTTGACGAACATGTTGGCCCATGCGCGGTCGATCAGTTCGGGGGACATCTTGTAGGGGATGCCCTCGAAGTTGCAGATGGCAATCATCTGGTCGATCAGGAACACCGGTTGATAGTTGGCATAGATGTTGTCGATGGTGGGGTATTTCACCTTGAGCAGGTGGACGAGCGAGGGTTCGTCGAGGGCCATCTTTTTCTTGCGGGCCACCATGGCAAAGATTTTCAGGAAATTGGCCTGATTGGGACCGTCGATCTTGATCTTGAAGAAAATGCGGCGCAGGGCGGCCTGGTCGAAGATTTCGTTCGGGTGGAAGTTGGTCGAGAAGATCACCAGCGTGTCGAAGGGAACCTCGAATTTTTCGCCCGATTGCAGCGCCAGGATATCCTTGCTTTCTTCCAGCGGGACGATCCAGCGGTTTACAAGGTTTTGCGGTGGTTCTGCCTGGCGGCCAAGGTCGTCGACGATGAAAATGCCACCGGTGGATTTCAGTTGCAGCGGGGCCTGGTAGGTGCGTGCCACCGGGTTGTAAACCAGATCAAGCATATCGAGGGACAATTCGCCGCCGGTGATGACCGTCGGGCGTTCGCAGCAGACATAGCGCCGGTCATAGCGGGTGACACGGCGCAGTGAATTCGGATCGTCCGCCTGCTCTTCGGCGATGACATGTACGATGGGGTCGTAAACGGTGATGACCTGCCCGGCATATTCAATGGCGCGCGGCACATAGACACGGTCGCCCAAAGCATCGCGGATGCCATTCGAAATCGACGATTTGCCGTTGCCGGGGGGGCCGTACATCAGGATCGAGCGGCCCGCGCTGACGGCGGGGCCGAGGTGGTCAAGCAGGCTGTCGGGCAGCACCAGATGGCCCATCGCATTGGTCAGCTGTTCGCGGCTGATCATGATGTTGCGGATTGACTGGCGTGCGACCTGTTCGCGGTAGACATCCAGAGGCACCGGCATGGCGCCGAAATATTCCGATTGCTGCAAGGCATCCAGCGCGCGCGCCTTGCCGTTGTCGGTCAGCTGATAGCCCATTTCGCTGCCGTTGTTGGCGTTCAGCGTGCCGGTGGCCTCGATCAGGCGCTGGTCGCGGCCCATGTCGATCAGTTCCTGGGTGACCGGCACCGGCAGGCACAGTGCGGGGGCCAGATCGGTGACCATATCCAGATTCTTGCGGAACATGGTTTTCAAAAGAATGTCGCGCATCATGACGATGGGCAATTTCATCTCTTCCAGCCGCTTGGGCGCGGGCGGGGCCATCACGGATGTCTGCTGCATGGTCATGGGTTCTTGCCTGTGTGTCATATGCTGGGATCTGCAATAAAGTGTCTTTGGGCCAATAATATGGCGATAGAATTAAAGTCGTGGACAGTCTGCGACACTAGCTGCCAAGAACCGCGCCAAAGCCCAGATAAGCGGCCAGGGTGAAGCCAAGCGGGAAGCCCATCGGGAATTTCTTGCCCTGGCTCCAGCTGATCCAATGGGGGGCGACGCGGTGCAGGGGGCTGTGTTTTGCCAGCCTGTGTGTGGCGAATGCGGCCAGCAGTGTCGCTGTGTACAGCAGGATCAGCATCTGTGCATCGCCAGCGGCGACAAAGGGTGCCGCGGCAGCGATGAACTTTGAATCTCCGGCCCCCATCACACCGGCTGCATTCAGCACCATCGTGACCAGCAGGACGATGCCCAGCTGTGCCAGGCGCCACAGGTATTGATCGAAGGGCAGGGCAACCAGCCCGACCAGCAGGAACACAACAACCAGTGCGACCACGGCCTGATTGGTAATGCGCATTTCGCGCAGGTCGGTAAAGGCCACATAGAGGCACAGGGGCAGGACAAAGGGCAGAAACCACCACGCGGACCAGGCCGAGATTGCCATGTGGGTTACCCGCTGGTGGCGTTGTTTTCCAACGCCTGCAACGAGCGCACTGCTGCTTCGAAATGCTGGGGGTGGGTTTCGATGGCGTCGCGCAACAGGCTTTTGCCGGTTTCGATGTCACCTTGTTTGATCGCGGAGAGGGCCAGCGTGTGCAGCAACTGCGCACGCTCGGTCTGATCCATGGGAATGACGGGCAGGGTGTAATCGCGTTGCGCGCCGCGCGCCAGGATCATGTTGTTCTTGGCGGTGAACAGCGCAGGGTCCTGGCGGATGGCATCACCGAACAGACGTTCGGCTTCGGAATAATCGCCGCGCGTCAGCTTGGAATAGCCCCAGTTGTTCATCACACCGGCTGGCTGTGTGGTCAGGCCCACCGCAATTTCATAGAAACTGTCGGCCTTTTTCCATTCCTGATTGCTGTCGGCCACCATTGCCTCGAGCCGGTAGCGTTTGAAGGTCTCGTGGGTGGGGGGCACCGCGTCCAGCACCTTTTCCGCCTTGGCCCAGTCGCCCGAACGGATCAGCGCATCGGCGTATGCAACCTGATCCTCCGCGGTTGCGCCCTCCATCTTGACCACTTTGGCGTAGACCACGGCGGCTTCGGTTGTGCGTTTGGCGCGCACCAGCGAACTGGCCAGCCCGCGTTGCAGGTCGATGCGGGTGGGGTCGGTAGCGGCGGTGCGCTGGAAATAGCTGACCGCTTCGTTCGGGTCAGCCACCGTCATCATCACGTCGTTCAGGTTGCTTTCGTCAACGACGTTGACGTCCTGAAATGCCCGTTGCACAGCGGCATCGCCGCTTTTCTTTTCACAAGCGGACAGAACCATCGCGCCTGCAATACAGGCGGAAAAAAGGATAGGGTGGCGCATTTATTGCGTCCTTTACTGCTGCCTCGATTATGATGCTGGCCGGATCAGGTAATCACTGCTGCCGCGCCGCACCAATTTATAATTGTTATTTTCTGGCTCTACCGTAACAGAATTTTCCGATTTTGCGAGTGCTAAGCGCAGATTGTCCCGGATGAGTGTGCTTTCTCCGTCATCCAGCGCGTAGGCCTTGCGAAATATCTGCTCCGCTTCGGCGGTTTTGCCGCGCTCCATCAGCACAACACCAAGGTTGTTGTAGATTTCTGGCCATGCATCAGGTTCGGCCACAGCGCGGCGCAACAGGTTTTCCGCCTGTCCCAAACGGCCCAGTCCCAGGTTGGCGGTGCCCAGTCCCGAAAGAACCTCTGCATCCATACCGTTTTCGAGCGCGGCGCGGGTAAATGCCTTGATTGCCAGTTCGAATTCGCCCGCCGCGATCAGTCGGTGGCCCACCTCGACGCCGTCGACCGCCTGTTTGCGGGTGTCGACACCGGGGGCATAGACACCGTCCGAAGATGCCGAAAGGCCGCCTGATGAACAGGCGGCCAATCCAGAAGCCAGAACCGCAGCAACAAGGGCCGCTTTGGTGGCTGAATTCATAGGTTCAATTGCTCATTTTACCCAATTGGGTGATGCCATGCACCGAAGGTCCGACCAGAATGATCAGCAGCGGCGGCACCGTCAGCATCATTGTGGCAAGGGTCATCTTGGTTGGCAACTTGTTTGCGGCCTCTTCTGCGCGCATAACGCGCTTGTCCCGCATTTCCGAAGCATAGACCCGCAACGCTTCGGCAATCGAGGTGCCGAAGCTGGCAGATTGCACCAGAACGGTGGTGAAGCTGGACACATCCTGTACGCCGCAGCGTTCGCCCATGTCGTTCAGAACGGTTTCCTTGTCCTTGCCCGCTTTCATTTCATAGGCGACGATGTCGAATTCGTCGGCCAGATCGGGATAAGAGGCACGCAATTCGCGGGCCACGCGGACAATGGATTGGTCCAGCGACTGACCGGCTTCGACGCAGACCAGCATCATGTCCAACGCATCGGGAAAACCGCGGGTGATCTGCTCTTTGCGGGTTTCGACGCGGCGGGTGACCCAATATTGCGGCAGGTAATAACCCACGCCGCCTGGCCCCAGTGTCCACATTGCCATTTTGTTGGTGGTCATTTCGACATCGGCGTTCAGCACGGTGACATAGATCACCCCAAGGATCAGCCCGATGATCCCCAGTACGAATTGCGCAACGTGGAAAATACGCACTGCATCGCGTGACTGATAGCCCGCCTGCGTCAGCATCAGCTGGCGTTTGCTAAGCTCGGCAACATCCTTGGGTTCCAGAAAATTGGCAAAACGGTCAAGCTGTTCGTTGTGCCCGCCCTGACGCAGCTTTTCACGCGGGGCATCGCCGCCGGGCGCTTTGATCTGCCGCTTGAGCTTTGACATCGGGTCTTCGGGTTGGCGCAGCATCAGCACCACGGTGATGGTGACCAGCATCAGGCCCAGAACGCCGGCAATGATGATCGGTCCCAGCGGCCCCAGTACGTCGGTAATGACAGTTTGAATTTGTGTGAACGTGTCCAAAACGGGGCTTCCTTATACTTTGATGTCGGTCAGGGCGCGCATGACAAAGAGGTTCACAACCAGAAGAATCCCCACGACAAAACAGGCCGGAATGAAATAGGGGTGATCGTAGACTTCGTCATAGTAATGCGGATCGCTGACGTTGATCGCCACCAATGAAAGCAGCGGGAAGGCGGACAGGAACTTGCCCGACCATTTTGCCTCGGCGGTGATCGCCTTGACACGGCGGAACAGGCGGAAGCGGGCGCGGATCACCTTGGCCAGACCGGCGAGGATCTCGGCAAGGTTACCACCCGATTGCTGTTGAATGGTCACTGCCACAGCCAGAAAGCGCAAATCCTGCATGTCCAGACGTTCGGCCATGTCCTTGAGCGCCTCGCCCACATCGCGGCCATAGGCGCTTTCGTCGGCAATGACGCCGAATTCCGATGCCAGCGGGTCCTTGACCTCTTTTGACACGATCTGGATGGCCGAGGTGAACGGGTGACCCACGCGCAGCGACCGAACCATCAGTTCAACCGCATCCGGCAATTGCTCTTCGATCATCGACAGCCGTTTGTTTGCCTTTGTCGAAACCCAGAAGTACACGGCGCCAACGCCGATGACGATCGACAGCAGGATACGCACGGGCGGTTCGGTTTCCGTGCCGATGGTCAGACCGAAAAAGGCCACAACAGCCAGACCTGCCATCACCCCGATCAACTGCTTGGGGGTAAAGGCAATCGCCGCCTTTTGCGCCTTTTCCGCCAGAAGCGAATACAGCGGGATGGTCTTGGCGTTCATGTGCTGCTGCATTTCCTTGCGCAGCTGGTCCAGCACCTCTTCGCGACGCCCGCCCTTGTTCAGCATGTCCAGACGGCGGTTGACGCGCGAGTTCAGCGAAATCGACTTGCCGAAGGCGACAAGGTAAAGCCCCTCGACCAGCACAAGGACGCCGACAAAGATCAGGCCGTAGATAATGGGTTCTGCGCTCATGTCGTCGTTCCTTATTGGGCCGCGATGGGTTCATAGATGGACGAAGGCAGGTCATAGCCCCACATCCGGAAACGCTCGGCATAGTGCGACCGCACGCCTGTTGCGGTGAAATGGCCGATGATCTTGTTTTCGGGTGTCAGGCCGACGCGCTGGTAGCGGAATATTTCCTGCATCGAGATGACATCGCCTTCCATGCCGGTGATCTCGGTGATCGATGTCATGCGGCGCGAACCGTCTTGCAGACGCGAGGCCTGCACGATCAGGTTTACAGCCGACGAAATCTGGCTGCGGACGGCTTTCAGCGGCATTTCGATACCCGCCATGGCGATCATGTTTTCCAGACGCGATACGCCGTCCCGTGCACTGTTGGCGTGGATGGTGGTCATGGACCCGTCGTGGCCGGTGTTCATGGCCTGCAACATGTCGATAACCTCTTCGCCGCGTGTCTCGCCGACGATGATGCGGTCGGGGCGCATCCGCAGGGCGTTTTTCAGACAGTCGCGGGGCGAAACCTCGCCTTTGCCTTCCACGTTGGGAGGGCGGCTTTCCATGCGGCCCACATGGGTCTGTTGCAATTGCAATTCCGCGGTATCCTCGATGGTCAGGATGCGTTCAGAGTTGTCGATAAACGAAGACAGGGCGTTGAGCGTGGTGGTTTTACCCGACCCCGTACCGCCCGAAACGATGATGTTCAGACGGGTCGCCACAGCGGCCTGAAGATAGGCGGCCATTTCTTCGGTGAAGGCGCCGAAATCAACCAGATCGTCGATGCCCAGCTTGTCCTTTTTGAATTTACGGATCGACACCAGTGAGCCATCGACCGCAATGGGCGGCACCATGGCGTTGAACCGCGAACCGTCTTTCAGACGGGCGTCAACGTAGGGGTTGCTTTCGTCCACGCGCCGGCCCACCGCCGACACGATCTTGTCGATGATGCGCAACAGGTGGCGTTCGTCCTTGAACGTCACGTCGGTCAATTCCAGCTTGCCGTCACGCTCGACGAAAATCTGTTGCGGGCCGTTCACCAGAATATCGTTGACGCTGTCGTCTTTCAGGAGCGTTTCCAGCGGGCCAAGACCCTTCACCTCGTCATAGAGTTCCTGGTTGAGAGTCTGGCGTTCCTCGCGGTTCAGAACGATGCTGCGTTCTTGCAGGAATTCGACCGCGATGGCGCTGATTTCGGTACGCAGGTCCTGTTCGCTGGCCGTGTCCAGGGCTGCAAGGTTCAGGTTGTCCAGCAGGGCGCGGTGCAGATCAAGCTTGATCTCGCCCATGCGTTCCTTGCGCTTGCGCTCTTTCTCGACCGGAGCAACCTGCGCTGCCACCATGTTCGAGCGGCGCGACACACGCTTTGGGTCAGCCTTGATCGCTGTTTTGGGCATCTCGGTGACCTTGGCAACCGGCGCGGTCTTGGCGGCGGCAGGTGTGATCGTTGCGGGCTTCTTGTATTTGGAAAACATGGGCTTCCCCCGGTTCCTGCTCAGGCCTGTTTGGCCTCATCAGATTTTGTTTCATGAATAGACGCTGCCAATTTGGCGATTTCACGGCGCAGCGGATTTTTTGGGGCGGATGTGGCAAGCGGCAGACCGTGGTCCGCGCCTTGTGTGATCTGTTTTCCGCCCTCGGGCAGCGACACTTCAATCGCCACCTCAAGGCTTTCTGCCATGCGTTTGACACGGCCCTTGCCGCTGAGATCGGTGAATTTCGGCGCGCGGTTCAGCACATAGCGCAGCTTTTCAATCGGCAGCTCTTCCGATTGCAGGGCGCGTTTGAACCGCAGGGTGTTTTGTGCCGACCGCATGTCCAGCTCGATTGTGGCGAAATAGACATGGGCCGCCTGCAATACGGTTTCGGTCCATTGCACCAGTGTCGACGGCATATCGACCACGACATAGTCAAAGTGGCTGCGCGCCATTTCGATCACGCGGCTGATGTCATCCGGGCTGACCAGATCCAGCGGCAACATGTCCGATGGGGCGGTCAGAACGTGCAGTTTGTCGTTATAGGTCAACAAGGACTGACCAAAAGTTTCGTCATCCATATGTTCGGTGTCCGACATCATCTCGTAGACCGCCTCGCGGCGGGCCAGATCCAGAAAGGTCGAGACGGATCCGAATTGCAGATCCAGATCCAGCAGACAGACCTTGGGCGGGGTTTCTCCCTTTTTGCCCAGTATCGCCAGTTCCCATGCCAGATTGGTGGCCAGGGTTGTCGCACCGGTGCCGCCGGCAAGGCCGTGAACCACGATCACCGCGCCTTCCTTGCTGGTTCCGGCGCGCAGGGCCGGGGCCGCGGCTTCGATCTTTTCGGGTTCAGCGGGTTTTTGAATGCGTTCGATGGCGTTATTCAATTCGCCCTCGGGCAGCGGATAGGGGACAAATTCATCAGCGCCCTGTCGCAACAACGAATGCAGCGATGCGGGGGTCATATCCTCGGCGATCAAAATCACCTTGATATCGCGCGCCTTGGCCTGCGTGATGATTTCGGTCATCAGCACGAGGTTTTCCTCGTCCTCCTGATCCATCGCAAGCGCGATAAACTCCAGAGCCTCGGCTTCGGGCTGCCCGAAAAACGCCAGCGCCTCGACAAAGCCCAGATCTCCCCAGGCTTCGCCCAAAGCGGTTTCCATGTCTTCGATCAACAGATCGAAATTCTGGACGTCCCGGCTGACTGTGCAGGCGACGATTGGGGCCGTTTCTGGTTGTGGCATGACGCTGCTCATTACCTATTTATCCTCTTTTCAAAGGGTTGGAAGGTAGATCAGCGGCGTTGCCTTTTGCCTGATTCTATCCCACCGTCACTGGGTCTGGCGCGATGCTCCAAACACAGTTATCCCATAGAGGGTAAATTCGCAGCTAATCTGGGCAGGAATGGGGCCAAAAAGGCCCAATTGTTAGGAATCTCGGAACGATAAGCCAGCCGGTTGCTTATTGTTCATCCCCAGCCGTGGTGGCACCGGTCAACTGGCTGACGGGGACGGCAGACGAGATATACTCTCGATAGATGACTTCCGCATATTTGCCGTCCAGCAATTGCGGATCGCGGGTAACAAAGCCCGACACCTCCGTAACCGTACGACGGTTGCGGCGCTCGCGGCCCTGGGTCACGATCAGCGGCTGTGTTTCGCCAAAGGAAACGACAGCTTCGAGGCGCGAACGGGAAATGCCCATCGAGGTCAGGAATCTGACGACGGCATTGGCACGCGACAGGCCCAGACGGCGGTTATAGGCCGTCGATCCCACTGCATCGGTGTGACCGTAGACGCGGAACCGGATTTCGGGGAATTGACGAATCCAGTTGGCCTGTTGACGCAAAACAGCCTGTGCGTCGGCATCAAGCTGGGCGCTGTTGAACGCGAAGGTCACTGTCGAGGTGACTTCGGAAGCAAAACGGTTGGCCAGATTGACGGTGTACTGGCGTTCGCCATTCATCATCGCAATGTTGTTGTTGGTGGCTTCACCAAAGTTGCCATTGTCCACGGTTGAACCGGCTTCGCGGTAAAACTGGGTGTACACCGGATCGCTTGATGTTGTGCAAGCGGCGAGGGCGGCCAAGAGAGCCAGAGATGAAACGAATTGTTTTTTCATGATTTTCTGGCCCCGCATCGCCTTAATCCATCACATAGCCATAAGAGCCGCTGAAATCCTGTTTCGCGACTTCGCCCGCAGCGCCCTTTTTGGGCGCGCGCGTTCCGCTGGCCACGCGGCCATGCAGGAACAGGTCTTTTTCGGTCGGCGCAAGAACCCTGTCCGTGGGCAGGGCCAGTGCTTCGCCACGCGTCGGTGACACCAGATGGGCGGTGATGATAATCACCAGCTCGGTCTGGTTGCGCTGATACGAGGCCGAGCGGAACAAGGCGCCCAGTACCGGCACGTCGCCCAGCCAGGGCAGTTGTGAATTGTTGTCGGTGAAATCGTCCTGCAAAAGGCCTGCAATCGCAAAGCTTTCGCCATCGCGCATCTCGACGGTGGTTGAAGTTTCGCGGCGGGTAAAGGCGTCGATTTCAAAGCCGTTCACCGAGAACCCGTTGGTGGGGTCAATCGCGGACACGGCGGCTTGCAGTTCAAGGTTGATCAGATCTTTGTCCACCACACGGGGGGTAAAGTTCAATTCGATGCCAAAGGGTTTGTACTGTACCGAAATCACGCCGTCGCGCTGGTTGACAGGAACGGGATATTCACCACCGGCCAAAAAGCGCGCCTCTTGCCCGGAAAGGGCAACAAGGTTCGGTTCGGCCAAAGTGCGCACGACGCCTTTTGTTTCAAGCGCTTCAAGCAACAGGCCCACCTGGGTTGAACCGGCGTTGAACCCAAACAGAATGGCCCCGGCATTCGAGTTGGAGGCCGGGATGTTGCCGGTCAATGAACTGGTCACGCCACCCGAGGTATTGACAGTGCCGGTGCCGCCGCTCAGCCCCAGATCGCCGCCCAGAGCCGAACCGTTCAGCGCCAGCGAAGAGCTGAGAGATTTGGAAACCGACCGCTGCATCTCGGCAAAGCGGACTTTCAACATGACCTGCTGTACGCCGCCGACGCTCATCAGGTTGGAAACGCGGTCGGGGGCGTATCGTGTCGCCAGATCCAGCGCCCGTTGCAGCCGTTGGGCCGATGAAACGGTGCCCGACAGCACGATGCCGTCATTGGCGGTGCGGACTTCGATCTTTTCGCCGGGCAGGATCTGGCGCAGACGTTCCTTGAATTCCGAAATGTCTGCGGCCACGCGCACGTCGACGTTTGTAATCAACTGGCCCGAAGCGTCCAGCAGCGTCAGCGTGGTCAGGCCGAGAGATTTGCCCAGAACGTAAATGGTGCGGTCTGACAGGGACGAAATGTCTGCAATGGCGGGGTTGGCAATGCTGAGCTCCGAGAAGGGGATATCGCTTTCGACAACCACCGCGCGGTTCATTGGCACGTTCAGCGTGCTGGCTGTGCCCTTTTTGACCACGCGCAATGTATCGGCCTGTGCAGGCTGTGTCACCGCCAACGGTGCAGCCGTCAACGAAAGGCCAACAAGGGCCGCTTTGATAAATCTATTCAATGTCATTGTGACCTGCCCTTTTGATCACGCCTGGTTAGGGTCTTGGTGCCCTTAATTTTATGAACCATGCGCCAGTTTGCATTTTTATGCAAGAATCAACGACTTCGCGCCCTTGCTTTATGTGGACAAAGGGCAACAGAGCCAGAATCGGCAAGGCCGCCTAAATCGGGCGGCCTTGGGTAAGTATATGGAAACGTGCGTCTTTGACCCTAGTTGGTGCAGGGGATCGGAATCTCGACAACCTCGGCGCCGCGCCGTGTGCGGATGGTGCAGACTTCCTTGGCCTTCACTTCGGCGGCGACTTCTTCGGCTGCGATGCCCAGCAAGGTACGTTGGTCGATCTCGATTGCGCCGGCGACGGTGTCGTCGTTGGTGCCCACAAGTGCCAGTGCCAAACGGCCCGTTGTTTGCGCCTGGGCAAGAGCGGCAACCTGCTCGGGTTTGACTGCAACCGTCACCGTGCGGGCGATTACGGCACCGCTCAGATCACCGGCCGCGGATTGGTCGATGGCGATCAGTTTTACACCGGCTTCGATCAATTTGGTGACTTCACCGGATGTCGATGCCAACTGGCGACCCACCTGACCTGTCCAGTATACGTCAACCCGATCGCCAGGCCGCAAGAAGCCCGACACGCCGCTGGCCACGTCGACCTTGATGGCAAAGGCGCGCATACCGCGTTCCAGCCGCGAGGTCAGCCCCGCTTCTTCGCCCGGTTCGGTGACTTTGACGGCCAGGATCGCTTCGTCTTTCTCCATGGCGCGCAGAACCACGCGCTCTTTGGGTTTGCCTTCGGGCCACAAGGCGGTGTCGCCGGCAAAGGCGCCCTCGGGGATCGCATTTTCGGGCCAGCTGACCAAACGCACGTCATCGGCGCTGAACGGTTCGCCGTATTTCAGCGCGCGGTTTGCAACATAGACCTCGACCGTGGGCACGACCTTGGCGCGCGCCGCGCGTTCCCGGGCCAGTTCGTTCTGATAGGCTCCGATGTAGTTTTTCGCCATATAGACGGCGCCGCCCGCAAGGGCGATGCCAATGATCAGGACCAGTCCAAATACAGCACGCATGTGAATTCCTCTTGCTTGATGTGGGGCGACCCGGCTTTGGGCGCGTCAGGTTGATTGGCGTTCGTGATATCGCAACAATGTGGCGAAAACGGGGGCAATGGATGCCTTGCTCGTGACAATTTGAATCAGCTGGCGGGGCACACGCAAACGCCGCATCCGGTGAAGGGCGCGGCGTAGGGTCGAATTGACGCCCGAAGGCAGACAATAAGAAGTTTGCTTAGAATTCATAGTTGGTCAGGAAGCCTTCGACACCTGCCGAGGTGCCAACGGCTCCGGTTTTCAACGCTAAAATCAAAGCGACGGCCAAGCCAACGATCGCTGCTGTCAAGACGACCCAGTCTACCGTTACGGCACCGTTCTCGTCGGAACGGATTTTGTTAATCATCTTGCGCATCATATCTGCCTTTTACTCTGAAACCCGAACCATTCCCTGCCGGGAGTGAAAAAGGGCCGCGTCCTGCTTGCAGGACGCGGCCCCCGCATCTTATGACCTAAACGATCAGGTCAGCTTATTCGCCGCCACCGCTGGGGTCTTGGTCGCTCAGGAATGTCGATGTGCTTGCGGTCAGGGCTGTCGAACCGGTTTCGATCGAAGTGTATGCGGCGCCGGCCAGGGCAACAACGGCTGCGGTCAGCACAACCCAGTCAACAGTCACAGCACCATCTTCGTTTTTGCGGAAGTTTTTGAAAAAGTTTGTCATCGTAGTGTCCCTCCAAAGGATCAGTTTGTTTTATGTTCAACCTTGTCTTGCTGGATGGGCCGCTCTCTCTCATTGGCCCGTGTCCGACTTGGTATGACCTTATATAGCTGTGTGAATGGGGCATGAATTGGGCGCGAAATTGGAGATATTAAGTTTGGCCGCCGAAATTGGAAACAATGGGCTAACACAATGAAATATATCAGTAATTTCACCAGAAAAAGTTTTGCGGGCTGTGGTCTGTGATGTAAATCATACAGAATGTGGCGGTTTGGCCATGTTTGAGGGGTGAAATTCTGGTTTGGCACCGGATTTTCTGCGAAGATCAGCGCAATAATCAACAATTACGGGCACAAGAGCAGGTGCTGATATGCGATTTTTTGTGATTTCCCTGCTGGGGGCCGCGTTATTCTGTGCGCCGGCATGGTCAGAATCACCCGCACCCTTCGCTGATTTCCAGGCAAAGCGGGTAAAACCGCCCAAACCGGGGGTGAAAAAGAGAATCACAATCCAGATCGACCCGGCGGAAGTGGCGGTTGCAGCTCCCAAACCCTCTGATTCGACCGCTGGCACCGAAAAAGCACCTCAGGCCGCCAAAGGCGCCTATGGCTGGTTCTGGGACAAGGTCTCTCCCGATCTGGCGCAGGCAGGGCCGGGACGACTGGAAGAAGCCATGGCGGCCATCAGCACCGGTGCTGTGGCAGCCCCCCGGTTGCAGCAGATGCAGAGCATTGCGCAGGCGCAGGGCGTCGAGATTTTGAAATCGACCATCGGCACGCGGGTGTCGCCCGCACTGGTGCTGGCCGTGATGACGGTGGAAAGCGCAGGTAAACCCGATGCGGTCAGCCGTGCAGGGGCGCAGGGGCTGATGCAGCTGATGCCCGACACCGCCGCGCGCTTTGGTGTGACCGACAGTCTGGTCGCCGCCGACAACATTCGCGGCGGGGTTCAATATCTGGACTGGCTGATGGGCAAATTCGATCACGATCCGATTCTGGTCCTGGCCGGATACAACGCGGGCGAGGGATCGGTGCAGACCCATGCGGGCGTGCCGCCCTTTGCTGAAACCCGCGACTATGTGCCCAAGGTGCTGGCGGCGTTTCAGGTGGCGCGCGGCCTGTGTCTGACGCCGCCGCAACTGATCAGTGACGGCTGTGTTTTTGCCGCGATGAACTAAGACGCCGCAGCAGAATGCAAAAGGGGGCCACGCAGGCCCCCTATACTATATTATACAGCGCAGTCTCAGACGATGGTGGCTTCGGTCGCCGCGCGCAGCTCTTCCTCGGTGACGCCATCGGCGCATTCCACGATTTTCAAGCCACCCTCGACAACATCAAGAACACCCAGATTGGTGATGATGCGATCTACCACGGCTTTGCCGGTCAGCGGCAGGGTGCAGGATTTCAACACCTTGGACTCCCCGGCCTTGTTCTGGTGATCCATGACCACAACCACGCGGCCCACGCCCGCGACCAGATCCATCGCGCCGCCCATGCCCTTGACCAGCTTGCCCGGAATCATCCAGTTTGCCAGATCGCCGTTCTCGGCCACTTCCATGGCGCCCAGAATGGCCGCTGCAATCTTGCCGCCGCGGATCATGCCAAAGCTGGTGGCACTGTCGAAATAGGCGGTGCGCGACAGTTCGGTGATGGTTTGCTTGCCTGCGTTGATCAGATCGGCGTCTTCTTCACCTTCGAAAGGGAAGGGGCCCATGCCCAGCATCCCGTTTTCCGATTGCAGGGTAATGTCCTTGTCACCGACATAGTTGGCCACCAGCGTCGGAATGCCGATGCCCAGGTTCACATACATGCCGTCTTCAAGCTCCTGTGCCGCGCGGGCGGCCATCTGGTTACGATCCCAAGGCATTACTTTTCCTCCTGCGGACGGGTGGTGCGTTGTTCGATGCGCTTTTCGTGTTCGCCCTGAATGATGCGGTGCACATAGATGCCGGGCAGGTGGATGCTGTCGGGGTCCAGCGACCCGCGCGGCACGATTTCCTCGACTTCGGCAATGCAGACTTTGCCGCACATGGCGGCAGGCGGGTTAAAGTTGCGCGCGGTCTTGCGGAACACAAGGTTGCCGGTGTCGTCGGCTTTCCACGCTTTCACGACCGAAAGATCAGCCACAATGCCGCGTTCAAGGATGTAATCCTGACCGTCGAAATTCTTCACCTCCTTGCCCTCGGCAATCTGGGTGCCGACGCCGGTCTTGGTATAGAAACCGGGGATGCCGGAGCCGCCTGCGCGCATCCGCTCGGCCAGTGTGCCCTGGGGGTTGAATTCCAGCTCAAGCTCGCCGCTTAGGTACTGACGCATGAATTCGGCGTTTTCGCCCACATAGGACGAGATCATTTTCTTGACCTGCTTGGTTTGCAGCAGAATGCCGATACCGAAATCATCCACGCCTGCGTTGTTCGACGCAAAGGTCAGATTCTTGGTGCCGGCCTCTTTGATGGCTTGCAACAGCAGTTCGGGGATGCCGCACAGGCCAAAGCCCCCTGCAGCGATCAACATGCCATCCGATAGAACGCCATCCAGCGCCTCGGCAGCAGAACCATAAATCTTATTCATGAATATCCCCTTGTGTCAGTGTTCCGAGAAGTTCTGACCCTGCGTCGCCCCGGTGTCAACATGACGCAGGGGCTTAGGCGAAGCCAGGAGGGGATGTTACCGCCACCAGTCGCATAATGTGCGCAGGTGGCGGTGAGCGTGTCAGGTTTCGCCCGAAGCGGCCTTTGTCGTGGTCGCTTTCTTGGCCGCAGGTTTTTTTGCCGCCGGTTTCTTAGCGGCAGGCTTTTTGGCAGCCGGTTTCTTTGCTGCGGGCTTTTTCTTGGGGGCGGCTTTGCGTTTGGCGGGAGACTTGGCCAGCTTTTCCTCGATCAGCAAAACCGCGGCATCCATTGTCAGATCGTCGGGCTCGACCTCTTTGGGAATGGTCGCGTTGACCTTTTCCCATTTCACATAGGGGCCATACTTGCCCTTCATGATGTTCACAGGGCCGCCCTGATCGGGGTGTTCGCCCAGTTCGCGGATCGGCTTGGCAGCCACACCGCGCCCCCCGCGCGAGGCGACTTTTTCCGCTAGAAGCTGCACCGCACGGTTCATGCCGACGGTCCAGACCTCGTCGATGCCTTCAAGGTTGGCATTGGTGCCGCCGCGTTCCGAGGTGCTTTCGGCGTGTTTCAGATAGGGACCATAGCGCCCGATATTGGCCCAGACGCTGACCCCATCCTCGGGGTGCGGGCCGACCAGACGGGGCAGCGACAGCAATTGCAGCGCCTGCGCCAGATCGACATCGGCGGGCGGCCAATCCTTGGGGATCGACTGGCGTGGCGGTTTCTTGTTGTCGTCAGTGACCTCGCCGCGTTGCACATAGGGGCCAAAGCGGCCCTTGAACGCGTAAATCTTGTCGCCTTCGTCCTCGCCCAGCATCTTGCCTTCAGGCGGGATGCCACCGGTATCTTCGGCACCCGGAGGGCCGAAGGCGCGGGTGTAGCGGCATTCGGGATAGTTGGAACACCCGATAAAAGCGCCCCCCGAACGGGCGGTGCGCATCGAAAGGCGACCATTGCCGCAGTTGGGGCACAGGCGTGGATCGGTGCCGTCCTCGGTGGGGGGGAACAGGTGCGGTTCCAGCACCTCGTTGATCTTTTCCAGAACCTCGGTGATCCGCAAATCGGATGTTTCAGCCACGGCGGCCGAAAAATCACGCCAGAAGGTCGCCAGAACCGATTTGTAATCGCGATCCCCTGCGCTGACATCATCCAGCTCTTCTTCAAGCGAGGCGGTGAAATCATAGCCCACATATTTGCGGAAATAGTTTTCAAGGAAGGCAATCACCAGCCGCCCCTTGTCCTCGGGGATCAGGCGGTTCTTGTCCTTGCGCACATATTCGCGGTCTTGAATCGTGGTGACAATGCTCGCGTAGGTCGAAGGGCGGCCGATGCCCAGCTCTTCCATCCGTTTGACCAGCGTCGCCTCGGTGTAGCGGGGCGGGGGCTGGGTGAAATGCTGTTCGGGCGTGACGGCACGCTTGTCCATCTTGTCGCCTTCGCTGATCTGCGGCAGGCGCTTGTCGTCGTCATCGGTGACATCGTCGTCGCGGCCTTCTTCATAGACCTTGAGGAAGCCGTCAAACAACACGACCTGACCCGTGGCGCGCAGGATGACCTGACCGTCCTGGCTGCCCACGTCGACGGTGGTGCGTTCCAGACGCGCGCTTTCCATCTGGCAGGCCAGCGTGCGTTTCCAGATCAGATCATACAGCTTGCGCTGGTCGCCATCGCTGATTTTCAGCGCATCCACGTCCTGCGTCATCTCGGTCGGGCGGATACATTCGTGCGCTTCCTGCGCGTTCTTTGCCTTGTTCTTGTAAACGCGCGGGGTGCCGGGGACGTATTCGGCGCCGTAACGGTCCTTGATGGCGTCGCGCGCCATCTGCACCGCTTCGGGGGCCATGTCGATGCCGTCGGTCCGCATATAGGTGATATAGCCCGCCTCATACAGACGCTGTGCCGCGCTCATGGTCTGGCGCGCGCCCATGCCGAACTTGCGGCTGGCTTCCTGTTGCAGGGTCGATGTCATGAACGGGGCGGAGGGGTTGCGGTTGGCAGGCTTGGCCTCGACCGACTGGACCTTCAGGTCGCGGCTGCTGATCGCCTGCACGGCCATTTCGGCCTGTGTGCCGTTTTCAATGTCGTAACGGTCCAGCTTCTTGCCGGCCAAGGTGGTCAGCCGCGCCTCGAATTCCTGTCCGCGCGGGGTCGCCAGCAATGCCTTGACCGACCAGTATTCGCGGGCACGGAAGGCTTCGATTTCCATCTCGCGTTCGGTGATCAGGCGCAGACAGACCGATTGCACGCGCCCTGCCGATTTCGCGCCGGGCAATTTGCGCCACAGGACGGGGGACAGGTTGAAGCCCACCAGATAGTCCAGCGCGCGGCGGGCGAGGTAGGCCTCGACCAGTGGCATGTCGACCTGACGGGGATTCTTCATCGCCTCTGTGACGGCGGTTTTTGTGATCGCGTTGAACACCACCCGCGAAACGGGGGTGCTTTTGGTGATCGACTTGCGCTTGGTCAGCGCCTCTTGCAGGTGCCAGCTGATCGCCTCGCCCTCGCGGTCGGGGTCGGTTGCGAGGATCAGTTCGTTGTCGTTTTTCAGGGCGTCTGCGATGGCTTTGACATGCTTTTTGCTGTCGCTGCCAATCTCCCAAAGCATCTCGAAATCATGTTCGGTGTCGACCGAACCGTCTTTCGGGGGCAAGTCCCGCACATGGCCGTAAGAAGCCAGCACGGTGTAATTGTCACCCAGATATTTGTTGATTGTCTTGGCCTTGGCCGGAGATTCGACGACGACGACTGGCATAAATGATGCACCTCGGGGACAGTAAAACTTGCGCGTCTATGGCGGCGCTAGATGTGGGGTGCAAGCATTGAATGTCAACACGCCATCGTATCAGGCCCCCGTCGAGGTCCTTAATTGGGGCGTGTCAGCAGGCCGCCGGGGCTGCGTTCGATGTGTCCGTCCAGTTCCAGTTCCAGCAAAACCGGGGCTACATCGGAAGGGGCTGCCGCGATGTCGCGTATCAACTGGTCCTCGGCCAGCGGGGAAGGGCCCAGACGGTTCAGGATCTGGCTGTGCAGGGCGGCGGTTTCGCGCAAAGTGCGCCGGTCGCGGACCGGCTTTGGCGGTGGTGTGTGCGGCAGGTCCATCGGCAGGGCAGGTGCGCGCGGCGCCAACGGAGCCAGCGCCTCGATCACATCTGCGGCATTGCGGATCAACGTGGCCCCGTCGCGGATCAGCATGTTGCAGCCAGAGGCGCGGGCGTCCAGCGGGCTTCCGGGCACGGCCAGCACCTCGCGGCCCTGATCCAGCGCGTCGCGGGCGGTGATCAGGCTGCCGGACTTTGCCGCAGCCTCGACCACAATCGTGGCGCGGCTCAGCCCCGAGACGATGCGGTTGCGCGGCGGAAAGTGGCGCGCCATCGGTTGCAGGCCCATGGGCTGCTCCGACAACCGCAACCCGTGTTCGGGAATTGCCAGCGCCAATTCGGTGTTTTCCGCCGGATATATCATGTCGACACCGCCCGCCTGTACGGCCACGGTGCCGGTGTCCAGCGCGGCGGTATGCGCTGCGGCGTCGATGCCGCGCGCAAGGCCCGAGACGATCACATGGCCCGCCGTCGCAAGTTCGCGCGCCAGCGATTTGGCCATGCGGGAACCAAGGCTGGAGGCATTGCGCGCGCCCACAATCGAAATCATCGGGCGTTCCAGCACGGCAAGGTCGCCAATGGCCCACAGAAACGGGGGCGCGTCGGCCAGATCGCGCAGCGCAGCGGGATAGTGCGGTGCGGTCTGGGAAATCAGAGTTGCCCCGGCCGTCTGGCCGGCTTTCAGCTCGGCCTCGATGACGGCAACGGGGCAAGGGGTGTAGTTTTCCACACCAGCAGCGCGCGCCAGTTCCGGCAACGCATCAAGCGCATTTTGCGCTGTGCCATGTTCGATCAGCAATCTGTTGAACGTCGAGATACCGACCCGGCGAGATCGCAACAGGCGGAGACGAAGAAACCAATCGTCTTCCGGGGTGGGTGGGAGTGGGGGGTGAATGGAAGAAGGACTTAATCCTCGATCTGTCATCCGTCTCTCCGCCTGTTGCTGCAAGTGTTATGCAGGGTCGAGGTTAACAACCAGTGAAAGAATCAGCCTTCTTTCGACAGAAACTATCAAATGAATTGGCCCTTTCCTCAGCCGCCGCTGCCGCCCACCGTCAGACCGCCGATCATCAACGTCGGCTGGCCCACGCCCACGGGCACCCATTGCCCCGCCTTGCCGCAGTTGCCCATGCCGGGATCAAGCGTCGGATCGTTGCCGATGGCGCGAATCTTTTGCAGCGCCGTGGCGCCGTCGCCGATCAGGGTTGCGCCTTTGACCGGTGCCCCGACCACACCGTTCTGAACGCGATAGGCCTCGGTGCAGGAAAACACGAATTTGCCGTTGGTGATGTCCACCTGACCGCCGCCAAAGCCAACAGCGTAAATGCCGTCTTTCAGGTCGGCCACGATGTCACCCGGCGCGACAGTGCCACCCAGCATATAGGTGTTGGTCATGCGCGGCATCGGGGTGTGGGCGTAGCTTTCGCGCCGCCCGTTTCCGGTGGGGGCGACGCCCATCAGCCGCGCGTTCTGGCGGTCTTGCATATAGCCCACCAGCACGCCGTCCTCGATCAGCACATTGCGCGCGCTTGGGGTGCCTTCGTCGTCGACACTGATCGACCCGCGCCGGTCGGGGATGGTGCCGTCGTCCAGCACGGTCACGCCCGGGGCAGCAATGCGCTGTCCCATCAATCCGGCAAAGGCAGAGGACCCCTTGCGGTTGAAATCCCCCTCAAGCCCGTGGCCAATCGCTTCGTGCAGCAGAATGCCCGGCCAGCCGGGGCCAAGCACCACGTCCATCACGCCCGCAGGGGCGGGAATCGCATCCAGATTGACCACAGCCACCCGCAAGGCCTCGCGGGCCTTGGCCTGCCAGTCGGCGGGGTCCAGCAGGCCATCAAGGCCCACACGCCCGCCGCCGCCCGCGCTGCCCGATTCGCGCCGGCCGGCCTGTTCGACAATCACCGACACATTCACACGGGTCATCGGGCGCACGTCGCGCACCGATCCGCCTTCGGGACGCAAGATTTCAACCTCTTGCAAAGACGCGGCAATGGTTGCCGAAACCTGCACTACGCGGCTGTCCAAAGCGCGGGTGAATGCGTCGATCTCGCGCAGGGTGTCCAGTTTCACCGGAAAACTTGCACCTGCTATGGGGTCTTCGTCTGTATACAGACGGGTGTTTGTGGCCTGCGGCGCATCGGCCCATGTGCCGCCCCCGTCGCCAACAGCCAGCCGCGCGGTTTCGCTTGCACGCTTCAGGGCGGCTATGGAAAGCTCGGTAGAATGGGCATATCCGGCCACTTCGCCGCGCACCGCGCGCAGGCCGAACCCTTCCGAGGCATCATAGCTGGCGGTTTTAAGGCGCCCGTCGTCAAACACCATCGCCTCGGACCGGCGGCGTTCCAGGAAAAGTTCCCCGTCGTCGGCCCCGTCGGTGGCCGCGCGCAGCACCTGAAGTGCTTCGTCACGGTCCAAAAGGGTGTCGAACGGGGCGAAGGGGGCATCGGTCATTGGGGGCTGATCCTGAATTTTTCGAGTGAGGCGTCTCTTTGACGCGGTAAGAATGGCTTTATCTTGAGGGTAGAATATGATTGTAAGCGCGGGTAATACAACGGGAGGCGAAAGCGTAAGCTGCTTTGTCTATTCCCCGCGCCCAACAGCGATCACAAGATCAGGACGATACATGACCAAGCATTTCTCGATTAAGGGCCTTGTTTCCGGCCTTTTTGCCGCCTCAGCCGCACTGCCAGCGATGGCGCAGGACAACCTTGAAATCGTTGGCGCCCCGCGCGACGGCGTTATGGGCTTTCAGCCCGCCGTAACCGAACTGGCACGTGATTTGCAGTGGCTGGACCATATGCTGCTGGTCATCATCACGGCGATTTCCCTGTTCGTGATCGGCCTGCTGGTTTGGGTCGGCATCCGCTATAATGCGCGCCGCAACCCGAAGCCTGCGAGTTTCACACACAACACCCCGATTGAAATCGCATGGACCGTGATTCCGATTGTGATTCTGGTGTTCATCGGGGCGTTCTCGCTGCCGATCCTGTTCAAACAGCAGGAAATCCCCGACGCCGAAGTGACCATCAAGGTGACCGGTTACCAATGGTACTGGGACTACTCCTATGTGGACGAAGGCATTGAATTCTCTAGCTATATGATTGGTGCGCCGGCAACCGGCGGTCAGAACATGATGACCCCAGAGGTCGAGCAGCAGCTGATCGCCGCGGGCTATTCCAAGGATGAATTCCTGCTGGCCACCGACAATGCGGTTGTCGTGCCTGTGGGCAAGATCGTGGTGATGCAGGTCACCGGCGCCGACGTGATCCATTCCTGGGCGATGCCCGCATTCGGTGTCAAACAGGATGGTGTGCCCGGACGTCTGGCCGAACTGTGGTTCAAGGCCGAGCGTGAAGGTATCTATTTTGGCCAGTGTTCCGAGCTGTGCGGCATCAACCACGCCTACATGCCGATCACCGTCAAGGTTGTGTCCGAAGAAGCCTACGCTGCATGGCTGGAAAAGGCCCGCGAAGAATTCGCAAGCCTGCCCATGCCGCAAAGCTTCCAGATCGCTTCGAAGTAAGCCAACAGGGCGGGGGCTGTTCCCCCGCCTTTCCTGATTTCACATGATGCGTGAGACCCGAATGACCGATATCAGCAGCCAGCCACAGGCCTTCGAGGCCGAAGCGTCCTTTGGCGACTATTTCGCGCTGATGAAGCCGCGGGTCATGCAGCTTGTGGTGTTCACCGCATTGGTGGGCATGCTGGCGGCCCCCCATGGTGTGCACCCTGTCGTCGGCTTTGCGTCGATTCTGTTCATCGCCATCGGGGCAGGGGCTTCGGGTGCGCTGAACATGTGGTGGGATGCAGACATCGACCACATCATGAAACGCACCGCCAACCGTCCGATTCCTGCGGGAAAGGTCCAGCCGGGCGAGGCGCTGAGCATTGGCGTCGCGCTGTCGGGCCTGTCGGTGATGATGCTGGCGCTGTCGGCCAACTTTCTGGCGGCGGGGCTGCTGGCCTTTACCATCTTCTTTTACGCTGTCGTCTATTCGATGTGGCTGAAACGCTCGACGCCGCAGAACATCGTGATCGGCGGCGCGGCCGGGGCCTTTCCGCCGGTGATCGGCTGGGTTGTGGCCACCGGGTCCATGTCGGTCGAGGCGTGGTTGATGTTCGCGCTGATCTTCATCTGGACGCCGCCGCATTTCTGGGCGCTGGCCTTGTTCATGAAGTCGGACTATGACGACGCGGGCGTGCCGATGCTGACGGTGACACACGGGCGCAAGACCACGCGCAAACATATTCTGGCCTATACTGTCGTTCTGGCGGTTCTGGCTGTGGGCACCGCGTTCACATCCATCGGCGGTTTGATCTATCTGACCGTTGCGGTGATTCTGAACGCGCTGTTCCTGAAAGGTGCCGTTGCGATCTGGCGCCGTGACGAAGCAGATGCAGAAGCCGATGGCTACGCCGTCGAAAAGTCGTTCTTCAAACTGTCTTTGCTGTATCTGTTCCTGCACTTTGGTGCGATCATGGCCGAGGCGCTGCTGCGCAGCTCGGGATTGGGAGGCTGGTGATGGCGATCAAAGCTGAACACGAAATTCACGGCCGACGCCGCAGCCGTAATCTGGGCGTCGGGCTGTTGCTGGCCGCCTTTGTTGTGCTGGTTCTGGCGCTGACCTTTGCCAAGGTCACCAGCGGCGATTTTGAAGTGCCGCGCGCGGAGGCGTTGAAATGAAACGGATGCAAGGCCCTCAGCGCACGGTAGTCCAACTGGTTGGCGTCGTGCTGGTCATGGGCGCTCTGTCATGGGCTTCGGTTCCGTTTTATAACTGGTTCTGCCGGGTGACGGGCTTTGGCGGTACGCCTGGTGTTGCCGCCGAGGGGGTCGATCACATTCTGGACCGCGAGATCACAGTGCGGTTTGATGCATCGACGGATCGTGACATGCCGTGGGAATTCAAGCCGGTCGAAACCAAGATGAAGCTGCGCATCGGTGAAACCGCGCTGGCGTTCTTCGAGGCTTATAACCCCACCGACCGCACCATCGCCGGAACTGCCAGCTATAACGTCACGCCCTATTCGGCGGGCGGCTTCTTTAACAAGATCCAGTGCTTCTGCTTTAACGAGCAAGTTCTGCTGCCCGGAGAGCGCGTGCAAATGCCCGTAACTTTCTTTGTGGACCCCGAAATTGTCGATGACCGCGATGCAAAATATGTGCATACGATCACGCTGAGCTATACTTTTTACGAAATCGATCTGCCCGAGGGCTATGCTGCCCTGCAAGCAGAGAGCAACGATACCAACCTGAACTGAGGGACTGAACATGGCCCATGCCAAGAACCATGACTATCACATTCTGGCTCCGTCGATCGAGCCGTTTCTGGGCGCTTTAGCGGCCTTCATCATGCTGTTTGGCGGTGTGCTGTGGATGCACGACGTTACACCGTTTGTGTTTCTCGCAGGCTTTGCCGGCGTTCTCTATGTGATGTTCGCTTGGTGGTCGAAAGTGGTCGAGGAAAGCCACGTTGGCGATCACACGCCGGTTGTGCGCATCGGCCTGCGTTATGGCTTTATCCTTTTCATCATGTCCGAAGTCATGTTCTTTTCGGCATGGTTCTGGTCGTTCTTCAAACATGCCATCTATCCGATGGAAGATTATGTGGGTTCGACCTATACGGCCCCCTACATCCTTCCGGTTGACGCGCTGCATCTGCCGCTGATCAACACGTTGGTCCTGCTGTTGTCGGGCTGTGCCGTGACATGGGCGCACCACGCGCTGGTGCATGAAAACAACCGCAAGGATCTGGTGACAGGTCTGGCCATCTCGATCGTTCTGGGCGTCGCCTTTACCGCGCTGCAAGCCTATGAATACGCGCACCTGCTGCACGAAGGCTGGGAATTCGGCGCTGACGAATTCTATTCCAACTTCTTCATGGCCACCGGTTTCCACGGTTTCCACGTTATCATCGGGACCATTTTCCTGACCGTCTGCCTGATCCGCGCGATGAAGGGGCACTTTACCCCCGAGCGTCACGTCGGTTTCGAAGCGGCCGCATGGTACTGGCACTTTGTTGACGTTGTCTGGCTGTTCCTGTTCTTCGCCGTCTACATGTGGGGCGTGCCCAGCTAATAGAGCCCGGCGAATAGGGCAGGGCTGGTTGCACATCGCCACCAAATCTCTAATACCCGAAAGGCGCGTGGTGATCCTCGCGCCTTTTGTTATTCCAACGGGGCAGTGAAACATCGCCATGGGACGTATTCTGTTTCTGATCGGCATCGGGCTGGGCGGCGCGGCTGTCCTGATCGCCTTGGGTGTCTGGCAGGTTCAGCGGCTCGGCTGGAAACAGGCGGTGCTGGCCGACATCACGGCGCGCATTTCAGCCGAGCCTGTGGCGCTGCCCGACGATCCTGATCCGGTGGCGGACAAATACTTGCCGGTCGCCGTGACCGGCACCTATGCGCCCGAAGCTATCTATGTGCTGGTCAGCCAGAAACAGATTGGCGCGGGCTATCGCGTCATCTCGCCGCTGGTGACAGACGCCGGTCGGCGTGTGCTCGTCGACCGTGGCTTTGTGCGGGTGGATGACCGAGACGCGGTGACAACACCGGCAGAGCCGGTGCGCATCACTGGCAACCTGCACTGGCCCGACGAAATCGACAGCTACACGCCGGAGCCGGATCTGGGTGCGAACATCTGGTTCGCCCGAGACCTGCCCGCGATGGCGCAAAGTCTGAACACCGAACCCCTGCTGATCGTGGCGCGTGAAACGTCGCAATCGGGCGGCCCCGTGACGCCCTTGCCTGTGGACACTGCGGGCATTCCCAACGATCACTTGCAATACGCCATCACATGGTTCTCGCTGGCCCTGATCTGGGTCGCGATGACCGCTGTTTTTGCCCTGCGCGGCAGTCGCCGCCGACCAGAAAGGCCCAATTCGTGAAATATATCTCGACCCGTGGCAAAGCGCCCGAGCTGACATTCGAAGACACCATGCTGACCGGGCTGGCCCGTGACGGGGGGCTTTATGTGCCATCCGAAATTCCGACGCTGTCGCACGATGAGATCGCCGCGATGGAAGGGCAGAGCTATGAAGAAATCGCCTTTCGCGTGATGCGACCTTTCGTGGGCGAGACCTTCAGCGACGCCGAATTCCGCGGCTGTATCGACCGCGCCTATGCAGGGTTCGGCCACGCCGCCCGCGCGCCGCTGGTACAGTTGGATCAGGGCCACTTCCTGCTGGAACTGTTCCACGGCCCGACGCTGGCGTTCAAGGACTTTGCCATGCAACTGATCGGCCAGTTGTTCCAGTCCGCGCTGACGCGGCGCGGTGAACGGGTGACCATCGTGGGCGCCACCAGCGGCGACACCGGCTCGGCCGCCATCGAGGCGTTTCGCGGGCTGGACAATGTGGATGTGTTCATCCTGTACCCGCATGGCCGCATCTCCGAAGTACAGCGCCGCCAGATGACCACGCCCAGCGAAAGCAACGTGCACGCATTGGCCGTCGACGGTGACTTTGACGACTGTCAGGCGCGACTCAAGGATATGTTCAACGACTTCGAATTCCGCGACGCGGTGAAACTGGCGGGCGTCAACAGCATCAACTGGGGCCGCGTTCTGGCGCAGGTGGTCTATTACTTCTCCTCCGCGGTCTCTGTCGGCGCGCCGCACCGCAAGGTCAGCTTTACCGTGCCCACAGGCAACTTTGGCGACATATTTGCAGGCTACATCGCCAAACGCATGGGCCTGCCCATCGACAGGCTCGTGGTGGCGACCAACCAGAACGACATTCTGGACCGCTGCCTGAAAGGGCAGGGCTATCACAAGGGCGACACCGTGCCCTCGATCAGCCCGTCGATGGACATTCAGGTCTCGTCGAACTTTGAACGCGCACTGTTCGACGCTTACGGCCGTGACGGCAAGGCCGTGGCGCAGCTGATGGACGAGCTGAAAGAGGGCGGTTTCGACGTGAGCCAGGGGGCGATGGAAGCCCTGCAAGAGCATTACGACAGTGGTCGCGCATCCGAAGACGAAACCAATGCCACCATTGCGGCCACGCTGAAAACCTCGACCGAACTGCTGTGCCCGCATTCGGCCGTGGGGGTAAAGGTGGCCAACGAACACCGCGTTCAGGGCACGCCGATGATCACGCTGGCCACCGCCCATCCGGCGAAATTCCCGGACGCTGTCGAGAAAGCAAGCGGCATCCATCCGCCTCTTCCCCCGCGCATGGAAGACCTCTATGAACGCGCGGAACGGGTGACACGGGTCGCCAATGACCTTGCCGCGCTCAAGGACCATATCAAGGGACATATCGCACAGTGAGCTTGCAACAGCACCGCCTTGCCAACGGCTTTCGCATCGTGACCGAACACATGCCGGGGCTGGCCTCGGCGTCTATCGGGATCTGGGTCAATGCCGGTGGCCGGCACGAAGCGCCCAAGCAGAACGGCATCGCGCATTTTCTCGAACACATGGCGTTCAAGGGCACGGCCAAACGCAGTGCCCTGCAAATCGCCGAGGCGATCGAAGATGTGGGCGGCTATATCAACGCCTATACCAGCCGCGAGGTCACAGCCTATTACGCGCGCGTGCTGGAGGCGGACGTGCCGCTGGCGCTGGACGTGATCGGAGACATTCTGCTGAACCCAACCTTTGACAAGAACGAGATCGAGATCGAGCGCGGGGTGATCCTGCAAGAGATCGGTCAGGCGCTGGACACGCCCGACGATGTGATCTTTGACTGGTTGCAGGCGCAGGCCTATCCCGAACAGCCCATCGGGCGCACCATTCTGGGCCCCTCGGAACGGATCGAAACCTTTACCCGCAAGGATCTGGCAAAGTTCGTGGCCCAGCATTACGGCCCCGAAGAGATGATCCTGTCGGCGGCGGGTGCTGTCGATCACGACAGCATCGTGAAACTGGCCGAAGAGATGTTCGGCGGCATGGTTCCGACACCCGCGTTCAAACTGGCACCCGCGTCGTTTCGCGGTGGGGAGGTGCGTCAGGTCAAGGATCTGGAACAGGCGCATTTCGCGCTGGCCTTTGAAAGCCCCGGCTATCGTGACGAGGAAATCTATGTCGCGCAGATTTACGCAAGTGCCCTGGGCGGCGGCATGTCCTCGCGCCTGTTTCAGGAAGTGCGCGAGAATCGCGGCCTGTGTTATTCGATATTTGCGCAGGCAGGTGCCTATGACGACACCGGCATGATGACCGTCTATGCGGGCACCAGCGGCGATCAGGTGGCCGAACTGTCGCGGATCACCATCGACGAAATGAAGCGCGCAGCCTCGGACATGAACCCCGCCGAAGTGGCCCGCGCCCGTGCGCAGATGAAGGCCGGATTGCTGATGGGGCTGGAAAGCCCGTCCAGCCGCGCCGAACGTCTGGCGCGACTGGTGCAGATCTGGGACCGCGTGCCACCGCTGGAAGAAACCATTGCGCGTATTGATGCGGTGACAACTGGCGACGTGCGCGAATTTGCTGAACATATTGCGGCTACAGCGCCGGTGGCGCTGGCGCTTTATGGTCCGGTTGATACCGCGCCGACGCTGGATGCCTTGCAGGAGCGCCGGGTCGCCTGATGTTGCTGTCCAAGCGGAAACTGCGGATCGAGACTGAGCGGTTGACGCTGAGGCCCCCGATCCATGCAGATTTCCGCCCCTGGTCGGCGCTGCGGGCCCATTCCAAGGACTACCTGACCCCGTGGGAACCCGGCTGGGCCGAGGATCATTTGTCGCGCAAGGCCTTTACCAACCGTGTCTATTGGGCCCAACGTTCTATCGCCAACGGTTCGGCCATGCCGCTGTTCCTGATCCGTCGCGCGGACGAGGTGCTGGTGGGGGCGATCACATTGGACAACATTCGGCGCGGGCCCGCACAGGCGGGCACTCTGGGCTATTGGACCGGTCAGATGTTCGCGCGCAAAGGCTATATGCGCGAGGCCATCGAGGCGGTGGTGCACTATGCCTTTACCCGTCAGGACCTGAGCCGGATCGAAGCCGCCTGCCTGCCCGAAAATGCCGCCTCGCGCGGGTTGCTGGAAAAGTCGGGCTTTAAATACGAGGGCGTTGCGCAATCCTATTTGCAGATCGACGGGCGCTGGCGGACGCACGTTCTTTATGCATCTCTGCGCCATGACCGTCGCGGGCGCACCGACGCCAGATGACTTTGGCGCAAGATGCGCTAAACTGAAGGCCACGAGGGTGGCCATCATGTTGATCCGACTGCTGACAGCTTTGACACTGATGACAGGGACGGCGCAGGCGCAGGCCACGCGCACGCCCAGCCATTGCATCGCGCTGGCGGGTGACATCGACGGTGCGACGTTTGTGCATAAGGCCAGCTATGACGCGCAAGTGCCCAGCGAGACGGTGCTGATCCACTACATTGACCACGCCAGCTTTCTGATCCGCAGCCATGGCGGGCTGAACATCGTGACGGATTTCACCGGCTACATCGGCAACGTGCCGATGATTCCCGACGTGGTGACGATGAACCACGCCCATGACACCCACTGGACCGCCTTTCCCGACCCAGGCATCGCCCACGCCCTGAACGGCTGGGGTCCGTTTGGTCAGGGGATCGACCATCATGTCGATCTGGGCGAAGTGCTGGTGCGCAATGTCTCGACCGACATCCGCAGCCAATACGGCGGCAGCGAGGCCAAGGGAAACTCGGTCTTCGTGTTCGAGCTGGCGGGTCTGTGCATCGGTCACCTGGGTCATTTGCATCACGAGCCGGACGCCGCGCAATATGCGGCCATCGGGCGGCTGGACGTGGTTATGGCGCCGATTGACGGTGGTATGACGCTGGACCTGCCCACCATGACCCGCGTGCTGAAACGGCTGAAATCATCGGTGGTGCTGCCGATGCACTGGTTTTCCGACTATACGCTGGATGAATTCCTGACCGGCATGGCGGATGAATTCGCGGTGGTCGAGGTGGGCGGCCCTGCCTTGCAGGTGTCGCGTGACCGCTTGCCGTCGCGCCCCACGATCATGGTTTTGCGTCCCGAATGGTTGCGCCGCTAGTGCAGGCCCTTGCCTTTGCCGCGCCGGGACAGGATGTTGCGGCCATGACATTGACCTCACTCACCCCCGAGACTGAACCGCTGCTGACCGCAGCCTTGCCCGCCGACCGTTTTCGCCGCGCCGAAGCCCGCTATCTGGAAGAGCCGCGCGGGCGGTACAAGGGACAGAGCACCCTTGTCGCCCTGCCGCGCAGCGTTGACGAGGTGGCGACGATCGTGCGCCTGTGTGCGCAACACCGCATCGGGATCATTCCCTACGGCGGCGGCACGGGGCTGGTCGGCGGGCAGGTCGTCGAGGACGGCCCCGTGCCGCTGATCCTGTCGCTGGAGCGGATGAACGCGGTGCGCGCGGTCTATGCGGATGAAAACGTGGCCATTGTCGAGGCGGGGGTGATTCTGGCCGACGTGCAAGAGGCCGCAGCGCAGGCGGGCCGCCTGTTCCCGCTGTCGCTGGCCGCTGAAGGCACCGCGCGGATCGGTGGCAATCTCAGCACCAATGCAGGCGGCACTGGCGTGTTGCGATATGGCAATGCGCGCGATCTGTGCCTGGGGCTTGAGGCTGTGTTGCCTGACGGCAGCATCTGGAACGGGCTGAACCGCCTGCGCAAGGATAACACCGGCTATGATCTGCGTCATTTACTGATCGGGGCCGAGGGCACGCTGGGCGTGATTACCGCCGCCGCGCTGAAACTGTCGCCGCGCCCCGCCCACACCGGTACGGCGATGCTGGTGGTGGACAGCCCCGCAGCGGCGTTGAAACTGCTGACGCTGGGCCGTGACCTGCTGGGCGAGAGCATCAGCGCCTTTGAGCTGATGCACCGGCAGGGCATGGATTTTCTGGCCGAGAAACTGCCCGACATCCGCCGCCCTTGGGACAGGCCGCCCGAATGGTGCGTGCTGGTCGAGGTGGGCATGTCCGCGGGGCAGAACCCCACAGACGCGCTTGAGCGGCTGTTCGTGGCCGGGGCCGAGGAGGGGCTGGTCAGCGACGGCATCATCGCGCAATCGCAAGGGCAGTCAGACGACTTCTGGACCGTGCGCGAGCAGATCCCCGAGGCGAACCGCCTGATCGGTTCGATCAGCAGTCATGATATTTCAGTGCCATTGGGCGCACTGGCCGAATTCATCACCAAGGCCAATGCGCGGATTGCGGCGCTGGGCGATTTCCGGGTGAATTGTTTCGGGCATGTCGGCGACGGCAACCTGCATTACAACGTCTTTCCCTTGGCAGGCAAGACCAAGGCCGACCATCTGGCAGAGCGGGACCAGATCAAACAGGCGGTGCATGATCTGGTGCACGAGTTGGGCGGTTCGGTCAGCGCCGAACATGGTATCGGACGGCTCAAGGTGGATGATCTGGAACGCTACGGCGATCCGGTCAAGCTGGCGGCGATGCGCGCGATCAAGGTGGCATTGGACCCGGCGGGAATCATGAACCCCGGCGCGGTGCTGCGCGGGCGGGCTTAGGGGCGCTGCCCCTCGGCGCTGCGCGCCTCACCCCGGAGTTTATCGGGCAAGATGAAGATGGGTCAGTCGCCCGCATAGGCGCACAGCGCCTGCACGTCCATGCCCATGGCTTCCAGTTTGGCGCGGCCACCCAGATCGGGCAGGTCGATGATAAAGCTGCACGAGATGATCTTGCCCCCCAGCCGCTCGATCAGCTTGATGCCCGCCTCGGCGGTGCCGCCGGTGGCCAGCAGGTCGTCGACGATCAGAACGGTCTCGCCCGCCTGAATGGCGTCGTCGTGGATTTCGACCACGGCCTCACCGTATTCCAGCGTATAGGCCTGTTCGATGGTCGCACCGGGCAGCTTGCCCTTTTTGCGGATCGGGACGAATCCTTTGGACAGTTGGTGTGCGATAGCACCGCCCAGGATAAAGCCGCGCGCTTCCAATCCCACGACCTTGTCGATTTGCAGGCCTGCATAGGGGTTCAGCATCTGGTCGATGGCCATGCGAAAGCCGCGCGGGTCGGCGAACAGCGTTGTCACATCGCGGAACATGATCCCCTCGTGCGGGAAATCGGGGATGGTGCGGATATAATCTTGGACGGTTTTCATAGGGTTTCCGGTGTTCAGGGGCATCAGCCCCAGAGTGGCGGCCTGTGGACCATAAGCCAGAAGATGGCGATCAGCGCAAGGAAGGCAGGCCAGCCAAGGGCGAACCAGATGCGAAAGGCGCGGTATGCGGCGGCGGGCACCGTCGTGGCGGTGGCGGTCAGGTTGCGGATGCGGATTTGCAGGCCGACCACGGGCACCCATGTCACAAAGGCCACAGCATACAGCACATAGGTCATCAGCAACCACGGCTCGGTCAGCGGATAGCCTTGCAGGTGGATCAGCCAAAGCCCGGTGGCGGGCTGGATCAGCCCCGCCGGTGTGGTGAACAACCAGTCGGCGACCACCACGCCCGATGCGGTGCGGTGGATCACCACCGGATTGTCGCTGCGCATTGCCCA
The DNA here is from genome assembly GCF_022788695.1 of Pseudosulfitobacter sp. DSM 107133. Lineage (NCBI taxonomy): Bacteria > Pseudomonadati > Pseudomonadota > Alphaproteobacteria > Rhodobacterales > Roseobacteraceae > Pseudosulfitobacter > Pseudosulfitobacter sp. DSM 107133. The sequence goes on from NZ_CP085154.1 coordinate 1,379,568, forward strand.
GACCATCTGGAACGCCGTGCCGATGCCGGTGCCGAACAGCACGGTGGACGACAGGATGTGCAGCCATTTGGCTGTCAGATAGGCGTCCATCAGCGTTCTCTTTCAACAATGGCGGCCATGGCGATCAGGACCAGCAGCGGGACGTTCTTAAGCAGCCCGCCCAAGGGGAGCAACCACAACGCGGGGTTCAACAGGGTGAAGGCGGCGGTATAGGCGACAATCATCCCAAATTGCACAGCCGCCATCAGGCGGGGCCGCCAACCGCGCAGCAGGGCGGCGGCAATGGCAAGGTCCGCCAACCCACCGGCGCGCGCCATGACGATCAGCGCGGTGTCGGGCAGGGTGTCCGGGACCAGAGGCAGGAAGTCGGCGGCAGGCAGGGTCAGGCCGATCAGGCCCGAAGCCAGCCACAGGACCGCCAGAACCAGCCGCAGCACAGGTCGCATCAGGTAGAGCCGCGCGTGCCACAGATCCTGCGTGCCGCAAGGCTGGGCGTGCAGGATGGCGCTAAAGGCGCGGGGTTGCGGAGCCTCTGGCAGCGCGTGGGGGGCGTGCACGCCCTGTGACAACTGGTCGACCGCGGTGCGCGAGATCGGACCAAGCCGCATGGCATCGCCGATGGTCCCCATCATCCGGGCCAACGGGCCGGGCAGACGCAGGGTGATGGCAGGACGCAGGCCCATCCATCCGCGCAGGGCTTGCAGCATCTGCGTTTGCGTGACGGTCTCGGGGCCGCCCACCACATGCGGGCCACCCATGGGCGGGTGCTCAAGGCAATGCAAGGCAATCGCAGCCAGATCGTCGGCGTGGACCGGGTTGAACGGCTGGTCGCCTTTGCCGACCATGGGCGTCACCAAGGGCAGCGCCGCCAGCGCGCGCGCCAGGGACGAGCCGCCATAAGAGGTATGCCCCAGCACCAGACCGGGGCGCAAGATGGTGACGGCCTCGGGCGCAGCGGTCTCGCCGTCAAGGCGGTGGCGGGCAAAGGGGGTGTCGGCCTCGACCCCGATGGCAGAGATCAACACGCCGCGCGCGCCGGGGGGCAGTGCGGCATAGACCGCCGCAGGGGCCGCGACATGGACCGCGTGCATTGCAGCGGCGCTCCCTGTCAGCAAACCGGCGGCGTTGATGACATGGGCACCCTCCGCCAGCACCGGACGCCAGAACTCTGGATCATGGGTCACCGGATCATTCAGATCCGCGCGCAGTGTGTGGAACCCCATATGCCGCAAGGCTGCCGGATTGCGCGCATGCGCCGTCACCTGCCAACCCGCGCGGCGGGCGGCAAATGCGATGTGACGGCCGATAAAGCCATCAGCGCCGAGGATCAGGACGTGTCGGCGCATGGACGCGCCCCTTTTTATGTCAGAACCCGACCGGCAACGGCGTCCAGCTTGGCCACCAGCTCGGGGTCGCGGGCTTCGGGGGCGGTCATGATTGCGTATTCCAGTGCCCGGTCACAGCCATGCGGGCAGGGCGCGCGTTCGGCCCCCAGAAGCGCAGGCAGGCGCGACACCAGATTGCGGCCTTTGTCGGCGTTGCCGGTCAGGGTGGCGATAATCTGTGTCACGTCCACTTCGCCATGGTCCGGATGCCAGCTGTCATAGTCGGTGATCATCGCCACCGAGGCATAGCACAGCTCGGCCTCGCGGGCGAGTTTCGCCTCGGGCATGTTGGTCATGCCAATCACATCCGCGCCCCAGCTTTCGCGGTACATCCGGCTTTCTGCCAGCGTCGAGAATTGCGGCCCCTCCATCGCCAGATAGGTGCCGCCCCGGTGTACCTTGATGCCAGCCGCGTGCGCCGCTGCCTCGCAGGCGTCGGACAGGCGCGGACAGGTGGGATGCGCCACGCTGACATGGGCCACACAGCCGCTGCCAAAGAACGTCTTGTCACGGTTCACGGTGCGGTCGATGAACTGGTCGACGATGACGAAATCCCCCGGTGCCATTTCCTCGCGGAACGACCCGCAGGCCGAGACGCTGATTACATCGGTGCAGCCCAGCCGTTTCAGCGCGTCGATATTGGCGCGGTAGGGGACCGAGGTGGGCGTATGCACATGCCCGCGCCCGTGACGTGGCAGGAACGCCATTTCGACCCCGTCGAGCGTGCCGGTCAGGATCTGGTCGGACGGCTTGCCCCAGGGGGTCGCGACCTGCACCCACTTGGCATCCTTCAGCCCGTCGATGTCATAAATGCCAGAGCCGCCGATCACGGCGATGCGGGTTGGGGTCATGGGAGCGGCCTTCTCATGCGGTGATTTTCAGCCTCGAGACTAACGCCTGCGCAAGAGGCCGCAAGGGGCCTGTGGGCAATCGCTATTCACAAGCTCTTCAGCGCAGATGTTCCTATGTGCTTTCACTATGTCCCCGGAGGCACTAGGGGTCACATATTCGCAGTACTGGGGCAGGTTATGGCGCAAAAATCTACGGTGTATAAAGTTGAACTTTCGGTTTCCGATATGGATCGACACTATTACGAGACGCATAAGCTGACCGTGGCCAAACACCCATCTGAGACGGATGAACGGTTGATGGTGCGGATTCTGGCGTTTGCATTGAACGCGCATGAACATCTGGAGATGACCAAAGGGCTTTCATCGGATGATGAACCGGACGTCTGGCAAAAAAGCCTGAGCGGCGAGCTGGAATTGTGGATCGCACTGGGCCAGCCCAGTGAGAAAATTGTGCGCCAGTCCTGTGGCAAGGCCGACAAGGTGATTGTCTATTCTTATGGCAGAACCGCAGGGACCTGGTGGGACAAGATCAAAAACAGCACCACCCGCTTTGACAACTTGCGTGTTGTCAACCTGCCCGAAGCCGAGACCGGCGCGTTGGAAAAACTGGCAAGTCGCGCGATGAAGGTACAGGTCAATATTCAGGACGGCGAAGTGATGGTCAGCGTTGACGATGAAATTGCCTATGTCACGCCGATCATACTGAAATAACGCCTGAAACTGGCCTTTAGCAGAGGCGATGGACCCTGCGTCTAGGGTCCAGACCCTTCTGTATCTCCGATCTGTTATTGTTCCCCCGTCAGCGACCTTGGCCGAGGTCACTGACGGGACGGTGTATGGCGTCAGAGCCTTGTGGCCCAAGTTGAACTGGGACCACGTTTGCTAGCGAGCCAGCACTGTCTCTCTTCATCCATCTCGAACAGTTGCTTGTGGCCAGCTTGGACCACGGATCAGAAGGAAGAGAACATGAACAGGATAACACGAGACGCAATCCTTGGCATAGATGTCAGCCGCGATTGGCTGGACATTCATTGCCTGCCAAGCAATCAGAGACTTCGATTGCCCAATTCCGAGGACGGGCATGCGCGCGTGGGCGCCCTGGCAAAGTCAGCCTGTGCGCTGGTTTGTTTTGAGGCCACAGGGGGGCAGGAATGGCGTCTGTGGTCGGCCCTCGACGTTGCAGGGGTCGCGACCAGGCAACTGCCGCCCGCGCAAATCAAAGCCTTTGCCGCCAGCCGGGGCACGCGGGCGAAAACGGATAGGATCGACGCGGAGCTTATCGCGCGGTTCATGGCCTTTCGGCCTGATGCAGGGCGGACCTTGCCGCATGAAAAGATACGTCTTCTCAGGGCTTTGGTGTCCAAGCGTGGTCAGCTCGTCGAAACACGCAAACGGCTTTTGGCGCAAATCAAGGCGCATGCGAAACTGGGTTCGGATGATCTGTTCGACGTCATGGATGGTGACCTGAAAGACCTACTGGATCGCCAGATTGCAGGACTTGAGGTCCGGATCGAACAGATCATCGCCTCAGAGGAAGGCCTTGCCACGACTGCTGCCATCTTGCGTTCAGTTCCCGGCATTGGCCCGGTCGCCAGCACGATGTTGATCGCTGAAATGCCGGAACTCGGCCAGATCACGGGCGAACAAGCCGCCGCGCTGACAGGCCTTGCGCCCATTGCCCATGACAGCGGCGCGATGCGGGGCAAGCGCGCTATCGGAGGCGGCCGGCGCCCGCTGCGACACGTTATGTTCCAGGCGGCGCTCGTCGCCAGTCACCACAATCCCGTCCTGAAGCCGTTCGCAGACCGCCTTCGCGAAGCCGGAAAACCACACAAAGTGATAATCACCGCCGTCGCAAGAAAGCTTGTGACAATCGTGAACGCCCTTTGCAAAAGTCGGCAGAAATGGACTACTCAACTCGCTTGAGAAATACAGTTGCTAGCAAAACGAGGGCTGCAATGATTGATGCAAAACGCATGGGTATTCCTGAACAAACACGCGCGGTTTTGTAAGCTGACTGGGGTGATAGTAGGGCAGCGGGTGATCTTTTTGTGCGCATGTGGATGGCTGCCCTTGAACTCGCCGCCCTGCCTGTCAAACGCGCACATCCGCATCCAAACCTGTGCGCAAAGGCCACGCCGCATGCGCAAAGCGCATTCTCTCTGGTCCCTCGGCGCTGTTCCCGTTAGAGGGGGCGTTTAACATTGGCGACATATTCGCAGCGTACAGGACACCCATGGCTTTGATCTCGAACCTCATCCACACCCGTTTCGGCGACTTTCGTGTGGCGCCCGGCGACACCCAGTTGGACGCCCGTCAGTGGAAGACCGAAATTCTGTCAGGACTGACCGTCGCGCTGGCGCTGGTGCCCGAGGCTGTGGCCTTTGCCTTTGTCGCCGGTGTGAACCCGCTGGTGGGGCTTTATGCGGCCTTTCTGGTGGGGCTGATCACGGCGATCATGGGCGGGCGTCCGGGGATGATCTCGGGGGCCACGGGGGCTTTGGCGGTGGTGATGGTGGCACTGGTGGCACAGCACGGGGTTGAATACCTGTTCGCCACAGTGGTGCTGATGGGGCTGTTGCAGATCTTTGCCGGTGCGATGCAATGGGGCAAGTTCATGCGGCTGGTGCCGCATCCGGTCATGCTGGGCTTTGTCAACGGGCTGGCGATCGTGATCTTCCTCGCGCAGATGAGCCAGTTCAAAGTTCCGGGCACAATGGTTGATACCGGTCACGGGGTCAGCGGCGGTGAATGGCTGTCGGGCCAACCGCTGATGATCATGCTGGCGCTGGTGGCAGCGACGATGGCGATCATCTGGATCACCCCGCGCCTGACGCGGGCGATCCCTGCGCCCTTGGCCGGCATCGGGATTGTGGCGGCAGTGGTCATCGGCTTTGGTCTGGACGTGCCGCGGGTGGGCGATCTGGCCAGCATCGCGGGCGGTTTCCCCGCATTCCACATTCCGATGGTGCCCCTGAACTGGGAAACCTTTGAAATCATCCTGCCCTACGCGGTCATTCTGGCGGCCATTGGTCTGATCGAAAGCCTTCTGACGCTGAACCTTGTGGGCGACATGACCGGCCAGCGCGGAGGTGCCAGCCAGGAATGTATCGCGCAGGGTGTTGCCAACACGGTCACCGGCTTTTTCGGCGGCATGGGCGGCTGTGCAATGATCGGTCAGTCGATGATTAACGTCAAATCCGGCGGACGCACGCGGGTCGCGGGGATTACCGCGGCGCTGTTCCTGCTGGCCTTTATCCTTGTCGGGTCGAGCCTGATCGAACAGATCCCGCTGGCCGCACTTGTGGGCGTGATGTTCATGGTGGTGATCGGGACCTTTGCGTGGAACTCCTTGATGATCATGCGAAAGGTGCCCTTGATGGATGCCTTTGTGATCGTTCTGGTCACGGTTGTGACGGTGATGGAAGACCTTGCCGTGGCGGTGGTTGTTGGCGTGATCGTCAGCGCGCTGGCCTATGCGTGGAACAACGCGCGCCGCATCCATGCGCAGATCGAAAATGCCCAGGATGGGTCCAAGATCTATAAGGTGCAGGGCCCGCTGTTTTTTGGCTCGACTGACGGGTTCATGGAGATGTTCGAGGTGGAAACCGATCCGCTGAGCGTGACTGTGGACTTTGCCGACAGTCGTGTGGTCGACCAGTCGGCCTTGCAGGCGATTGAAACGCTGGCCGGAAAATACGAAGAACTGGGCAAGCGCATTCAACTGCGTCACCTGTCGCGCGATTGCCATGCGTTGCTGTCCAAGGCGGGGCATCTGGTGATCGACAGTGACGATGACCCTGATTACGCGGTGGCCGCCAACTATGGTGTTCGCACGGGTATTCTGGGCGGTCACTGAGGGTTGAAGCCGGTCAGGGGGCTGTCTGCCCCCCGGCGCAAGCGCCGTCCCCCGAGGATATTGGAAGCCAAAAGAATGGGTTTGCAGCATTTGGGGCCGCGCTGGGCTCTTCAATTCATCACAATCAGGACGTCGGTAGAATGACCTCTGTTGCCGTGCCGCGCGCGCGTATCCTGCTGTACGCGCTGATGACGTCGCTGACGGCCATCAGCATCGACGCGATTCTGCCCGGTTTGCGGTTCATCGAGGCCGAGCTGGGCAGCGCGCCGCCGCTGTCGTCACAGCATGTGATCGTTGTGTTTGTGTTCGGCATGGTGTTCGGCGAACTGGTGATCGGCCCCGCGTCGGATGCCATCGGGCGCAAGGCGGCCTTGTTGTCCGGCCTTTCCATATACGTTCTGGGCACCGTGATTGCACTGATGGCCGGTTCGTTGGAAATGGTGCTGCTGGGCCGGTTCTTGCAGGGCTTTGGTGTTTCTGGCCCAAAGATCGCCACACGCGCGATCATTCGCGACCAGCTTGCGGGCAATGACATGGCACGGGTGATGTCGTTCATGTTCACGCTGATCATCCTTGTGCCCATGCTGGCGCCTGCGCTTGGGCTGGGGGTGATCGCGCTGGCCGGTTGGCGCGGGATCTTTGTGCTGTTTCTGGCGATGGCCCTTGCGCTTGGCTGTTGGTTTGCGTTGCGCCATCCCGAGACCTTGCCCCGAGACCAGCGCATTCCCTTTCGGCCGGGGGCGTTCTGGCGCAACGCCCTGCGCATTCTGGCGAACCGGCGTGTGGGGCTTTTGATTGCGGCGACCGGCCTGATTTTCGGGGCGCAGCTGGTCTATCTCGGCACGGCCGCCGATCTGTTTCTGTCCCTTTACGGTATCACCGAGACCTTTCCGTTTTACTTTGCCGCACTGGCCTCGGGTATTGGGCTTGCCTCCTATCTGAACGGCCGCCTCGTCGGGCATTTCGGTACGGATGTGATGGCGCGTGCGGGGCTGTGGGGGATGTGTGTGGCAAGTGCACTGATGCTGGGGGCGGCGTTGGTGTGGCATGGGCAGCCGCCGCTGGCGCTGTTCATGGCCCTTGGCTTTGCGGTGTTCGCGGCGATGGGCATTCTGTTCGGCAACCTGAATGCGATGGCGATGCGTTCGCTGGGGCAGCTTGCCGGAATTGGCGCATCGTTGATTGCGTCGGGGTCAAGTCTGGTTGCAACCCTGTTTGCCAGCGTGGCAGGGGCGTTTTACGACGGAACGGCGACGGCGCTTGCAGCGGGATTTCTGGTGGCCGGGATCGGAGCGACAGGCCTTTCGATATACGCCCTGCGTGGGCAGGTAAGCGAAATCAGCGCCGTCCGTTAGATCCAGACCTAGCCACAATCGGTTATGTTCTCGGCCTTGAGCCAGCCATATGTGCCGCTCTGCCAGATATCGGTCTGGTTGATATCATGACGGACCCAGACCCAGCCGTCCGCCTTGGCGGGGGCCAGATCGGCTTGGGGGTAGAGCACGATATCGCCCAGCGGAATGTCGTGCAGGTTTTGTGCGGTGTCTTCAGGGTTGGCATACATGGAGACCGATTGTGCCCCTTTGTCACCTGAAACAACCGAACAGCCAATGCTTGCCTGCGCCGGAGCGGTGAAAGCGAGCAGCGCACAGGCGGTTGTCGCGCAGATAAGAGAACGGATCATGGCAGGAACCTTCTGCTAAGGGGACAGGCGTATGGCAGGTGCGCGATTGCGCAGTGGTGTCAATCGTCGGGGCGGATCAGCTCGAACAGATCCTTGACGACAGTATAGTCGCGATACCCGAGGCGCGACAGCGGCTGATAGGTGGTGATGTCGAAACGCCCGTCCACGATGGTGTCGTCGCGCATGTGCACGCCGGTGACTTCGCCAAAGACCACATAGTTCGACGCGCCCTCGATCTGAACGATCTGGGTGACCTTGCATTCCAGTGCCGCCGGGGCACCGCCGACGCGGGGGCAGTCGATGGTTTCGCAGCGTTCGGCAGTGATGCCGGCCTTGGCAAATTCGTCGGTGCCTTTGGGGTAGGTGGCCGACGAGGCATTCATCGCATCACGCGCCGCAGATTCGACGATGTTGACGCAGAACACACCGGTTTCACGGATGTTGGCGACGCTGTCCTTGGTGTTGTCCTGATCGTCCTTGACCCCGGTCGAGGCGAACATGACCTGCGGCGGCACATAGGCGACGCCGTTGAAAAAGGAATAGGGGGCCAGATTGGGCACGCCGGCCGCGTCCTGTGTCGAAATCCAGCCGATGGGGCGGGGCGTGACAATGGCATTGAACGGATTGTGCGGCAGGGGGTGTCCATCGGCGGGGCGGTAAAACATGCATCGGGCCTTTCAGTTCGGTTTGGCAAAGGCTTAGCTGCATGATAGGGCAAAAGCCAGCCGGAACCAGCCGAGTAAGACCTGCCACTGATGTACGCCCTGATGCCCGAGACACGCGACGACTGGTGGGAGGTCGAAGCCTTGTACGACCTTTGCTTTGCGCCGGGCCGCGAGGCGCTGTCGTCTTACCGGTTGCGCGATGGCATTCCGCCGGTCAGCGGGCTCAGCCATGTGGCGCGCGACCGCGACGGTATCCTGGGCGGGGCGATCCGCTATTGGCCGGTGCGGGTGGACGGGGTGCAGGTGCTGTTGCTGGGTCCGGTTGCAGTACACCCGACACGGCAGGGCGAGGGGCTGGGCGGACAGTTGATGCATGTGTCATTGCAAGTGGCACACGAGCAGGGATGGGAGCGGGTGATGCTGGTGGGCGATGCACCCTATTACCAACGGTTCGGCTTTACCCGACTTGACGATGTGGTGATGCCGCCCCCGACCAACCCCGAACGGGTTCTGGGCCGTGCGCTGGTTGCGGGTGCGTGGGACGGCGTGCAGGGAAATGTGACGCGCTGGGATGTCGCTGGCTGATCGGCCCGTATTGAATTTTGCGCCGACCGTCCCGATCTATCAGTTCAGGAGGACTGCACATGAGCGAAGTGACCTTTCCCGAACATACCGGACTGGCCCAGTTGGATCTGGATGCGGAACTGGACCGGCTTGCGCATCGGTATCGTGCGGCAAGCGGGTTGGGTATTGATCTGCTGAACGCCATCGGCGCACGGGCGGACGGGTTGTTGGGGCGCTTGCCCGGCGATGTGCGCCAGCGTCTGGAAGGGGCCACCGTCATGGCGCTGACGCAGGCGATGAAGGTGGCGAGCGGCTCGCGCAGGATGGTCAAGGATCAATCCTCTTGGGTGAACCGCACGGTCAGTGCGGCCATGGGGGCTGCGGGTGGCTTTGGCGGCTTGCCCACGGCGCTGGCCGAACTGCCGGTGACCACCACATTGCTGTTGCGGGTGATCGAGGGCGAGGCGCACAAGCTGGGCTTTGACACCACCTCAGAAAACGTGCGGTTTGATTGCGTGCAGGTCTTTGCCGCCGCCGGGCCGCTGGCCGAGGACGACAGCGCCGACATTGCGTTCCTGTCCGCGCGGGTGGCGCTGAGCGGCGCGGCGATGCAGGCGCTGGTGGCGCGGGTTGCGCCCAAGCTGGCCGTGGTGCTGGGGCAAAAGCTGGCAGCGCAGACCGTGCCGGTGCTGGGCGCTGTGGCGGGGGCTGCGGTGAACTATGCCTATACCAGCTATTACGCCGAGATGGCGCATATCCATTTCTCGCTGCGCAAGCTGGCGATTGATGCGGATACCCCGCGCGAGGTGCTGGTGAGCAAGCTGAAAGAGCGGCTTGAGCGGGGCAAAGGGATCAAGGTCTGACGTTCACGGCAAATGGTGGCCGATAGACGACTGCGCCACCGAGGTTGCCTTGAGCACGGCAAAGCAGTTCATGCCCACTTGCAGGCCCAGATCACGGGCCGAGCGGGCGGTGATGCGCGCCAGCAAGCTGTCTCCGGCGGCGTCCAGAGCAATGGCAGCCCCCGGGCCGTCGCCCATTTGCACCGCTGTAACGGTCACCGGCAGGATGTTCACCGAACTTAGCCCCATGGGCCGGTCGCGCGCGACAATCACGTCGCCGGCACGGATGCGCACGCGAATGCTGTCGCCCACATGGGCCTGCACACCGGGCAGATAGATATCGCCCGCCGCGATACGCAATGTTGTCAGCCCGTCATCGGCGTGATGCGTTACCGTGGCGTCAATGACCGCCCCCGCCTCGCGTACGCCCAGCAACGGGACCAGCGCAGGGTCGGACAGCAATGCGCGGATCGGCCCTGCCGCGCGGACCGCGCCATCAGACAACAGCACCAGCGTATCGGCCAGCCGCGCGATCTCGTCCAGCGCGTGCGAGACATAGAGGATAGGCAGGCTGTAAGCGGTCTTGAGCCGTTCCAGATAGGGCAGAATATCGGCTTTGCGGGCTTCGTCCAATGCGGCCAGTGGCTCGTCCATCAGCAGCATGTCAGGCCGTGACAGCAGGGCGCGGCCAATGGCGACACGTTGGGTTTCACCACCCGACAGATGGCGCGGGCGGCGGTCCAGCAGCGGGGCAATGCCCAGCAGGTCGATCACATCATCGCGTGACATCGCAGTGGCGCCAGTGGGTGCATAGCGGGTGCCGTAGTCAAGGTTGGCCGCGACATTGAGATGCGGGAAAAGCCGTGCGTCCTGAAAGACATAACCTAACCGACGCTGGTGCGGTGGCAGGCAGGTGCCAGCCGCGCGGTCCAGCAACACGCGCTCGTTTAGGGTGATCCGGCCGGCATCGGGGCGCAGCAATCCGGCCACGGCGTTCACCAGCGTTGTTTTGCCCGCGCCTGACCGTCCGAACAGGGCCGTGACGCCCGCGGGGGCCTGAAAGGCTGTGTTCAGGGTGAAGCCTTCAAAGCGGTGGCGGATATCGACGCTCAGGCTCATGTGGCACCGATCCGCGCCGCGATACGCCGCGACAGCCACTCTGACACGACCACCGCAGCCACGGCGATGGCACAGGCGATCAGCGTCAGCTGGGCGGCACGCGCTTCACCACCCGGCACTTGCAGATAGCTGTAGATGGCCGACGGCAGGGTCTGCGTCTGGCCGGGGATGGCCGCGACAAAGGTGATGGTTGCCCCGAACTCGCCCAATGCCTTGGCAAAGCCCATGACAGTGCCCGCCAGAATGCCCGGTGCGATCAGTGGCAGGGTGATGGTGGCGAACACCGCATAGCGCGGCGCGCCCAGCGTGGCGGCGGCGGCCTCGATGCGCGGATCGACCGCTTCGATGGCCAGCCGCATGGCGCGCACCATCAGTGGAAAGCCCATGACCATCGCGGCCAGCACCGCCCCCGTCCAGCGAAAGGCCAGCACCAGCCCCAAAGTTTGCTCCAGAAATCGCCCCACGGGGGCGGTGCGGCCAAAGCTGAGCAGCAGCAGATAGCCCGTGACCACGGGCGGCAGCACCAGCGGCAGGTGGATCGCGGCGCTGAACAGATCCTTGCCCCAAAAGTCCCGCCGCGCCAGCAGCCACGCGCACCCCAGCGCCAGCGGCAGGCCGAGCAGTGTGGCAGTGCCGGAAACCAGCAGCGACAGGCGCAACGCTTCGTATCCGGCGGCGTCCATCAGGGCAGGCCAAAGCCGTATTTGGAAAATATCCCAGCGGCTTGCGGGCTGCGCAGGGTGTCCATGAACGCGGCTCCGGCAGGGGTCAGCGCGGCGGCGGGATAGGTGATCGGCGGGTGCTGATCCTCGGGGATCTGCCACAGCACGCTGACCTTGGGTTCCGCCAGCGCGTCCGAGCCATAGACCACGCCCAACGGCGCATCGCCGCGCGCCACCAGTGCCAGTGCGGCGCGGACGTTTTCAACCTCGGCCAGATGCGGCTCAAGCGCGTCCCACGCGCCGATTTGTTCCAGCCATGCACGGGCATAGATGCCCGCAGGCACCGATTGGCGTTGCCCTATGGCCAGTCTCTGGTCGCCCAGCCGCGCCAACAGCGCTGTGGCATCTGGGTCGGACAGGGCAGGGCCGGTGTGGCCGATCAGAACCAGAGTGTTGGTCAGCAGCGGCGCGGCGGTATCGGGGCCGACACTGCCCTGTTCTTGCAGCCAGTCCATCCATTGCGGATTGGCCAATACCACCACATCAGCAGGAGCACCTTGCGCCACCTGCCGTGCCATCGCGCCCGAACCGCCATAGGAAATCGCCACAGTGTCGCTGCTGAGCGCGGCAACCTCGTCCAGCGCACCGCGCAGGCTGGCGGCGGCAAAGACAGTCACGTCCTGCGCCGTCACCGCCACGCAGGTCACGCAGACCATCAATGCGGCCAGACATGAATTGAGAAATGCTGTTTTGCCCATCAGCAGCAGTATTTACCCACGCCCGCGCCGCCACAAGTCCATTCTGTCGCGGGACAAGGCGTGGAAACTGTGATGAAAGATGGCCACCTTTACCTAAAATTCGTAAAAAGTTGGCATCCATCTGGTATCGTCCTCAAATCAGTGCATTGTAAACGTACCAAAAACTCTGAGGCACTTCATGACCGCCCCGCTGATCAAGCAGCTTCCTATTTCGGTAAACGGTGCGCGCAAAACCGATGTGCGCACCCAGTTTGCCGCGCTGTGTTGGCGTGTGGTGGATGGCAAGGTGCAAGTGTTGCTGATTACCTCGCGCGGGTCGCGGCGCTGGATTGTGCCCAAAGGGTGGCCGATGGACGGTCAAACCCCCGGAGAGGCGGCGCTGACCGAGGCCTGGGAAGAAGCCGGCGTGACCGGCAAGGTGGACTGGCGCCCTGTGGGGCTGTTTTCCTACAGCAAATCCGTAGGTGACGCGGATGATTTGCCCTGCGTTGCAATGGTCTATCCGGTGCGGGTCAAGTCACTGTCCAAGGATTTTCCCGAAGCGCAGGAACGCAAGCGCCGTTGGGTCAGCCGCAAGAAAGCCGCCCAATTGGTCGAAGAACCGGAGCTTGCGCAAATTATCAAGGATTTCGATCCGCGCATTTTGCGCTAAGGTGATACTGTCTGGGGACAGGGCCGCTTGACGCAGCGGTCTGCGTGTATATTTCGAGTGTGTTGACCTGTTTTGGAGTTGCAATGATCCGCTATGCTTTGAAATGTGATCGGGGCCATGCTTTCGAAAGCTGGTTCAAATCAGCCGCGGCCTTTGAAACACTGCGCGCGGCGGGCCATTTGAATTGCACCGATTGCGGCAGCCCCAACGTTCAAAAAGCCGTGATGGCACCACGCGTTGCGGCGGGTCGTGGTGATACCGAGAGCCCAACACCCGATGCCGCCCGCGACGCAAAGGCCGCCGAGGTCAAAGCCGCACTGGCGCAAATGCGCAAACATGTGGAAGAGAATTCAACCTATGTGGGCGGCAATTTCGCCTGTGAGGCCCGCGCGATGCATCTGGGCGATGCCCCTGAACGCGCAATTCACGGCGAGGCAAAACCTGACGAAGCCCGCGCGTTGATTGAAGATGGCGTGCCGGTCATGCCGCTGCCATTCCTTCCCAAAAACAAGGTGAACTGAACAATGAACATCGTCATTACGGGCGCGACGCGCGGCATTGGCGCGGGTCTTGCCGCGCATTATCGGGCTGCGGATCACAGCGTAACGGGCACGGGGCGCGGCGTGGGGGCAGATGTGGTGATGGACGCGATGCAGCCTGCGGAATTCGCCAAACTGGCTGCGGCTTTGGGCGATGCCCCCGTTGACCTGCTGGTGTGCAATGCAGGCGTCTATCTGGACAAGGGCGAGAGCATCGAAGACGGCTATGGTGCGGATCTCTGGGCGCAATCCTTTGCGGTGAATGTGACGGCGGTTTTCCAGACGGTTCAGACACTGTTGCCCAATCTGCGCGCGGCCAAGGGCAAGATCGCCATTATCTCCAGCCAGATGGCTTCTCATACGCGCGCGCCCGGGGGCAGCTATATCTACCGTGCCTCGAAAGCAGCAGCGCTGAATCTGGGGCGCAACCTTGCGACAGACCTGAAAGCCGACGGCATTGCCGTGGGTATTTACCACCCCGGATGGGTGCGCACGGAAATGGGCACCGATGCGGCTGAAATCTCGATAGAGGAGAGCGTGGCCGGCCTGAGCGCGCGATTTGCCGCGCTGGACATCGCCACCAGCGGCGCCTTTCTGACCTGGGACGGGCAGGCGCACGCCTATTGAGCCCGCACGGCGTGGCTGTGCAGGTGGTGCCGGGGGCTGTCTGCCCCCCGGCGCATGCGCGCCGTCCCCCGAGGATTTATCGAACCAGAGAAGGGTGGGCGGTATTAATCACCCTGTTGACGCTTGTCTTTGGCGTTTGTGACGCGTAGGGAAACCTCGGATTTTGAGGTGAGGACATCATGCCCGTTCTGGTGATGAAATTTGGCGGTACATCCGTGGCCACACTTGACCGCATCCGTCGCGCTGCAAAACGCGTGGGCGTCGAAGTGGCCAAGGGCTATGATGTGATCGTGATTGTCTCGGCGATGTCGGGCAAGACCAACGAGCTGGTTGGCTGGGTCAACGAAACCTCGCCGATGTATGACGCACGCGAATATGATGCTGTCGTGTCTTCGGGCGAGAACGTGACAGCCGGTCTGATGGCGCTGACCTTGCAGGAAATGGACGTGCCCGCGCGGTCCTGGCAGGGCTGGCAGGTGCCGGTGAAAACCACCAGTGCGCATTCTTCTGCCCGGATCGAGGAGATCCCCAGCGCCAACATCATGGCCAAGTTCGAGCAGGGCATGCGCGTGGCCGTGGTTGCAGGGTTCCAGGGCGTCAGCCCAGAGGGGCGCATCACCACGCTGGGCCGTGGCGGCAGTGACACCACGGCTGTGGCTTTTGCGGCGGCGTTCAACGCGGAACGCTGCGATATCTACACCGACGTGGACGGGGTCTACACCACCGACCCGCGGGTCAGCGCCAAGGCGCGCAAGCTGGACAAGATCGCGTTTGAAGAGATGCTGGAACTGGCCTCTTTGGGCGCCAAGGTCTTGCAGACCCGCTCGGTCGAACTGGCAATGCGCTATAAGGTCAAGCTGCGGGTGCTGAGCAGTTTCGAGGAACAATCGGACACGGCCGGAACGCTGGTCTGTGACGAGGAGGAAATCATGGAAAACAATGTTGTAGCCGGTGTCGCATTCAGCCGCGACGAAGCGAAAATGACCCTTGTGTCGGTTGCCGACCGTCCGGGGATCGCGGCCACCATCTTTACCGCACTCAGCGAGGCGGGCGTGAATGTAGACATGATCGTGCAGAACATCGCCGAAGAGGGACGCACGGACATGACGTGGTCGTGCCCCAACGATCAGGTCAAGCGCGCCGAAAAGGCAATGGAAGCGGCCAGGGAAGCGGGCGTGATCCGGTTTGAAGAGCTGATCGCCGATTTGGACGTGGCCAAGGTCAGCGTTGTCGGCATCGGCATGCGCAGCCACACGGGCGTTGCGGCCAAGATGTTTCAGGTGCTGTCGAACGAGGGCATCAACATCAAGGTTATCACCACATCCGAGATCAAGATCAGCGTGCTGATCGACCGCAAGTACATGGAACTGGCGGTTCAGGCCTTGCACGACGCCTTTGAACTGGAAAAATCTGCCTGAATTCAAGGCCGAAATTGTCAGGCTGCGCGCGTTTAGGGCAGCCTGTGCGACATTCCGCAAAGGCAGCGCGCAAAACCAGGGGTTCGGCGCAAAACTCCGTTTCTTATTGCGGCCCGGTGTGATCTAAGCTGATACCGGACACCAAGGGGGGCGCCAGAATGACAGAGCGCACAGACACCGAGAGCCGCAAACTGCTGGGTCGGCTTCGTGATGAACTGGCAGGCGATGCACCGGGTCAGACACGGCTGGACAAGATCACAGCGTTGATCGCGTCGTCGATGGGCTGCGAGGTGTGCTCGATCTACCTGTTCCGCGATCAGGAAACGCTGGAACTGTGCGCCACCGAAGGGTTGAAAGCCGAGGCGGTTCACCAGACGCGGATGCGTCTGGGCGAAGGGCTGGTGGGCCGTGTGGCGCAGCGCCGTCAGGTGGTGAACACCGCGAATGCGCCGCAGGCCAGCGGGTTCCGTTTTATGCCCGAAACCGGCGAAGAGGTGTATTCCAGCTTTCTTGGCATTCCGGTTCAACGTCTGGGCGAGGCGCTGGGCGTTCTGGTGGTGCAGTCCAAGGAAGCCCGCGAGTTCTCTGCCGATGAAATCTATGCACTGGAAGTGGTCGCGATGGTTCTGGCCGAAATGACAGAACTGGGCGCATTTATCGGTGAAGGTGCCGCGATGTCGGCGCGGCACAGCCATCCGGTGATGATCAAGGGCACAACGGGTCAGGAGGGTGTGGCCGAGGGGCATATCTGGCTGCACGAGCCGCGCGTGGTGGTGGTGAACCCCATCGCGGATGATCCGCACCGCGAAATGGAGCGTCTGAACGCCGCTGTTGACGAGTTGCGCATTGGCGTGGACAAGATGCTGAGCCTGGCAGGGCCGGATCAGGAACAGCGGCAGGTGCTGGAAGCCTATCGGATGTTCGCCAATTCCAAAAGCTGGATGCGCCGGATGGAAGAGGACATTGCCCGCGGGCTAAGCGCCGAAGCCGCGGTTGAAAAAGAACAATCACTGGCGCGTGCGCGTGTGGGGCAAGCCGCTGACGGCTATTTGCGCGAACGGCTTAGCGATCTGGACGATCTGTCGAACCGGCTGCTGCGTATTCTGACGGGGCAGGGACAGGACACGGGGGCGGAAATGCCGCCTGATCCCATCCTGGTGGCGCGTAACATCGGCCCGGGTGAATTGCTGGATTACGGACGCAATTTGAAAGGCATCGTACTTGAGGCCGGATCGGTTGGCAGCCACGCGGCCATCGTTGCACGGGCGTTGGCCATACCGCTGGTTGTGCATGCCAAAGGCATCACCACCGAGGCGTTGAACGGTGACCCCGTGATGGTGGACGGCGATCAGGGCATTGTGCACCTGCGCCCTGACGACAACGTCGTGTCGGCCTTTCGTGACAAAATGGCGATGCAGGCCGAGGCGCTTGAACGCTATGCGTCGATCCGTGACAAGCCCGCCGTGACCCTGTGCGGCGCCAAGATTGATCTGATGATGAACGCGGGTCTGATGGCTGATCTGCCGTCTTTGCCCTCGTCGGGCGCCGAAGGGGTGGGGTTGTTTCGCACCGAGTTGCAGTTTCTTATCCGCAACCAGATGCCGCAACGCTCTGAGCTGAGCGCTTTATACGCGCGTGTCATCGACGCCGCGCAGGGCAAGCCGGTGGTCTTTCGCACGCTTGATATCGGGTCGGACAAGGTGCTGACCTATATGAAACCCAACGACGAGCCGAACCCGGCTATGGGGTGGCGCGCGATCCGCGTGGGGCTGGACAAGCCGGGCGTGTTGCGGATGCAGTTGCAGGCGTTGATGCGGGCATCAAGCGGACGGCCCCTGTATGTGATGTTCCCTTTTGTTGCCCAATACGAAGAATACACACAGGCGCGCGCCGAGGTCGACAAGGCGCTGGAACGCGAGCGTCGGTTGGGGCATCCATTGCCCTCGAAAATCGAAGTCGGGGCAATGCTGGAAACGCCGTCGCTGGGCTTTGCGCCGCGTCAGTTTTTTGAAGAGGTTGATTTCATTTCGATCGGGGGCAATGACCTTAAACAGTTCTTTTTTGCGGCGGACCGCGAAAACGAACGGGTGCGCCGACGCTATGACTCTTTGAACGTCAGCTTTCTTAGCTTTCTGGAACAGATCGTTGAACGCTGTTCTGCGTCCAATACGCCTGTTTCCTTCTGCGGCGAAGATGCGGGCCGCCCTGTCGAGGCGATTTGTCTGGCCGCGATCGGGCTGCGCCGTCTGTCGATGCGGCCTGCGTCGATCGGGCCGGTAAAATCGCTGTTGCGCCGCACGAATTTGCAAGAGCTGCGCAAAGTGATTGCAGACACCCGTCATCGCGGCGCGATGTCGGTGCGCCCTGCTGTAATGGAGTGGCTGAAAGAGCAATAGGCATGGGCGTCGCAATGGGTCAGCTTTCAATTTTCATGCTTTTTGCGGCGTAATTTTTGGATTTTTCGGGAATTTATCGTCTTAATGATGCTTTTCCAGCCGGGCGATCAGTTTCGGGGCAGCCGGACATGCATGGCACATTACATCCGGTGTGCATCTGTTTTGCTGCCTTGTTTGTTGCACCGGCTGGCACTTGAAACATGCGGGTACAGAGAAGAATGTACACTTTGCCCGTCTCCGGGGCGTCCGCGCCTGCGCCCGCATTCTGCTGTCTGTCAGAATATTACGCAGCGTCCTGAATAGGATCATCTCGCGGTTGTCTTCGGTATATCCATGGACATACGGTGCCACTCAAGAGGCAGGGCCGTGAACGATGCCTTGCGCAGATGCCCGACACGAGGATTACAAGATGACACCTTATGCAACCTTCCACGATCTCGACGGTGTGTCGGTTTTCATTACCGGCGGCGGCTCGGGAATCGGGGCCGCGCTCAGCGAAGGGTTTCTGGCGCAGGGAGCCAAAGTTGCCTTTGTCCAGCGCTCGGATGCCAGCGCTTTTGTGGCGGAAATGGCCGGAAAATACGCGCATGATCCGCTGTTTATTCCCTGCGATATTACCGATATCCCGGCCTTGTCCAAGGCGATGCAGGCGGCGGCAAGCGCGCACGGGCCAATCACGCGGCTGGTGAACAATGCGGCCAATGACACCCGCCACACGGTTGCGGAAACCACCGTGGAGGACTGGGACGCCTATCAAAACGTCAACCTGCGCCCGCATTTCTTTACGGCCCAGACCGTAGCCCCGATGATGAAGGCGGCGGGCTATGGCTCGATCGTCAACTTTTCCTCGATTGCCTATATGATGGGCATGGCCGGAATGGCGGGCTATGTCACGGCCAAGGCGGCGGTGACCGGTCTGACACGCGCGCTGGCGCGCGAATTGGGGCCGGATCAGATCCGTGTTAACGCGGTGATGCCGGGCTGGGTGCTGACCCAGCGGCAGATGGACCTGTGGGCGACGCCCGAAGATCTTGCGGCCCATCTTGAACGGCAATGCCTGCCCGAACACCTTGCGCCGCGCGATATTGTGGATGCGGTATTGTTCCTGTCCTCCCAAGCCAGCCGGATGATCACAGGGCAGGCGATGGTTGTGGACGGCGGCGTGGCGGTGACGGGTTGATGGCGGTGGTGGACTGGATTGCAGTTGATTGGGGTACAACCCATATGCGGGCATGGCTGATGGCCGCGGATGGTCAGGTGCTTGATGCGCGCAGCAGTGACCGGGGCATGGGAACCCTTGCGCCAGAGGGGTACGAAGCGGCGCTGTTGGCGCTGGTGGCGGACGATCTGGCTGACGGGACAGTTCCGGTGATTGTCTGCGGCATGGCCGGTGCGAAACAGGGCTGGGCCGAAGCACCTTATGCTGCTGTGCCCTGCGCCCCGCCAGACCCGCGCGGCGCGCGCCATGTACCGACGCAGGATGCGCGTTTACAGGTCTACATCCTGTCCGGCGTCAGCCAGCACAGCCCGGCCGAAGTCATGCGCGGCGAAGAAACCCAGATCAAGGGGTTGATCGCCAGCCGCCCCGATTTTGACGGCGTCGCCTGTCTGCCGGGCACCCATACAAAATGGGCGCATCTGAGCGCGGGCGAGATTGTCAGCTTTCAGACTTTCATGACCGGTGAAATGTTTGCTTTGCTGTCGCAGCAATCGGTCTTGCGTCATACAGTGGCATCGACAGGCTGGGATGACGACGCCTTTGCCACCGCTGTCGATGACGCCATGAGCCGCCCGCAGGCCGTCGCCGCCAAACTGTTCGGTCTGCGCGCCGATGCATTGTTAAACGCGCTTGACGGCGCCACGGCCCGCGCGCGGCTTTCGGGCCTGCTGATCGGGATCGAACTGGCCGCGGCGCGCCCCTATTGGCTGGGTCAGCAGGTTGCCCTGATCGGGGCGGCGGCGTCATGCGATGCCTATCAAAATGCGCTAACAGCGCAGGGCGTGCCGGTTTTGCGACTGGACCCGACCGAAATGACATTGGCCGGCTTGTCTGCCGCCTATTCAGAACTGGAGCCTTCATGAGCCGGAATATCATTGCCATCCTGCGCGGTATCACCCCACCCGAAGCCGTGCCGGTCTGCGAGGCGCTGATTGCCGCCGGGATCACCCGCATCGAGGTGCCGCTGAATTCACCCGATCCTTTTGACAGCATCGCGCAGATGCAAAAGGCATTTGGCGATGTGGCCATGATCGGTGCCGGCACTGTGCTGACCGTCGCAGATGTGGAACGGCTGGCTGCGATTGGTGCGCAAATGGTGGTGTCACCCGACTGCAATATCGCGGTGATTGCCGCGACCAAGGATCTGGGCATGGCCTCTTATCCCGGATGTCTGACCCCGACCGAGTGCTTTGCGGCGCTGGCCGCAGGCGCGGACGGGATCAAGATTTTTCCCTCCTTTGTGGTGGGACTGAAGGGCATTCAGGCGATGCGCGCGGTTCTGCCCGCAACCGCGCAGGTCTTTGCCGTTGGTGGCGTGGGAGCCGAAAATTTCAGCGACTGGCTGGCAGTGGGGACTGACGGGTTTGGTATTGGCACGGCCCTTTATTCCCCCGGAATGACGGTCGAGGACATTCGCGGGCGCGCGGCGGGCATCGTCGCCGCCTATGATCTGGCACGAGAGGCACAATGATGGAGATTTTTAGCGATACTGTTTGCGAGCTGGGCGAGGGGCCGTTGTGGCATCCGACCCGCAAACAACTGTTCTGGTTTGATATCATCGGAAAGAAGATGCTGAGCCGCACCGCAACGGGCCAGCAAGTCTGGTCGTTTGACGATCACGTTTCGGCAGCGGGATGGGTGGATGACACCCGACTGCTGGTCGCCTCGGAACGAGAGCTGTTCACCTTTGATGTTGATACGGGCGCGCGCACCCATGTCATACCGCTGGATGCAGACAATCCGGTGACCCGCTCGAACGATGGGCGGGCCGATCCGCAAGGGGGCTTTTGGATCGGAACAATGGGCAAGGGCCACGAGCCGCGCGCCGGTGCGATATACCGGTATTATCGTGGCGAAGTGCGGCAGTTGGTCGAACAGGTGACAGTCAGCAATGCGATCTGTTTCAGCCCCGATGGCAACAGTGCCTATTACACGGATACCGGCAAACAGCGCATCATGCGCACCGGCCTTGATGGCGATGGCTGGCCCACGGGCACGCCCGACGTATTCGTGGACCTGCGCGAGGAGGGGGTGTTTCCAGACGGTGCGGTCGTTGATGCCACAGGCCATTTGTGGAACGCGCAATGGGGCGCAAGCCGCGTGGCCTGTTATGCGCCCGACGGCAGCTTTGTGCGGGCTGTCGCGGTGCCTGCCACACAGGCGTCTTGCCCCTGTTTCGGTGGGGATGATCTGCGGACACTTTTTGTCACGACAGCGGCGGTTGGTATGGACAGCGCGACAGACCCGCAAGCGGGCATGACCTTTGTGCAGCAGATCGACGTGACCGGGCAGGCTGAACATCGCGTGATCTTGTAAGCGCAGGGGCTGAGAGCCGCCTGACACGCGGCAACTGTCCTGCCTACGGGAACCGCGCGCCACTTTTCTGCGTTGCAGTATAGTGGCTTGCCTGCCATCGCGTGCGGTGATGGTGTGGATTGGCCTGTATCTGCGCGAAGCTTCCCGTGCGAAAGGCGACATACATGCAAGCCATCACATCGACCGATCTGCGACCAGCCCTTCAAAATGCGCAGGTTCTGGTCAATCTGAAATCGGGGCGTGGCGCGCAACATCCCGATGTTCACGACCTGAAAAGCGCATTCGAGGCACACGGCATTGCCGCCGAAATAACCCGTCTGAAGCCCGGCGATGATATTCCCGCCATCGCGGCCGATCTGGCCCGCAACGGTGCCGGTCTGGTGGTTGCGGCGGGCGGCGACGGCACGATTTGCGGTGTGGCTTCGGGCTTGGTCGGAACTGATACGGTGATGGGGGTTATCCCACTGGGCACATTCAACTATTTCGGGCGCTCGCTGGACATACCCGAAACGGTCGAGGCGGCGGTGGCCGTCATCGCGCGCAATCATCGCAAATCGCTGCCTGTAGGGGTCATCAATGGCCAGGTGTTTCTGAACAACACCAGTCTGGGCATCTATCCGCAAATCCTGCGCACGCGCGAATCCGTCTATGCCCGTTGGGGACGCAGCCGTCCCGCGGCCTATTGGTCTGTGATGAAAACGATGATGCGATTGCCCCGTCGGCTGAAACTGACGGTGACCACCCAAGACGAACAACGCGAAGTCAAAACGTCACTGTTGTTCGCAGTGTCCAATGCGTTCCAATTGCGCCAGATGGGGCTGGAAGGCGCAGAATGTATCGAAAACGGCCAGCTGGCAGTGCTGATCGCGCCGGATGTGGGGCGGCTTGGGCTGCTGAAAAACGGTCTGGCGCTGATGCTTGGGCGCGCGCAGCGCAATCAGGACTTTGAACTGCTCTGCGCACAGTCGTTGAATATCACCTCAAAGCGCAAATCGCTGTTGGTGGCCCGCGACGGAGAGCGCACGCGGATCAAAGCGCCCTTTGACCTGGAACTGCGTCAGGGGGCATTGTCTGTTCTGACCCCGCAGCGTGATGCAGGGGCTGTGCGATGAAGCGGATCATTCACCTGTCTGACCTGCACTTTGGCCGTGATCGCCCCGAGCTGATGGCGCCGCTGCTTGAGCGGATCAACGGGCTGAAGCCCGATCTGGTGGCCATTTCCGGCGATCTGACCCAACGCGCGCGTAATCGGCAATTCCAGCAGGCGCGTACCTTTGTCGATGCTTTCGAAGCGCCGACCTTGGTGGTGCCGGGCAATCACGACGTTCCCTTGTACAACTTCTTCGAGCGCCTGATCTGGCCCTACCGGCGCTATCGCCGCTGGATCAGCCGCGATTTGCAGCCGGTGATACATTCGCCGCAGGCCACGGTGGTGGGGATCAATTCGGTCAACCCTCTGGGTATCCAGCGCGGGTGGTTCAGCCCGCGTGACATCCGCCGTGTGCGCTACGGATTTCGGGATGCCGCGACGGGGGCCCTGCGCATTGTGGTGGTGCATCACCCGCTGGAACATCTGCCAGGGGAAAGCAAGAAGCTGATGCGCGGCGCTCGCACGGCGATCAAGGCGTTGGGCGATGCGGGCACCGACATCGTATTGTCCGGTCATCTGCACAGCTGGCGTGCCGAAACCTTTGCCCGTATCGAAGACCACCGCGGGGTCATTCAGATCCATGCAGGCACCGGTCTGTCCAACCGGATGCGCGGTGAGTCGAATGATTTCAACCTGCTGCTGCTGGAGGGGGATCGCGTGACCGTCGAACGTTTTGCCGCAGTCGACAGCACCCGCAGTTTCGATCATCACCAACAGGTCAGCTTTCGACGCGATGCCGACGGCTGGGTGCAATGTGGTGATGCAGGATCACCGCAATAGCGCAGGTTCGGGCGGAACAGTCGTGTCGCAGATCGCCCGATACTGTTCAGGGGGGTGAATTTTTTTCTGTAATTGCGCAATATTTCGGGTGAAAATTCGTATCCGCAACCTATTCCAGTCACACAAGACTTGACGCACCTGCGCCCATTGAAGCCGGTTTTTAGCATGTTATTTGCAGTGCAACACAATGGAGTCGGTTATGAAACATACACTCGCGATCACGGCCATCGCCATGGCCTCGACCTTTGGCGCGGCACAGGCTGAAACGTTGAATGTCGGCATGCCCGGCGGCTATTTTCCCTTCACCTTCGTCAAGCTGGACGAGCTGCAAGGGTTCGAGGTTGATTTCATCAACGCCATCGCCGCCCAAACCGGGGACGAGGTGAATTTTGTCACCATGTCGTTCTCGGGGCTGGTGGGAGCGCTGGAATCGGGGCGGATCGACACGATTGCAAACCAGATCACGATCACGCCCGAGCGCGAGGCGAAATATCTGTTTTCACAGCCCTATGTCTTTGACGGCGCTCAGGTTGTGGTCAAGGCGGGCAACGAAGACACGATTGCCAGTGTCGCGGATCTGAGCGGCAAGACCGTGGCGGTGAATCTCGGGTCGAACTTTGAAGAATTGCTGAGCGCGCTGCCCAACGCCGACGAGATCGACATTCGCACCTATGAAAGCAATATCGCCCAAGACACGGCGCTGGGGCGTGTTGATGCCTTTGTAATGGACCGCGTGTCGTCGGCCGAGCTGATTGCAGAAAGCCCGCTGCCGCTGGCGCTTGCGGGCAAACCGTTCAGCGAAATTCGCAACGCCCTGCCGTTTCGCAACGACGCAGAAGGAGCGGCACTGCGCGATCGTTTCGATGCGGCGATCACCACCTTGAAAGAAAATGGCACGCTGAGAGAGATCTCGGAAAAATGGTTCGGCGCTGACATCACGGTTGCCGGGTAACCCCGATGCGCGGGCTGGATTTCGACTATATGTGGAGCCTGGTGCCGGTCTTGCTGGGCTATGTTCCGCTGACGCTGTTCATGGCGTTGGTGGGCATGGCTTTTGCGCTGGTTCTGGCCTCGGTTCTTGCGGTTGAACGCGTGTTTCGCGTGCCGGTTCTGGATGTGTTTGTGCGGCTGTTCATCAGCTTTTTCCGGGGCACGCCGTTGCTGGTGCAGCTGTTCCTGTTTTATTACGGATTGCCGCAGGTTCTGTCGTTTCTGACAAATATCAACGGTGTCACGGCCACGATCATGGGGCTGACCCTGCATTTCTCGGCCTATATGGCCGAAAGCATCCGCGCGGCTATTCTGGGTGTGGACCGCAGCCAGTGGGAAGCCGCGCAGGCGGTTGGAATGACCCAAGGCCAGATGATGCGCCAGATCATTCTGCCACAGGCGGCGCGCGTGGCAGCGCCCACTTTGGTGAACTACTTCATCGACATGATCAAAGGCACTTCGCTGGCCTTTACCCTTGGCGTGACCGAGCTGATGGGGGCGACGCAAAAAGAGGCCGCAGGCAGCTTTCTGTATTTCGAAGCCTTTCTTGTGGTCGCGGCGATCTATTGGATCATGGTCGAGGTGCTGGCCTATGCGCAGCGCCATCTTGAGATCTATCTGAACAAGGCGCACGCGCGATGATCCCTTCGGCAGGCATCTCCATCTCCGGTCTGAACAAGTCTTTTGGCGATACTCGGGTTCTGAGGGATATCTCGCTTGAGATAGCGCCGGGCGAACGTGTTGTCGTGATCGGCCCGTCGGGCACGGGCAAATCGACCTTGTTGCGCACTCTGAACTTTCTGGACCGTCCCGACAGTGGCGTTTTGCGGGTCGGGGATTTGACCGTTGATGCTGAAACGGCGTCGCGCGCTGACATTCTGGCTTTGCGACGGCGCACGTCCTTTGTGTTTCAGAACTATGCGCTTTTTGCCAACAAGACTGTGCGCGAAAATATCACGCAGGCTTTGGTCACGGTCAAAGGTCTGGCCAAGGCCGAGGCGAACGCACGCGCCGATGTGATTCTGCGCGAAACGGGCCTTGCGGATAAGGCTGGGTCCTATCCGTCGGCGCTGTCTGGCGGGCAGCAACAGCGTGTGGGCATTGGCCGTGCCATGGCGCTGGATGCCGATCTGATGCTGTTTGACGAACCCACATCCGCGCTTGACCCCGAATGGGTTGGCGAGGTGTTGGACCTGATGCGCAAGGTGGCCGAAAAGCGTCAGACGATGCTGATTGTCACCCACGAAATGCAATTCGCGCGCGAGATCGCCGATCGCATTATCTTTATGTCCGGCGGTCAGATCGTCGAAGAGGGGACACCGACACAATTGCTGGAAAGCCCGAAAGACCCGCGCACCCAAGCCTTTTTGCGGCGTGTGATCTAACAGGCGTGTATGCGTCCGAAAGTCTGCGCCGGGCACAGGGTGTTCTTCTTAGTCCGAGCGCAGAATTGCTGCCAAATCATCCTGCGGTTCGCGGCGCGCTTCCATATCCAGACCGCTTTGAATGTGGTTCAGGTGGGATTTTAGCAACGTCTCGGCAAGGTCGGGATCATGTGACTGGATCGCTTGCAGGATGTTGCCGTGTTCGTCATCGGGGCAACTGGCGTTCCCGGACGATCCGAAAAGGCCAACGATCAGCGACGTCCGCGTGACCAGCTCGCGCATCATACGAGAGATAAAATTGTTTCCGGTCGCCTGAGCGAGTTTCGTGTGAAATTCGCCTGACAGCCGGATGATTTCAGTCCGCTCGTTGTTTTTGCGTGCCGTATCCTCCAGGGCGATGTGATCGACCAGCAGCGTCAGATCAATATCGTCTGAACTTTGCGCCAATTGGCGTACAAGCGGCGGTTCAATCAGCATCCGGGCCGCAAAGACATCGTTGGCTTCGGATTTGTCGGGGCAGGCGACATAGGCACCGCGGTTTGACTGAAGCTCGATCAGCCCCTGGCTTGAGAGCAGCAATAGGGCGCGCCGAATCCGCATCCGGCCAACACCAAAGGTCTCGCACAGGCGCGCTTCGCTGAGTTTGGTATTTGGCGCCAAACGTTGTTCCATGATGGCCTTGTAGATGCGCTCGACAATGAACTTTTCTTCCGATCCCGCCTTGGGGTCCGACGTCGCTAGGCTGGTTTGCGGCAGGGTGGAGGACACAAGATCACTTTCAAAACTGATAGGGTTACGACTTTTGCTGACTGCAAATGCTTAATCTTCAATCAGTGTAAGGCCAAGCTTTAGAATTTGTCGACCGAAATGCCAAATATGTTGACAAAGATTGTTAACAATCGTGAACTGACCCTGCGGCATGTGTGTGGAATCCATCAAACGGCCCGCCAAAGATGGCGCAAACGCGTCAAAACAGAATTCAACGGGAGTTAAGAAATGCAACGAAGAACAATGATGAAGGCGGCCATGACGGCCGTAACACTGACGGCATTTGGCGCAACAGTTGCCTTTGCCGAGAACCCGGTTTTGAAAATCGGCTTTGTTGGCGTGACCAGCGGACCAGCGGCGGCCTGGGGGATTTCCAACCAGCGGTCGATGGAAGCACGCGCGGCCTGGATCAATGAAACCGGCGGCTATACCATCGGTGACACGACCTATGACATCGAGATCGTGTCCTTTGACGACCAGAAAGACCCCAAGCGCGCGATTGCGGGCATGGAGAAGATGGCCCAGGAAGGCATTCACTATGTGGTTGGCCCCAACGTTGACGATGGCGCGGCCGCTGTCCGTCCGGTGGCTGAATCCAACGGGATCATGTATTTCCCTTATGCCTTCCCCAAGTCGCTCTACGAAGCGCCAGCCTCAAACGCGGTTCTGGGCATGGTGGCCAACTATCAATCCGGCCCGGCGATCTACAAATATCTGATGGATGAGAAGGGCGTGAAAACAGTCGCCTTTGTCGCAGCCAATGAATCCGACCCGCTGAGCCAGCGCGACGGCGGTGTGGAAGCTGCAAAAGCGCTTGGGTTGGACGTGGTTTCTGACAACGTGACCTATCAGGTCGACACGACCGACTTTACGCCGGTGCTGACCCCGGTGATACGCGCGCGTCCTGATCTGCTGGTTCTGTCCGGTGTGTCGCCTGCGAATGCGCCGCAATTGATCCGCTCGGCACGCGAGCTGGGTTTTGAGGGCATCATTTCGACCGAAACCGCACAGGATGCGGGTGTTCTGGCCGAGGGTGCCGGTGATCTGGCAAACGGGTTTATTTCGGTCGGTGGTGCGTCCACGCCGGAACTGGCCTCGCCGATGATGAAGGAATTCGTGCAGCGCTACACCGATATGTTTGGCGAATATAACGACGAGTCGAACACCAAGGTTTACGCTTTGGAATACATTCTGGAAACGCTCAAGGCTGATCCTGCTGCGATTTCCGACGTCGAAGCGTTCCAGACAACGATGGATACGTTCGAAGCGCCCAACCCCTACATGAACGGCGATGCAAAGCTGCGTTACGTCGGTATGACGTCCTTTGGCCAAAAGCGTCAGGTCGCTGTGCCGCTGGTGGTGAACGTTTATCAGGACGGCGCGTTCGAGACGCTTTTCGTCGCTGAAGTCGACTAAACGTCCCTTTCTGCCGTTGGGGGAATCCCAGGCAGAATAACCCCGGGCCTGACCGGCCCGGGGCATTTCCACGAAAGGAAATCTGAATGGAACAGATATTGGCGAATGGCGTCTATCTGGGGTCCCAATATGCGATGATCGCGCTTGGTCTGACCCTGATTTTTGCCCTGATGAACGTTCTGAATTTTGCCCACGGGCAGATGTATGTGATTGGTGGTTTTGTCACCTATACCTTCTACGGCCAATTGGGCGTGCCGTTCGTTCTGGCCCTTCTTATGTCTTGTGTCACACTGGCGATCCTGGGGGCATTGATCGAACGCTTCCTTTTTGCCCCTGTGATCAAAGGCTCGGCACGCGAAGAAAGCACCATGCTGTTGGCAGCCGGTATCGCCTTTTTCCTGGATGCGCTGATCCTGATTGTTTTCGGTGAGAAGCAACGCGGTGTTCCAAAGATCGTCGACGGGGTGTTCAACTGGGATTTCCGCGTGATCATGCCCTATGACCGCATCCTGATCTGTTTTCTCGCGATTTTGTCAATCGTCGCCTTTATCGGTTTGATGCAATACACAAAAACAGGCCGGGCGCTGCGCGCACTGGCCCAGGACCGGACCGCCGCACAGCTTATGGGCGTGAATGTCGACCGCTATTCGATGATCGGTTTTGCCCTTGGGGCGATGCTGGCGGGTCTGGTTGGCGGTCTGCTGGTCACCATTACCGGTGTGAACCTTGGCATGGGCGGCCCGACATCCATCAAGGCCTTTATGATGGTCATGATCGGTGGCGCGGGGGTGATATCCGGCGCGATCTGGGGTGGCATCATCCTTGGGTTTATGGAGGCGATCGGCCTGACGCTGCTCTACCAGTACGGCGACATTACCTATCTGCTGATCTTCGTTTCGCTGATGATTTTCCTGGCCATCCGACCGCAGGGTTTGATGGGCAAGCCGTGGGGTTAATGTGATGCTTGGATTTTCCTCAAAACAGCTGATGGGTGTCGGGATATTCCTGTTCATGATCTTCATCGGTGTCCCGCTGATCATCGGTGCCACAGGGCGCTGGGACTTTTACTTTACGCTTACATCTGTCGCGCTTCTGGCAATTGCGAGCGCGGGGGTCTGGCTGACCTTTTACATCGGCCGGATCAACATTGGCCAAGGTGCCTTTGCGCTGATCGGCGCATATGTGTCGGCCATTCTGGTTGTCAAAGCAGACTGGTCGTTCTGGATATCGCTGCCTGCGGCGGGTCTGTTCGCGGCCGGGGTTGCGATCCTGATCGGCCTGCCAATCCTGCGCCTGCGCGGTGTCTATTTTGCGATGATCACGCTGGTTCTGACACAGGTTGTCACGCTGACCGCCCTGGCGCTGCCCGTCACCAACGGAGCAAAGGGTATTTCCAACATCCCGCTGCCGTCGGGCGTGTCATTGTTCGGCATTCCGATACTGCCTGACTTTTCCGCGATGGCGAATACCAAGCTGGCCTTCTATTACACCGCCTGCATCATCATGATCATGACCTATGCCGCGCTGTATCGGTTGGTGAATTCCCGCCTTGGGCATCTGTGCCGCTCGATGCAGCAGAACGAGGAACTGGCCAGCTCGATCGGGGTGAACATTTCCTATATCCGCATCGTGATCTTTGCCATCTCCAGCTTTTTCGGCGGGCTAGGCGGGGCCATGTTCGGATCTATCGCGCAGTCGGTTTATCCTTCCAGCTTTCAAGTGGCGGATTCCGTCAACTTCATGCTGAACTGTTTTCTGGGCGGGCTTGGCTATGTCTTTGGTCCGATGCTTGGAACACTTGTGCTCTACTTTGGCTGGGACCTGCTGTTCGAGTTCGGCAAATACCAGATGTTGATCTATTCCACGATCCTGATCGTCATCATCCGCTTTCTTCCCAATGGCCTGCTGAGCATCCGTTTCGGCAAAGGAGGTGACAAATGAGCCCGCTTCTTCGAGTCAGGAACGTCACCAAGAAATACGGTGGCCTGACGGCCAACAATGACATCAGCTTTGATGTGGGCGAACACGAAATCCTGTCGGTGATCGGGCCGAACGGGGCCGGTAAATCGACCCTGTTCAAAATGATAGCCTCTTTCACGCCGACAACGTCGGGCGAGGTGATCTATCAGGGCGCGCGTATTTCAAACCTCAAGCCGCATATCGTGGCCCGCAAGGGGGTTGTGCGTACGTTCCAGGAAACCACGATCTTCAAAAGCATGACCGTGCGCGAAAGCGTTGTTGTGGCGCAGCACCTGCGCGCCAGAGCATCGCTGGCGGGGTATTTCTGGGGATCGAAGACGGCCAAAAGCGATGTGACCGCCTTTGAGAAATATGCCGACGAGTTGCTGGAGTTTCTTGGCATGTCTGAAATCCGCAACGAACAGGCCAGCAATCTGCCGCAGGGCAGCCTGCGCGCGCTTGGGATTGCAATTGGTCTTGCGACCGATCCGAAGGTGCTGCTGCTGGACGAACCGTTCGCGGGCATGAACCATGATGAAACCATGAATATGGTCGATCTGGTGCGATCGGTGCGCGACGAGCGTGGGGTGACGGTGATGCTGGTGGAACACGACATGCCGGCGGTCATGAGCATTTCGGACCGGATTGTCGTGCTGAACTTTGGAGAGAAAATCGCCGAGGGCACGCCCATCGAAATCCAGAACAACGAGAAGGTCATCGAGGCTTATCTCGGCAGTGTCGACGACGAGATAGGGATGTAAGCCATGACAGCCATGTTGGATTTCAAAGACGTCGAACTTTACTACGATCATGTTTACGCACTGAAAGGTGTGTCGCTGAACGTGAACCAGGGGGAAACCGTTGCCCTGATCGGGGCCAATGGTGCAGGCAAGTCATCAATCCTGCGCGCCATCACCGGTCTGGCCAAGCCGAAAAGCGGCTCTGTGACTTTTGAGGGCGCGCGTGTAGATGGCACCGATCCGTCGGATATTGTCAGGCGGGGCATCGCCATGGTGCCCGAAGGACGCCGTGTGTTTCCCTTTATGTCGGTCAAGGACAACCTGATGATGGGGGCCTTTACCCGCACCGACAAGGCAGAGATTCAGGCAACGCTCGACAGCATCCTGACCCGCTTTCCACGCCTGAAGGAACGCTATGCACAGGCCGCGGGCACGCTGTCTGGGGGCGAGCAACAGATGATGGTCATTGGTCGTGCCTTGATGGCCAAGCCCAAGCTTTTGCTGCTGGATGAACCCAGCCTTGGCATCGCGCCAAAGCTGGTGCAGGACATTGCCCGCTCCATCGTGGCGATCAACCGCGACGAAGGCGTGTCCGTGCTGCTGGTAGAGCAGAACTCGCGCATGGCGCTGAGCATTTCGCACCGTGCCTATGCGATGGCCACGGGCAACGTTGTGATCGAAGGCAATTCCAAAGAGCTGCTGCACGATGACCGGATCAAGGCCGCCTACCTTGGCGGCGAGGTGTAAATTCTTATGAAAATTCTGGTTATCAATCCGAACACGACCCGTTCGATGACGGATAAGATTGCGATTGCAGCCAGGGCGGTTGCCCGCCCGGATACCGAGATTGTGGCGGCCAATTCTCAGAACGGCCCGGCAAGTATTCAGGGGTATCTGGATGTTGCAAACTGCGTCCCCGGCCTGCTGGCCGAGGTGGCGCAGCACCCCGATGTCGATGCTATCGTGGTTGCCTGTTTCGACGACACCGGCGTGGATGCGGTGCGTACGCTGGTTAACGTGCCGGTTCTGGGCATCGGCGAGGCCGCCTATCACGCGGCCAGTATGATTGCCAACAAGTTCAGCGTCATAACAACCCTGTCGCGTTCTGTGCCAGGACTGGAAAACAACCTGATGCGCTATGGTCTTGCCCAGAAATGCGCGCGGGTTCGGGCCACGGAAATCCCTGTTCTCAAGCTGGAAGAGGGAGACCCGGCAACGCTGTTCAAGATCCGGTCGGAAATACGCGAAGCAATCGGACAGGACAACGCAGAGGCCATCGTTCTGGGCTGCGCAGGCATGGCCGATCTGATGGCAGAGCTTAGCGCGGAATTCGGTTTGCCGGTCATCGACGGCGTCGCGGCCGGTGTCACCTTTGCCGAGGCGCTGGTGAATAATCGTCTCAGCACGTCGAAAATCGGCGCATACGCGAACAGGTAAGATCGCGGCACTTCTGTTGATCGGGACGCTGCAACAGACACAAAAGCCTGGCGCAAACAGCAATTGCGCCAGGCTTTTCCAGTTTGCATGATTGTTACAGCTTCTGACGCGGCACAATCTGGCGGTCAACACGTTGATTGCAAACAGGTTTCAAAATATGTGCCAGGCCGTGCGGCCTGCTATCGGCCAAGGTGCTGCCGAAGTGGCCAGACCGTCACAAAACCTGCGGAAAGGGTGGGGCCCGTTGGTGCGGGTTCAATATATTTTAAACAATTTCCGCGCACAAAATAGTTGACCGGATAACGGGTGCTCCCCCGTCTCATTCACATCCGGTGGGTAAGTCGAAGAATTCGATTCAAAGCTAGAAACAGGCGATGTGAAGAGGTCTTATGTTCACACTAAAGAACCAGAAACCGTTGGGCCGATCAGCTCTTACTGGCAATTTCAAAAACAAGCTCAACCCAGATGTTGAGATGCCGCCTGCCAGAAAAATGGTATTGCTAAATGTGTTATATAAGAAACGGGATTGGGAGGGGTTGATCCAGGAATGTGGCCCACTTGTCAAAGAATACCCGAACACCGAACCCTTATGGACCTTTGTCGGAATCGCTGCCCAAAAGCTTGGGCGCAGCGATGTCGCCATCGCAGCATTGGTCCGGGCAGCCAGACTGAGACCGGCTGTTGCGACGTGTTCGACTCTGGCCTCTGCCTTTGAACAGGCGGGCCTGTACCACAATGCACAAGAATGGTACGCCAAGACGATAACACTGGCACCTGGAACGGCTAAGTATCTGCTTTCATATGGTAATGCACTTCTGAAATCTGGCCGGAAAATGGCTGCGATCAAGCAACTCGAAGCGTTTACAGAAAAATCACCTTCATCTGCAAACGGCTTTGCGTGCCTTGCAGAGGCCTATTTACAGGCGCAAGATCAGGAAAATGCCGCGCAGGCGCTTGAAAAAGCGATCGAACTTGAGCCTGCCAGCGCGATTTACCATCACAATCTGGCAGTCGCAAATCTGGCGGCCGGGCGGCTTGGTGCTGCGGTCGACGGTTTTGAACAAGCACTGTCACTTGACCCGACGTTGCCGGGCGTGTTCGCGCAAAAGTTGGGCTTGCAGCTGAAGATCTGCGATTGGAGAGCGTTTGATGAATTCGACACCCTGCGGTGCCAAATGGGTATAGACGGGGCCGCAGCTGAACCGTTCATTTTCCTCGGCCTGGAAGACCATGCAGGGCGGCAGAAAAAAAGGTCACAACGTTTTGCCCGTGATTGGAAGGTTCATGACTGCGAAACACCGGTTCGGGATCGCGGAAAGATCAGGGTGGGGTATGTGTCTTCGGACTTTTACAACCATGCGACGCTGTATCTGCTGAATGGTGTCATTGCCCATCATGATCGGGATGCCTTTGAAATTTATGCCTATGGGTTAAATCCACCGAGTGATGATGCAGAAGCGAAAAAGCTGCGCGCAAATGTGGATGTTTACCGCGATGTCCATAGTCTTTCAGACGCTGAGATTGCGCAACTTGCGCGCCATGATGGGCTGGACGTGGCAATTGATCTCAAGGGGTATACCAACGGCAGTCGTCCACAGCTTTTTTGTCAGGGGCTGGCACCGGTTCAGATCAACTATTTAGGGTATCCGGGCACAACGGGGTCAGATTGTATGGATTATATTGTGGCCGACCAGATCGTTATCCCGCCTGAACGCCGGCAAGATTACAGTGAGTCGGTTATTTATCTGCCCCACAGTTACCAGCCAAATGACGATCGTCGCCAGGTCGCCCGGACGGATGATTGCCGCAAGGATCACGGTCTGCCCCAGGAAGGGATCGTCCTGTGTTGCTTCAACAATTGCAACAAGATCTCGCCCCGGGAATTTGATATCTGGATGCGGGTCATGGGGAATTTTCCCACGGCAGTGCTTTGGTTGATCGACAATGGTCCAGAAGCAAGCAGCAACCTGCAAAAAGAGGCGCACAAACGCGGTATCGCGTCGGATCGGCTTGTGTTTGCGCGCCCTGTCAACGTTGCACACCATCTGGCGCGCCACAAACACGCAGATCTGTTTCTGGATACATTCAATTATAACGCCCATACGACGGCAAGCGATGCGTTGTGGGCGGGCTTGCCTGTCGTCACAATGGCTGGCGAACAATTTGCGGCGCGGGTCGGTGCAAGCCTTTTGCATGCAGCCAATCTGTCCGAGTTGGTCACCCAAAGCGCTGCGGCCTATGAAGCGTTGATTACAAAGCTTTTAAGTAATCCGGGAAAGTTGAAAGAGCTGCGGCAAAGCCTGACGGGCAATCGCCTTGAATTGCCGTTGTTTGATACACAGGCTTATGCAAGGGCGCTTGAAACAGCCTATACCAAGGCGATAACGGCCACCGCTGATCCAGGCGGGATCAGGGCTGAAATTTTTGTCCCGGATCACTGTGAATCCCGTCCAGGCTGAACAGGGTACGGGGTCCGTGGGGCTTTGTTGCATAAGTCGACTGACGAGATTCACTGTATGAATACAGCGTGATAGCTGGGGGAATGAGCAGCTGAAGGCAAGTGGACTGCTCGCAAGTATGGCGGTTCCAAACGCCGCATATGGCGTAAGATATCCATAGGCACCGACGATGAAACGCTCAAGGTTCGGGCATCCTAACTCGTTCTGACGGTTCGGCGATGAGCTGTCACTCCATGGCGCGAGTTATGGTGAATGAGCGTATGCGTCTGGGATTGAAGGCTTGTGACCAGCATGCGCTGCGCTATCGAGGTGCCATGGAACTTGTCTGGGCCGGTCGCTCGGACGACGAGATCGCCAGCCATGGCGGTCACACATCCAAGAAGTTGATCATCAAATATGCGGGGGAAGCCCGCCAAGTCATGCGGGCGCGTCAGGCCGCAGCCAAACGGAAATAGCCAAGCACAGAACCGGCGCAAAACGAGAAACTGATACCCCAATGAGCAGAGTAGATCATAAGTTATTGAAAATAATGGAGGCGAGTACCGGAATCGAACCGGTGTACACGGATTTGCAATCCGCTGCGTCACCACTCCGCCAACTCGCCAGAGCCTTGAAAACAAGGGCTTTCGTGGATTTCGCGGTCATAGGACGTTTTCCGCAAGAGCGCAAGTCCAATCCTTTCGCGGCGCAGCGTCCTGTTGGATTTTTTGAGGCAGGCATCCTGCGATATTCGGATTGCGCGGGGTAGAGAGCCGAATTGATCCGGTGAAAAAACCGTCAGGATCACACTGTTGCGGCCTGCGGGGCAGACAGGGGCGGGCCCCGCGCGAGGGTTTTGGCTGCTCTTGCGTCATCATTGCGTCCAATCGCCGCCTGAATTTCGCGCCATCGGCCCGTTGCCGTGCTGTTCGGAATGTGGCACACCTAGTTGCGAAAGATTCCGAACAGATGAGTTCAGTTCATGACAAACTATGAAATGCGTCGCACGATGATGGTCGATACGCAGGTGCGTCCTTCGGATGTGACCAAGTTTCCCATCATCGAAGCGATGCTGTCCGTTGCGCGCGAAGACTTTGTGCCCGTGGCCCAGCGTGAGGCCGCCTATATGGGCGAGAACATTGATCTGGGGCAGGAGCGCGTAGTGCTTGAGCCGCGGACATTGGCCAAGATGCTGGATTTTCTGGACATCGGAAATGATGACCTGGTGCTGGATGTGGGCGCTGGCATGGGGTATTCTTCAGCTGTAATCGCACATATGGCCGAAGCCGTTGTTGCCGTAGAAGAAGACGAAGACATGGCCCGCGAGGCGCAAGAGGCGCTGACAGTGGCAGGGGCTGACAATGTCGCCTTGCACACCGGGCCGCTGGTCGAGGGGGCAGCGCAGCATGGCCCTTATGATGTGGTGATCATTCAGGGCGGGGTAACCCATGTACCGGACACGTTGATCGCACAGATCAAGGATGGCGGGCGCATCGGTTGCCTGTTCATGGATGGCGCGCTGGGTGAAGTGCGTGTTGGTTACAAGATTGATGGACGTATGTCGTGGCGCAATGCGTTTAACGCAGGCGCGCCGGTTTTGCCCGGTTTCGAGGCACATAGTAAATTTCAGCTGTAATTGCTTCGCCGTAGCGGTCCAGAGCATTTGCATATAGACTAAGCTGGTGTGCAAAGCACCGCATGTTGGGGACGGATGAAAGATGAAATCTGCGATGGGACGTATTTCTGGCAGCGCTCTGAGCCTGGCACTTGTGATCGGGATTGCATTTTCCGCACCGGCACGCGCCGATACCTTGGCGGATGCTTTGGCCGGCGCATATACCCATTCCGGTCTTCTGGATCAGAACCGTGCCTTGTTGCGCGCTGCGGATGAAGATGTGGCGACGGCACAGGCGCTGCTGCGGCCCATCGTGAACTGGTCGGCCAGTATCGATCGCACCTTTGGCACCAATGGCGCTAACTCGGCCCTCGGGACCGGGTTCAGTCGCACGTCGCTCGGGAACACATCGACGACGTTGCAGATTGTTGCCCAGATGCTGATCTATGATTTTGGCGCCTCGGTGTCGCGGATCAGTGCCTCCAAAGAGGTTGTTCTGGCCACCCGCGCATCCTTGTTGTCGATCGAACAGCAGGTACTGTTGCGGGCTGTGTCTGCCTATATGACGGTCCGTCAGTCTTATGAATTTGTGGCTTTGCGCGAAAACAACATGCGTTTGCTGACACAGGAGTTGCGCGCAGCGCGGGACCGGTTCGAAGTGGGGGAGGTGACCCGCACCGATGTGTCGCTGGCCGAAGCGCAACTGGCGTCGGCACGCAGCGGTGTTGCCGCTGCCAAACGTGACCTGGCCCAGGCCATCGAATTCTATCGCAACGTGGTGGGCCGCGAGCCGGGGCAACTGGCACCGCCCCCCAGTCTGCCGCGGACCGAAAGCAACGTTGACGCAGCCAAAGCCGTGGCAATGCGGCGTCACCCTGATATGGCGGCCGCTCAGCATCAGGTGGCTGCGAATGATCTGCTGGTGGTCGCAACAGATCGTGACATGCTGCCAACCGTCAGCCTGAGCGGATCGCTGTCGGCCACCGAGAATTTCGGCAATGACAATTTCCGTCGGGCCGGAAGCGTGGGTGTTGAGATTGGCGGCCCGATCTATCGGGGCGGCCGTTTGTCTTCGGCCAATCGCGCTGCTATTGCGCGCCGTGATGCTGCGCGCAGCAATCTGCATGTTGTGCGCCATGATCTTGCCGAGGGTGTTGGCAATGCCATTGCCGATCTGCAAGCGTTGATTGCCCAATCCCAGGCCAGTGAACGTCAGGTCCGTGCCGCACAGGTCGCATTCAGCGGTGTGCGCGAAGAGGCGACGTTGGGTGCACGCACCACACTGGATGTGCTGGACGCCGAACAACAGCTGCTGGACGCCCAGGCGCTGCGCATTCAGGCGCAGGCGCAGGTCTATGTGGCAGCCTATTCGGTTCTGGCGTCGATGGGCCTGCTGACGGCCGAGCAACTGGGCCTGAATGTTCAGCTTTACGATCCCGAAGCCTATTATAATCTCGTCAAGGATGGTCCGGCGAAGAGGACCAAGCAAGGCAAGCAGCTGGACCGGGTGCTCAAGGCACTGGGCAAGGACTGACATAAAAAGACCTACAATTTTTCGCACCTGTTGTGAGAATCTCCGGTTCGCGGTAGACTGCGTTCCGAGGTGAGAGTGGAAAAATAATATGCCTGATGCAGTGACCAACGCCGAGGTGGAGGACGTCCTGTCGTCGATCCGCCGCTTGGTGTCCGAAGATAAACGTGTTCCCGCCGAAGAAAAACCAAAGGCCAGTACCGATAGATTGGTTCTGACCCCGGCACTGCGCGTGGCCGAATTGCCAAGCGCACAGGACAGTGCGTTGCAAGCGGCGCAAGACGATGCAGACGCTGATGTTCGGGACGAAACAGAGTCGGACGTGGCTGATATGCTGGCGCTGGATGACGACGTCGAATATGAAGACGATGCGGACATCGTGATCGGCGCATTGATGGCCGAAACACAGGACACGCCCACGGAAATCGACAATCTGGTCGGAGAAAGTCAGGCGACCGTCGATCTTGCCGGTTTCGAAGCAGACCGGACGGATGACGATGATACGTCCGATAAAGTCGATGTTGACGACAACAACATTACCCCCGCCGAGGACGAGAACAGCTATGATGCAGAGCTGGCTTCTGGCCGCTCCCTGCACGACGTGTTCCGCGCGGTTGACGCTCAAGAAGCCGATGACGCGCGTAAGGCATCGGTGCTGCGCGGCGTTCCTGATTACCGTGGCCCCAGCGCAACTTCTGAAACCACACAAAGTCTCAGCGCGAAGATTGCTGTTCTGGAAGAGGTTATCGCCCGCACCGACGACCAGTGGGAACCCGATGGGGCAGGGCGCGACGACTATGCAGGCACCGAGCCGCCTGCGATGGCATGGGAAGACGCTGCCGAAGATACCGCACCCGAAGACGATGCCACCGTTGCACCCGAAGCCACGCTGTTCACAGGACAATCCGCAACACGCAAGGAAGCGGCCGCCGATGTGTTCAGCGGAGACGAGGATGTTCTGGACGAAGAGGCGCTGCGCGATCTGGTGTCGGATATCGTGCGTCAGGAATTGCAGGGTGCCCTGGGGGAACGGATCACGCGGAATGTGCGTAAACTGGTGCGCCGCGAGATCCACCGCGCTTTGGCGGCGCAGGAACTGGAATAGGGCGCAAGGTCTGGCCTGCGGCTAGACCTCGGCAGCCAGCGTTAACAACAGATCAATGTCCATATGCGTCTCCAGATGCTGTGCAAGTGCGTCCAGCGTGTCCTCGACCGTTTGGTCATAGGACAGATCGCTGCGCTGGCCCATCTGGCCCAGAAAAGCCGCGCGATAGGCGTCTGATCCGAAAATGCCGTGCAGATAGCACCCTTTGATCCGCCCTGTGGGGCTTGCAGCCCCTGCGGGGGCACCGTCGATGTCCAGCCATGCGCGGGTGGTGTCGGGGCCGGTGGTGACACCCATGTGAATTTCATAGCCGGTCAGCGCTGTGTTGCTGGCTGTGTCCTTGCCCGTGCGCAGGGCAAGTGTTTTCAGCGGTGCAAGCGTGGTGTGCACATCCAAAAGTCCCAGCCCCTTTACCGTGGCGGGCAGGCCTTCGACTCCATCAGGGTCGGAAATGCTTTGCCCCAGCATTTGATAGCCACCACACAAGCCCATCACATGACCGCCGCGCCGCACATGGGCGGCAATGTCGATGTCCCAGCCTTCGGCGCGCAGGCTGGCCAGGTCGGCGATTGTCGATTTGCTGCCGGGCAGCAGGATCATGTCGGCATCGGCGGGCAGGGGGCTGCCGCGCTGGATCAGGCGCAGTTCGACATGTGGCTCGGCCGCCAGCGGGTCCAGATCGTCAAAGTTCGAGATGCGCGGCAGTACCGGCACCGCCACCACCAGACCGGTTCCGCTGCCCGCGCGGGCAGGCAGGTCCAGAACGTCTTCGGCGGGCAGACGGTGCGCGGCGTCGAACCAGGGCAGCACGCCCAGTGACGGCCAGCCGGTGCGCGCCGCGATGTCGCTAAGACCGTCGTCAAACAGGCTGGTATCACCGCGAAACTTGTTGATGGCAAAACCCCGGATCAGCGCGCGGTCGGTGTCGTCCAGAACCGCGTGGCTGCCCACCAGCTGTGCGATCACCCCGCCGCGGTCGATGTCACCCATCAGGATCACCGGCACACCTGCGGCCACGGCAAAACCCATGTTGGCGATGTCACCCTTGCGCAGGTTGGTTTCGGCGGGGCTGCCAGCACCTTCGATCAAGATCAGATCGGCCTCTGCGGCCAACCTGCGAAAGCTGTCCAGCACGGGAGCCATCAGCGCGCCGCGTTCGCGGCCAAAGGTGCGGGCCTCTTGCGTGCCGATCACCTTGCCCTGAACGATCAGCTGCGCGCCGGTCTCGCTTTGCGGTTTCAGCAGGACAGGGTTCATGTCGACATGTGGCGGCACGCCCGCCGCGCGGGCCTGAAGCGCCTGCGCACGGCCTATCTCGCCACCTTCGGGGGTGACGGCGGCATTGTTCGACATGTTTTGCGGTTTGAACGGGCGCACGACCAACCCACGACGCACGCAGGCCCGCACCAGGCCTGCGACGACCATGGATTTTCCGACGTTGCTGCCGGTGCCCTGAATCATGATTGCGCGTGTCATGGCGCATCGCGTCGCATTATCGCGCCGCCAAGGCAAGAGGCAGCGTGCAAGGCAATGGGATCAACTGCAATTGTCGCAGCTGTGACCATTACACAACAAAAAACGCGCCCCGCAGGGGGCGCGTTTTTTTCAAATGTAGCAGCAGTTGGTCGTCTGGATCAGGCGGCTTCTGCCTGTTGTGCGGCATTGCGGCGTTCGCTTTCTTCGCGCGACAGCGCAACCGAGGTGCGCACACCCTTGCCGACAAATTCCATCAGGCCCGACACCACACGTTCGTTGGGGTCAATGCCTGCACAGCTCAACACTTCGCGCCCGTCGCGCGAACGTGCCCAGCGGGCAATCTGTTCCGGACCATTGCCATACTTTTTGTCATCGGCAATCGCATCGTCCAGAGCAGCCAACACAACGGCTGCAAAGAGTTTACGTGCACGGTTACCTTGCTCGTTATTGAAGGCCGTGCCGTCAACGAAGTCTTTCATTCTTCGTCCTTCCTTTATTCTTGCTCTTGTCTTTTCGGCGTGAAGCTTCTTATGACCCATTCAACTCGATTCGGATACCCCGATTTCGCATAGCTTCCATGCGCTCGGCGCATATCTGCTGCACTGCCGCACGGAAGATAGCCGTGTTGCACGAGCCATCACATCAAGATATAGGGTGCCTCACTTCATCATCAACCTTTTGCCTTGGTTTAGCCTCATGCCTAAAATTAACGGAAACGAAATCCGCCCCGGAAATGTGCTTGAACACAACGGTGGCCTGTGGGCGGCTGTGAAAGTCGATCACGTAAAGCCGGGAAAGGGCGGTGCTTTTGCCCAGGTCGAAATGCGCAACCTGCGCAATGGTTCGAAACTGAACGAACGCTTCCGGTCTGCGGACAAGGTCGAGCGCGTGCGGCTTGAGCAGAAAGACCAGCAGTTTCTTTACGAAGAAAACGGAATGCTGGTCGTGATGGACATCGAAACCTACGAGCAGGTCCAGCTGCCTGCCGACCTGTTGGGCGAGCGTCGCCCGTTTTTGCAGGATGGCATGACTATCGTCGTGGAATTCCACGAAGAGGAAGCGCTGAACGCGACTTTGCCGCAGAAAGTCACCTGCAAGATCGTCGAGACCGAGCCGGTGGTCAAAGGCCAGACCGCCGCCAACAGCTTTAAGCCTGCGATTCTGGACAATGGCGTCAAGGTTATGGTGCCGCCGTTTGTGGGCAACGACGAAGACATCATCGTGAACACCGAAACCATGGAATACGCCGAGCGCGCGTAAGCTTCCGGTTTCAGGTTTGATTGGAAACACCCGCTCTTCGTGGCGGGTGTTTTCTTTTTGGGGCTCTGCCCCAAACCCCGGGATATTTCAGGCCAAAAGAAACGCAGGTTCAGTCCAGTCTGCGCACCGTTGCATCTGCCGCCTGCATGTCGCCATTTGCGCGGTCAAAGCGCAAATAGGCCAGTGCGCGGTCGCCTGCGCGGCTGTGCAGGGTGCCAGCGGGTTTGCCGTTGGCGGTGATCTCGGCGCCCGGCTCTGCTGGGCCGTCCACGTGGACCTGTGCCAGTCCTTTGCGCAGTTCGGTTTTGTGTTTCATCCGCGCGGTGACCTCCTGGCCGACGTAGCAACCCTTGCGGAAATCAACGCCGTTGAGGCGCTCGAATCCGACTTCGAGGATAAACGTGTCGGGGTGCAGTTCACGGCCGGCGCTGGGGACAAGGTTTTCGACGTACAAGGCGGTCCAGTCGGTGGTGTCGTCTGTCTGTGGCGCGTCCCGGTAGGCACGCCAACCCAAAGCAGCGTGGCGCGGGTCGGGCAGGGCGTCGTCCGGGCGGTCGCCCAGTCCGCGGTGCAGGTGCAGCCCGGTTTCCGCAAGCGTCACATCGGCGCGCAGTTTGTACATCGACAGCCGTTGCAACAGGGCAGGCGCCTGCGTGGCATCTGCGTCCAGCAGCACGTTATCGCCATCTGCCTTGAGGAAGAAATCGGCGATATACTTGCCCTGCGGCGTCAGGAGCGCGGCATAGACCAGACCCTGATCCAGTTTGCGGATGTCATTGGTCACCAGCCCTTGCAAAAAGTCGCGGGTGTCGGCACCGGAAAGGCGCAGGATCGTGCGGTTGGTCATGGGTGGCTCCCTTTGGGTGTATTGTGACATATAACAGTCGAAACCGCAGGAAAAAGGGGGCAGGCCCATGCGCGCACCGATATCTGTCGTGATCCCGACGCTGGACGCTGCACCGCAGCTGGCGGCCTGCCTTGCTGCGCTGGTCGAGGGGCTGGAGGCGGGATTGATCCGTGAGTTGATCGTGTCGGATGGCGGCTCTGGCGATGACACAACGACGCTGGCCGATGCGTGGGGCGCACAGGTGGTTCGGGGCCCTGCGTCGCGGGGCGGGCAGTTGGGGCGCGGGGTCGCGGCGGCGCAGGGGCAGTGGTTGCTGGTGCTGCATGCGGACACAGTGTTGCAAGAGGGCTGGTGCAGTGTTGTGGGTGAACACTTGCAAAGTAGCCAGCAGGCCGGATGGTTTCGCCTGCGCTTTGATCGTGGCGGGCGCTTTGTGGCGGCATGGGCCAATCTGCGCAGCCGTTGGGGTTTGCCCTATGGGGATCAGGGGCTGTTGTTGCCGCGCTCCCTGTACGATGCGGTGGGCGGCTATGCCGACCAGCCGCTGATGGAGGACGTTGCAATCGCGCGCGCGCTGCGCGGCAAGCTGGTGCGGCTGGATGCGGTGGCGGTGACCAGCGCTGCGAAATACCGTCAGCAGGGCTGGATCCGGCGGGGGGCGCGCAATTTGTGGACGCTGGCGCGCTATGCGTGCGGTGAGTCGCCGGTGCGGCTGGCCGCAAGTTACCGCCGGTAGCGGGCCACAGGTTTCACCCGAACAGCCGTTCCCGCACACGGGTCAGCAGGTTGGGCCGCGGGGCAGACGGGGCGTTGGAATGCGGTTTCAGGCGGCGCGAGCCGGCCTCGTCAATCACGGTTTTGCCATCCTGAAATTGCAAACGGTACAGATCGGCATAGATGCCGCCGCGTCCAAGCAATTCGTCATGGCTGCCTTGGTCGATAACCTTGCCGCGATCCATCACCACGATCTTGTCGGCCCCGCGAATGGTGGACAGGCGGTGCGCGATGACAATGGTGGTACGCCCTGCGGCCAGACGGTCCAGTGCCTCTTGCACCACATGTTCTGACTGGGCATCCAGCGCCGATGTCGCTTCGTCCAGCAACAGGATCGGCGTATCGCGCAGCAGCGCGCGCGCGATCACCACGCGCTGGCGCTGACCTCCCGACAAGGCCGATCCGCGCGGGCCGACGTGGGTGTCCAATCCCTTGGGCAGCTTGGTCAGGAAATCCGAGACATGGGCGGCGTCCAGCACTTCCTTCAGCCGTGCGTCCGTCACGTCGGTGCGCCCCAGCAGGATGTTTTCGCGCAGGGTTTCGTCGAACAGCAGCGCCTCTTGGGTGACAACTGAAAACAGGCTGCGCAGCTCGTGAAGTTTCATATCTGCCGCCGGGACGCCACCGATTTTCACCACGCCTTTTTGCGGGTCGACCAGACGGGTCAGCAGGTTGAAGATGGTGGATTTGCCCGCGCCCGAAGCGCCAACCAGCGCCGTGGTCTTTCCGGGGGCGGCCACCAGGCTGAGGTCGTGCAGCACTGTGGTGTCCCCGTAGGACAGAGTAACATTTTCCAGCGCAATTTCGGGCGTGCCAGTGGGCACGGGTTTGGGGGTTTGGGCAGATTTCAGGTGTACCGGGGCGTCCAGAAGTTCCTTGATCCGCTCGATTGCGGCAGCGGCGACCTGCCACAGGCCGCTCATCGCGCCCAACCGACGCAGCGGGTCAAAGGCAAAGCCCATTGCGGTGAAAAATGTCATGAACTGGCCGATGGTCTTGTCACCTGCAATGATTTCGGCCCCGCCATACAGGATCACGGCCATGAACCCCGCGCCTGACATGATGTCGATCATCGCAGGAATCGCAGCGCCGCCAAAGGCGGTGCGCACTTCGGTGCGCACGAAACGGTTTGTCAGGCCCCGGTATTGGGTCGACTGGTAATCTTCGAGCGCGTTCAGCTTGATCTGAACGATGCCGTGAAACACTTCGTCCAGACGGGTGGACAGGTTGGCGCCCAGATCGCGTGCGTTGCGGGCATGACGGCGCACATAGCGTTGTGCCATCGCCGCAGGCAGCACCAGCAGCGGGGTTCCCACGCAGGCGAGCAACGCCCAGATCGGATCAACGCTGATGGCCACGCCGATCAGCACGATCAGCCCGATAAAATCACGCCCCGCGCCCGTGACAATCGCGCGCCAGA
The DNA here is from genome assembly GCF_022788695.1 of Pseudosulfitobacter sp. DSM 107133. Lineage (NCBI taxonomy): Bacteria > Pseudomonadati > Pseudomonadota > Alphaproteobacteria > Rhodobacterales > Roseobacteraceae > Pseudosulfitobacter > Pseudosulfitobacter sp. DSM 107133. The sequence goes on from NZ_CP085154.1 coordinate 1,424,215, forward strand.
CATCGCCCACGGCGTTCACGTCCTGCTGCACCCGTTGGATCAGGAAACCGGGCGGGTGCGACTGGTGGAATGCGCCGTCCAGCTTCATCATGTGATCCAGCAGGTCGATCCGCAGCGCGGCTGCGGTCTTCTGGGCAATCCGTGTCAGCAGCACTTTTTGCACCACCGACGACACAGCCCGCACTACGAAGATACCCACCAGCAGGACACCTACCCAGATCAGCATGTCGCCGTTGCCCTGCACAAAGACAGTGTCGAACATCGGTTGCATCATCCACGACAGCGCACCCAGCATGGACCCTTCGAGGATCATGAACATCACCGCCACGGCCAATGTGGGAATGTGCTGCTTGAGGTAGTTCCGCCACAGCCAGGCCATCAGGTGGTTTGAGGCATAGTTGACTGGTGCCGTTGCGGGCGTTGCTGCCGGGGGCGTCGGAACCGGAGTTTTTTCAGGGGGCGTTGTCACGATGTTTGTTTACACGCGGCACTGGGCTGCGGTCCTCGTGGTTTTGATTGACCCTTGGTGTACTTGGCGATCAAGTCCCGTGCAAGCGCCGAGGTCGCTGAACTGCGATTGACGCCGCGCGCCGCTGGCGTAGGGTGCGCGCGAACAATCCTCAGGAGCCCCCCATGCCTCAGCATCCGCTTGCCGCCTTTGGTCGCGATTACCTTGCCATTCCCGGTCCGTCCGTGATGCCCGATGCGGTCCTGCGCGCCATGCACCGGCCTGCGCCCAATATCTATCACGGGGCGCTGATCGACATGGTGGAAGGGATCGTACCCGACCTCAAGCGGGTGGCGCGGACCAAGGGGCATGTGGCGATGTACATCGGCAACGGGCACGCCACATGGGAGGCCTGCCTGAGCAATACGGTCGCGGCGGGGGACAAGGTGCTGGTGCCTGCAACGGGCCGCTTCGGTCTGGGATGGGCCGATGTGGCCACGGGGCTGGGCATTGACGCGCAGGTGATGGACTTTGGTAAATCTTCCGCGATTGATCCCGTGCGGGTGGCGGAACGTCTGGCCGCAGATACCGCGCACGAGATCAAGGCCGTGCTGGCCGTGCATGTAGACACGTCGACATCATACAAGAACGACATTGCGGCCTTGCGCGCCGTGCTGGACGATCTGGACCACCCCGCGTTGCTGATGGCCGACTGCATGGCCTCGCTGGGCTGTGATCCGTTCGAGATGGACGCCTGGGGCGTTGATGTGATGATTGCAGGCTCGCAAAAGGGGCTGATGGTGCCGCCGGGCATGTGTTTTGTGTTCTTCAACGACAAGGCCGCAGAGGCGCGCGCGCGGATGGCGCGGGTCAGCCGCTATTGGGACTGGGTGCCACGGGCGAATCCCACAGCGTTCTTTGAATACTGGAACGGAACCGCGCCGACGCATCACCTATATGGCTTGCGGGCCGCTCTGGACATGATCCATGACGAGGGTCTTGAGAATGTCTGGCGGCGGCATCACCTGCTGGCCCGTGCGGTCTGGGCTGCCGTCGATGCTTGGGGCGCGGACGGTCCGATGAAGATGAACGTGCCTGATCCGGCCAAACGCGGCCATTCGGTCACTGCCATCGGCCTTGGGACGCCCAATGCCACCAGTTTGCGCAACTGGACCGAGGAAAACCTGGGCCTGACACTGGGCATCGGCCTGGGCATGGCTGAACCGAATGATCCCGCATGGCACGGGTATTTCCGGCTGGGGCACATGGGCCATGTCAGCGGGCATATGGTCATGGGGATGCTGGGCGGGGTTGATTCTGGCCTCAAGGCGCTGAAAATACCGCACGGACGTGGCGCATTGGAAGCGGCGTCACAGGTTATCGCTGCGGGGTAAAGCGTTGACAGGCCCGCGCTTTGCGGGCCTCAAGCCATGTCATCCAGCGGTTCAGCGACCATCCAAGCGCTGCAACCGCCAGCAGACCCCACAAGGCCCAAAGCACCAGAAACACCCACGACAGGTTGACGCCAAACATAACAATGCAGGCGTTGGTGAAATCGGGCGCGGACTGCGTCGGGCGATTGCGCATGGCGGATCCATCCGGTGGCTGTGCCTGATATTATAGCGCCAAATTGGGTCGGGTGGAATTTTTCTGCCGGATAGCGCGACACAGGGCTGCGCCCGACTGTACCGGTCAGGCGTTGCACGCAGGCTTTGGGGAATGGGTCGTGTTAACCCTGTGTTGCCGCATCCGCCAAAGCCTCGGGCAAGGCGGCCGCAAATGCATCCAGATTCTCCGGCGTCCCGCAGCTGATGCGAATGCAGCGGTTCTGCGGCACGGCAAAGGGCATCCGCACAAAGATCCCCCGCGCAATCAACCCGTCCAGCACCGCCTTGGCAAAGGCTCCGTCGCGCCCGCAGTCGATCGCCACGAAATTTGCTGCCGACGGAAGCGGGGCCAGCCCGTTGTCGACGGCAATCTGGGCAATCCGTCGGCGCGCGCCGTCGATCTGGTCCAGCACATGCGCCAGATGCGCGTCATCCTCCAGTGCTGCCAGTGCGCCTGCCTGTGCTGCGCGGTTCATGCCAAAGTGATTGCGCACCTTGTGAAAGGCCGTGATCAGATCGGGATGGCCCAACGCATAGCCGACCCGCGCACCTGCCAGCCCGTAAGCCTTGGAAAACGTGCGCATCCGCACCAGACGGGGATCGTCAAAGGGCAGGTCGGGCGCGGTGCCCGGCGGGGCGCAGTCGATATAGGCCTCGTCCAGCACCAGCAGACAGCCCTTGGGCAGCGCATCCAGCGCGCGCACGATGGTGTCGCCCGCATGCCAGGTGCCCATCGGATTGTCGGGGTTGGCCAGATAGACCAGCTTGGCGTCCACCTCTGCGGCCTTGGTGAAAAGAGCCAGCGGGTCTTCCTGATCGTCCTTGTAGGGGACTTTGTGCAATACGCCGCCAAAACCCGCGACATGGTAGTTGAACGTCGGATACGCCCCGTCCGAGGTCACCACCGCATCGCCTTCGCCCACGCACAGACGCACCAGATAGCCCAGCAGGCCGTCGATGCCTTCGCCCACCATGATATGCGCAGGATCGGTGCGCAGATGGGCGGCCAGCGCCGCAATCAGGTCGTGCGATTCGGGGTCGCCATACATCCAGGCGTCTGCCTCGGCCATGGCTGCGCGGGCATTGGGTGATGCGCCAAAGACGTTCTCATTGGCCCCCAGACGCGCCTCAAAGGCGGCGCCACGGGCGCGTTCCTGAGTTTCAGGGCCGACAAAGGGAACCGATGCGGGCAGGGATTGGGCGAGCGGGGTAAGGCGTGCATGTGTCATGGGCGCAGGAATACTGTGGGACTGTGCCCTTGGAAAGAGGGCATGGCGCAGGGGCGTGCCCTGACGTCGGGCTGGAAATCGATGCGGCTTTGCGCTGAGGTGCGCGCAAAGAGGAGTTTTGCCCATGTCGCGCGTGTCCGTCACCTATGAAAACCACATCGCCCACGTGCGCCTGACCCGCGCGGACAAGATGAATGCCGTGGATCAGGACATGATCGACGCGATTATCGCGGCAGGGCAGGAGGTTGCAGCCTCGGAGGCCCGCGCGGTTGTGTTGTCGGGCGAGGGCCGCGCGTTTTGCGCGGGTATCGACATCGGCGGGCTCGGCAAATCCATGGGCAATGATCCCGAGGCAGCGCTGGTTCCGCGCAGCCACGGGGACGGCACCACGAACCAATGGCAAGAGGTCGCGATGATCTGGACCCGCGTGCCGGTGCCGGTGATCGCGGCCCTGCACGGTCCGGTCTTTGGCGCGGGCTGCCAGCTGGCACTGGGCGCGGACATGCGCATTGCCGGGCCGGACCTGCAAATGGCAGTGATGGAGATGAAATGGGGCATCGTGCCGGACATGGGCGGCATGGTGTTGTTGCCGCGGCTGGTGCGCGAGGACGTAGCGCGGCAGTTGACCTATACGGCGACACCCGTGAGCGCACAGCGGGCGCTGGATTGGGGGTTGGTAACGGAACTGGCCGATGATCCGCTGGCAGCGGCACAGGCACTGGCGGGCGAGATTGCGGGCAAGAGCCCTTCGGCCATCCGCGCGGCCAAGGCGCTGATCACGCAAGGCTATGGGGCGCATTCCAATGCGGTGCTGCTTGCCGAGAGCGTCGAACAGGCCAAGCTGATCGGCCAGCCAGACCAAATGGAAGTGGTCGCGGCGGCGATGCAGAAACGCGCGCCTGTTTTCAAGTAACGCTTCGCGGCGGCGTTCGGGGGCGCTGCCCCCGGCGCTGCGCGCCTCCCCCGGGATTTTTCCAAACCAGAGAAGGGGCAGGCCGGGGGACAGATCAGTCCAGTTCGGCCAGACGCGCCAGCGCGTCTTTCAACTTCGCCTCTTCGGCCTCGCGCAGGGCGAGGTTGGCGCGGGTTTCGGTGATGACCTCTTCGGGCGCGCTGTCGGCGAATTTGGGGTTGTTCAGACGGCCGCGCAGGCCACCCAGCTCTTTCGCCAGTTTGCCAAGGGTCTTGTCCAGACGCGCCTTTTCCGCCGCCACATCAATGACATCGGCCAGCGGCAGGCCAAAGCTGCCGCCCGAGACCGCCAGCGCCACGGTGCCCTTGGGCATCTCTGCCACTTCGCTCAGCGTCTCGACGCGGGCAAAGCGGGTGATCAACGCCTCGTTCTCGGTCCAGACGCGCCGCGCGGTGTCGTCCATATCCTTGACTACCAGCGGCACAAAGGCACCTGCAGGCACGTTCATCTGCGCGCGCGCCGAGCGGATTGCCTCGATGATTGCCACGGTCCATGTCAGGTCGGCGTCGGCCTTGGCGTCCACCAGATCGCCGGCGGTATAGGTTGGCCAGTCAGTGTGCACCAGCATCTTGGGCCGCGCCTTGGCGCTCCACAGCTCTTCGGTGACAAAGGGCATGATCGGGTGCAGCAGGATCAGGATCTGGTCGAGTGCCCAGGCATAGGTGGCCTTGGTCTCGGCGGCGGCTGCCGCGTCGTCGCCGTCCAGCACGGGTTTGGTGAACTCCAGATATTGCGAGCAGAAGGTGCCCCACACAAAGCTGTAGAGCGTATTGGCCGCATCGTTGAACCGGTAGGTCTCCAGTGCAGCGTTCACGGTTTCCAGCGTCTTGGCAATCTCGCCCTTGATCCATGTGTTCAGGGGCAGGTTGGTCTGCGGCACGTCATCCGAGTGGGGCAGCTCGAAGGTGCCCTTGAACTCGCCATAGGTCGCGGCATTCCACAGTTTGGTGACGAAATTGCGATAGCCTTCGATCCGTTTGGTATCCAGTTTCAGCGCACCGCCAAGGCTGGCCATCGACGCATTGGTAAAGCGCAGGGCATCCGCGCCGAACGCGTCGATCAGGTCCAGAGGGTCGATGACGTTACCGGTCGACTTGGACATCTTCTTGCCCTGCGCGTCGCGCACAAGGCCGTGCAGGTAGACGGTCGAAAAGGGTTTTTCGCCCACAACAGCCAGCTGCATCATCATCATCCGCGCCACCCAGAAGAACAGGATGTCCTGACCGGTGATCAGGTCGGAGGTGGGGAAATAGCGTTGCAGTTCAGGCGTCTGCTCGGGCCAGCCCAGCGTGCCGATGGGCCACAGGCCGGACGAGAACCATGTGTCCAGCACGTCGGGATCGCGCCAGACCGGATAGATCAGCTTGGTGGGATCTTGCGTGGTGGCATATTCGGCCAGTGCCGCGGTGAACTGGTGCAGGGCCGTTTCGCGGTCGGCCACTTCGACCACGCGGGCGTGACCCAGCGGTGTCGGCAGTTCGGCAAGCGTTGCGGTAAACTCCGCATGAACCCCGTCAAAGTCGGCACCGCAGATATGCCGGTCAGCCCGGTCGCGCAGCGATTGCGCGGACAGCAGGCGGCCCACTTCGACCATGTCCAGCGCGCCGTCGTCTTCGTCGTCCACATAATCGAATGTGTGCAGATCAAAGCCGTACCAGACCGGAATCTGGTGCCCCCACCAAAGCTGGCGCGAAATGCACCAGGGCTCGATGTTTTCCAGCCAGTTGTAATAGACCTTTTCGCCGCTCTCGGGGATGATTTTCACATCGCCATTGCGCACGGCGTCCAGCGCGGGGCCGACGATCTTGTCGGTGTCCACGAACCACTGATCGGTCAGCAGCGGCTCGATCACCACTTTCGAGCGGTCACCATAGGGCTGCATGATCGGTTTTTGCTCGACGTATGGCACCGCCTCGACGCTTTCGTTGCCTTCGGCATCAGTGACCGGAACCATGCGCATCACGGCCAGTCCCTCGCGGGTGATGTCGTCAACCACGCGGGCGCGGGCGTCAAAGCGGTCCAACCCGCGGTATTCTTCCGGCACAAGGTTCATCGCGGCGATCATCACCTCGTCGAACTCCTGCTCGCCGTTGGCGATGGCCTGTGCAATCGCGGCCTCTTCGGCATAGGGGCGACCGTCGGCGCGCATGGCACCGCGCGGATCCATCAGGTTGTACATCGGGATACCGCCACGCTTGGCGACCTGATAGTCGTTAAAGTCATGCGCACCGGTGATCTTGACCGCACCCGAGCCGAAATCCTTGTCGGGGTATTCGTCGGTGATGATCGGGATCAGGCGGCGGTGCTCTTTCGGGCCCACCGGAATTTCGCACAGCTGGCCGACGATGGGCGCATAGCGTTCGTCCGACGGATGCACCGCAACCGCGCCGTCACCCAGCATGGTTTCGGGGCGGGTGGTGGCGATCGAAATGTAGTCGCGCTCTTCTTCCAGCACGATGTTCCCGTCTTCGTCTTTTTCGATGTAGGTATAGGTGGCCCCGCCCGCGAGCGGATACTTAAAGTGCCACATGTGGCCCGGTGTTTCGATGTTCTCGACTTCAAGGTCGGAAATCGCAGTTTCAAAATGCGGGTCCCAGTTGACCAGCCGCTTTCCGCGATAGATCAGCCCCTTGTTGAACATGTCGACAAAGACCTTGATCACCGCGTCATGGAAGTTGCCTTCCTGACCTTCCGGGGCGCCGGGGGCACCGGACATAGTGAACGCCTCGCGCGACCAGTCGCAGGATGCGCCCAGACGGCGCAGCTGGCTTGCGATCGTGCCACCCGATTCCGCTTTCCATTCCCAGACTTTCTCCAGGAAAGCCTCGCGGCCCATTTCGACGCGGCTGGGCTGTTGCGCCTCGGCCAGGCGGCGTTCAACCACCATCTGCGTGGCGATGCCCGCGTGGTCGGTGCCCGGTTGCCACAGTGTGTCAAAGCCGCGCATCCGGTGCCAGCGCACCAGAATATCCTGAAGCGTGTTGTTGAACGCGTGGCCCATGTGCAGCACACCGGTGACGTTGGGTGGCGGGATCATGATCGCATAGGATGACGCACCGGGCTTGGCATTGGCCCCTGCCACGAAACATCCCGCCTGCTCCCAAACTGAATACAGCCGCGCTTCGGCCTCGGCGGCGTTGAATGATTTTTCCAAGGGCATGGGTTGTCTCCGGCAGGGGTGGATGGCCCGCAGGGCTTAGCAAAGCCGCGCAGAAAGGAAAAGCGTTCATAGTTGTACGCTCCTTGTGTCCCGTTCTCTGGTTCGGAAAATCCCGGGGGAGCCGCGCAAGCGGCGGGGGCAGCGCCCCCGATCTGATCTTCGAACCAATCCCCGTGCCGCCCCGTCCAACGCAGCGTTGCTCAGACCGTCTCTGGACAATGCGGCCTGTGCGGCTAATCTCCGCTTCAACACCACGAAAGCGGATAGGGAATACTCATGGACAAGTTCGGGAAAAGTCAGTCGACCACACGGGTCGAGGATGTGCGGTTTCTCACCGGAGCGGGGCGCTATGTGGATGACATCGCCCCTGATGGCGCGCTGCATGCGTTCTTTCTGCGTTCTCCGATTGCCCATGGCACCATAACCGAGCTTGATGTGACGGACGCCAGGGAGGCACCCGGCGTGCATCTGGTGCTGACCTATGATGATCTGGAAGCTGCGGGCATGAACACCGGCATGGTCGGGGCCACTGTGGACAACCGCGACAAAACCAAGGGCGCGGCACCCAAGCGTCCTATTCTCGCCACGGGCAAGCTGCGCTATGTGGGCGAACCCATCGCCGTGATCTTTGCAGACAAATATGAACAGGCCCGCGATGCGGCCGAGTTGATCGTGCTGGATTATGATGATCTGCCGGCCAAGATGGACCTGACGCCGGGCGGCGAAACGCTGCACGCAGAAGCGCCCGACAACCGCGCCTTTGACTGGGGCATGGGGGACGAGGACGCCACGCAGGCGGCCTTTGACGCGGCGGCGCGTACAGTCAGCCTCGAAATCGGGGACAACCGTATTATCGTCAACTCGATGGAACCGCGCGGCTGTTACGCCGAGATGGAGGGCGAGCGGATTCACGTGGCGATCAACGGTCAGGGTGTCTGGGCCCCAAAAGAGCAGCTGATCGCGGCCTTGCAGGTGGGCGAGGACATGGTCCGCGTGACCAATCCTGACGTGGGGGGCGGTTTCGGCATGAAGGCTATGGGCTATCCCGAACCCTTTGCGCTGGCCCATGCCACGCGCACGCTGAACCGTCCTGTGCGCTGGATTTCGGACCGCGGCGAAGCCATGCTCAGCGACAACGGCGGACGCGATCTGGTGTCGGTGGCCGAGCTGGCCTTTGACGCCGATCACAAGATTACCGCCTATCGCGTGCGCACGCGCTGCAACCTTGGGGCCTATAACAGCCAGTTCGGCCAACCCATTCAAACCATGCTGTTTTCTCGGGTTCTGATGGGGGTCTACGACGTGCAGACCACTTGGTTGCAGGTCGAAGGCTATTACACCAACACCACGCAGGTCGACGCCTATCGCGGTGCCGGTCGCCCCGAAGCGATCTATGTTCTGGAACGCATCATGGACCGCGCCGCGCGCGAACTGGGCATCGACCCGTGGGAGCTGCGTCGCCGGAACTTTATCAAGCCCAGCCAGTTTCCTTACAAGACGGCCACAGGGGAAACCTACGACGTGGGTGATTTTAACAAAGTGCTCAATCGCATGGTGGCCGAGGCCGACGATGACGGCTTTGCCGCGCGCAAGGCGGCGGACGCCGAGCGCGGTCTGCTGCGTGGCCGTGGCACCTGTTACTATATCGAAAGTATTTTGGGCGATCCTTCGGAAGGGGCCAAGGTCACCTTCAACGAGGATGGTACAGTGTCGATCTATGTCGGGACGCAAAGCAACGGGCAGGGTCATGAGACCGTCTATGCCAAATTCCTGAGCGATCAGACGGGCATTCCGCATGATCTGATCCATGTCATTCAGGGCGACAGCGACCTGATCAAACAGGGTGGCGGCACCGGCGGTTCGCGTTCGGTCACCACACAGAACAACGCCACGCTGGCGACGGTCGACGTGATCCTTACCAGCTTCAAGGAATTCCTGTCCGGCGAAATGGGCGTGGAGCCTTCGGAAATCAGCTTTGACGATGAACGGTTCCGTGCCGAGGGCAGCAACCTGACGCCGACGATACTTGAGGTGGCCGCACTGGCCCGCGAGGTCGAGCGCGACGATCTGCTGAAACATGAAGCGCGCGCCAGCCTGCCGGCCCGCAGTTTTCCCAACGGCGCCCATGTGGCCGAGGTTGTGATTGATCCCGACACTGGCGTGACGACGGTTGACCGCTATACCGTGGTTGATGATTTTGGTAACCTTATCAACCCGATGCTGGCCGAAGGGCAGGTGCACGGCGGCGTTGCACAGGGGATCGGACAGGCGATCACCGAACATGTCGTCTATGACGAAGACGGCCAGCTGCTGTCGGCGTCGTTCATGGATTACGCCATGCCGCGCGCCTATGACGTGCCGTGGATCAGCTTCACCTCCGAGCCGGTGCCCTCCACGGCCAATATCATGGGCATGAAAGGCTGCGGCGAGGCCGGAACCGTCGGTGCGCTGGCGGCGGTGGCAAATGCGGTGCAGGACGCACTGTGGGAACGCGGTGTGCGACAGGCGGATATGCCCTTCACACCGATGAGAGTTTGGGAAATGCTACAGAATGGTCCTATCGCGGCTGAATAAATCGGTTGTCGGATGGCTGCGCGACCGGTTCGGGTCTGGCGCACCATCCACCCCGCCGCCTGCACGCGGGGCGACGATTCATGTCATCATTCTGGATGGCACGATGTCGACGCTGATGCCCGATTTTGAAACCAATGCGGGCCTGACCTATAAATTGCTGCGCGAAATGGGGGCCGAGGTTTCGGTCTATTACGAATCCGGTCTGCAACTGTCGAACTGGCGTCGGGCCGGAGATGTGTTGATGGGGCGTGGCATCAACCGGCAAATCCGGCGCGCCTATGGCTATCTGGCGTCGCGCTACCGTCCGGGCGACACGATTTTTTTGATGGGCTATTCGCGCGGCGCCTATGCGGTGCGTTCGCTTGCGGGGATCGTGGGCTTTACCGGCCTGCTTAAGGCTGAACATGCGACCGAACGCAACATCCGCGAGATCTACCGCCATTACGAGGCAGGCGGCACCAGCGATGCGGCCCGCGCCTTTACCCGCGCGCATTGCCACGACGAAGTGCCGATAGAAATGATTGGCGTCTGGGATACTGTGAAATCACTGGGGATCAACGCGCCGGTGTTGTGGCGGCTGAGCGCGCCGAAACATTCGTTTCATAACCACCAGCTTGGCCCCCATGTGAAACACGGCTATCACGCGCTGGCCCGCAACGAGACACGCATGGCCTATGCGCCCGTCATGTGGGAAACGCACAGAGACTGGACAGGGCATCTAGAACAGATGTGGTTCCGTGGCAGCCATGGAGACGTGGGCGGCCAGCTTGGCGGTTTTGATGCCGCGCGGCCCTTGTCGAATATCCCGCTGGTCTGGATGCTGGAAAAAGTCGAAAATTGCGGTCTGCCTCTGCCCGCAGGCTGGGCAGCACGCTTTGTGCAGGATCCGCTTGCGCCTTCGACCGGCACCTGGCGCGGCTTCGGCGGGCTGTTCATTACACGCCGCGCGCGCAAGGTGGGGATGGACCCGTCTGAACGGGTGCATCCCAGCGTGGCCGAAGCGGCCCGCGCGCCGACGCGGTCGTGGTGGTCAGAGTGGTTTCACCGAGAATCGGTGAACTGAGGCGCGCTGTGGCAGCTTTGCTGAAACAATGCGGGTCGGTCTGTTCCAGAGCAGCGCCGCCCGCACCTATCCCGCGCTCATGATGATGCAGGTGGTTGACCCCGTGGCATAAAGCTTGCCATCCTCAACCCCGCGAATTTCAGCCTTGGCCACGCCTGTGGACCGGCCCACATGGTCCACCGTACCGATGCAGTCGATCATCATCCCCAGCGGGATCGAACGGGTGATGTTAATCTTGTACTCCAGCGTCGTGTAAACCGATCCACGCGGAATACAGGTTTGCACAGCACAGGCCATCGCGCTGTCCAGCAAGGTGCCGTACCAGCCGCCATGTACTGTGCCCAAAGGATTCGCTGCGCCGAATTCAGGCGCGCCGCGAAACACCACGCGGCCTTTTTCGACCGCGTGCAGCCCATAGTTCAGCGTTTCGCCAATGGGCGGGCCGGGCAGGGTGCCGTCCATTATTCCCTGAATGAATTCGAGTCCCGAAAGCTGTTTCAGCTTTTCGAGGCTCAGAAGGTCTTCGGGGCGTTGGGCGATGCGGGGCATGTCAGGTCTCCGGTTGTTTGCCGAACGCTAGAAACACCTGCCCCGCTTGCCAAGTCTTACGCGACGTTGCGCATAGCTGCCGCGGGAACCAGACCCAGCGCGCGGCAGGCTTCGCGTGTCAGGTCAGGGCGATTCAGCGTGTAGAAATGCAGCGCATCCACGCCCTCGCCGCGCAGCTCGTCACACAGCTCGGTGCAGTGGGCAAGCGCGAACAGGTCGCTGTTGCCATCGCGGGCTGCATTGTCGAACCCCTGCGCCAGCGTCACAGGAACATCAGCGCCGCATTGGCTGGCGAATTTCTGAATGCTGGCCCAGTTGCCCACCGGCAGGATGCCCGGCACGATGGGCGCGGTGATGCCCGCTTTGACACAGGCATCGCGGAAGCGCAGAAAGGTTTCGGCCTCGAAGAAAAACTGCGTGATCGCCTCGGATGCGCCCGCATCGATCTTGGCTTTCAGCCAGGCGATGTTCTGTGCGGTGTCTGCGGCATCGGCGTGGCTTTCGGGATAGGCACCGACGCGGATGGTGAAGCGGTCTGTCGCGGCCAGTGCTTCGATGAGTTCGATACTGTTGGCAAAGCCGCCTTCGACCTGCTGGAATTCGGTGCCATCCACCGGATCGCCGCGCAGGGCGACAATGTCGGTGATGCCTGCATCTGCGAATTTCGCGGCTGTATTCAAGACCTTCTCGCGGGTTGCCCCGACGCAGGTCAGATGTGCCGCCACCGGCAGGCCAGACGAGCGGCGCAATGTCTGCGCAGCTTCATGGGTCAGGTCCTGCGTGCTGCCACCGGCACCGTAAGTGACCGAGAAGAATCGCGGCTCAAGCGGCGTCAGTGCTTGCACGGTGTCCCACAGGCGAAACCCTGCGTCGATGGACTTGGGCGGGAAGACTTCGAACGAAAGGGCGGTCATTTGTTTATTCCTTGAAGGTATCTGAGTTGAGCCCTTGTCGCACGGTTTCAGATATGAGACAAATTCATAACTCTCATCATGAACATGAGTTTCACATGCATATCGAATTTCGCCACCTGCGCACGATCAAGGCCATCCACGACTGTGGAGGGTTGGCCAAGGCTGCCGACCAGTTACACATCACCCAATCTGCCTTGTCCCATCAGATCAAAGGGTTAGAGGATCAAGCCGGAGTCGAGCTGTTTGTGCGCCGGTCCAAGCCGATGAAGTTGTCGCCGGCGGGGCTGCGGCTGTTACGGCTGGCCGAACAGATTTTGCCGCAGGTGCAAGCCATGCAGGACGAATTCAGCGGCCTGCGCGACGGGCGTTCGGGGCGTATGCACATCGCGATTGAATGCCATGCCTGTTTTGAGTGGTTGTTTCCGGTCCTTGAGCGTTTCCGCAAGGATTGGCCCGACGTCGACGTGGACATCCGCCCCGGTCTGGCCTTTGACGCGCTGCCTGCGTTGTTGAAAGAAGAAGTTGACCTTGTGGTGTCTTCCGACCCTGAGGAGCTGGCAGGTGTGGAGTTTATCGAACTCTTTGATTACGCGCCGGTCTTTGTGGCGTCGAAAGACAACCCGCTGGCCGCAAAACCCTATATCGAAGCCGAGGATTTCCGCGATCAGACGCTCATCACCTATCCGGTGGAACGCAGCCGTCTGGATGTGTTCAGCCAGTTGCTGAACCCGGCCAAGGTTGAGCCCGCCGCGGTGCGTCAGGCGGAGCTGACGGCGGTGATTCTGCTGCTGGTGGCCTCTAACCGCGGCGTGTCGGTGCTGCCCGACTGGGTGGTGCGCGAGGTCAAATACTCATCCGATTATGTGACCCGCCCGCTGACCGCCAGGGGGCTGACGCGCAGGCTGTATGCCGCCGTGCGCAGCGACGAGCGCGGCAAACCCTATATGGAGCGGCTGATTTCGCTGGCACGCATCGAGGCGCGCAAATTGCAGCAGGCCTGATGGCTTGCCGAAAAACGCGCAGGTGTCAGATGCCATGCAAATCCGGCTTCTGTGTCACATGGCTGACCCAGAACGCGGCGCTAGGCCTGCAGGGCGGGGCAGGGGCCAAGCTGTCATTCGTGAAACTTGCAGCGAAGGGCGGGAACGAGCCCGAGAGTTATGTGCAACACAGGGCAACGCCCGACCGCGGGTGGGCATCGTGACGTCAGTGGCCGCCACTTTATTTCTCGTCTTTGGCGTGCGGGAGAAGAGGTGAAACACGGTGAGGAAGCGCCCGCCCATGGGGCGGTCGGGCGCTGCCCGGCGGCACTTCGTGCCTTGATTCCGGGCTTTGGTGGACGCCCGCGTCGTCCGCACACCAGACCTTGACCCATACCATGCCCAAAGTCTGGTTTGGGTCAGAAATGCTTGGCACTTAGGTCGCAATAGCTTGGCACGGTCCACTGACATGATTCAGAAAATTCGCCGTCATGAGTCAGAGTTGCGCGGCATTCGACAGCGGGGGCGGCGTGCACCGCCCCCGCACGGGCGTCAGATCACCTTGACGATCTGCTTGCCCATGTTCTTGCCTTGCAGCAGGCCGATGAAGGCCTGCGGTGCATTCTCCAACCCTTCGGCCACATCCTCGACCACCTTGATCTCGCCGCTGGCGACCTTGGGGCCGATCTCGGACAGGAAGGCGGGGAACTGGTTCCAGTGGTTCGAGATGATAAAGCCCTGAACAGACAGGAAATTCACGAGGATCGTCCGCCACAGTTTCGGCGCGGTCAGCGGCGCGTTGGCCCCGTCCCCCAAACCGCCCGCGTTGTACCATGCAATCATGCCGCAGATCGGGATGCGCCCGTGCGGGTTCATCATGGGCATGACCGCTTCCAGCACCTTGCCCCCGACGTTTTCGAAATAGATGTCGATGCCCTTTGGGCATTCCGCTTTCAAAGCTTCGCGCAGGGCCTTGGCATCATCATAGGCGCGGTGGTCCAGGCAGGCGTCAAAGCCAAAGGTCTCGATGGCCATCTTGCATTTGTCTGCCCCACCCGCGATGCCCACGGTGCGCAGCCCCATGCTTTTGGCGACCTGACCCACCATCGACCCGACGGGACCGGTGGCGGCGGCGACGACCAGCGTTTCGCCTGCCTTGGGGCGGCCAATCTCTGTCAGCCCGTGATAACCGGTGAAACCGGGCATGCCCAACACGCCCAAGCTGGCCGTGATCGGCCCATGCGCCGGATCGACCTTGCGCAGCATCTTCGCCGGCTGCACGCCGTGCGTGGCCCAGCCGAACATGCCAAAGGCGAAATCGCCTGGTTTGAACGCGTCAGAGTTCGACGCAATCACCTCGCCCACGGCACCGCCTTCCATGGTGCCACCGATGGGCACGGGGGCCGCATAGGATTTTGCATCGTCCATGCGGCCTCGCATGTAGGGGTCCAGCGACATATAGTGGACGCGCACCAGCACATCGCCCTCGCCGGGCGTGGGCACGGGGCCGGATTCCATCTTGAAATTCTCTGCTGTTGGCGCGCCGTCGGGGCGGCTGGCAAGGGTAATGCGGTGCATCTGGTCGCTCATTGATCTCTCTCCCATTGATTGCGCGCAGCGTGGACCTGCGCGCGCGCGGGGGCAAGCCGTGACGCCACGGCGCAGCACAATACGCACAGGCCCTTGGCATCCTGGAACAGGACGCGTATACGCGCGGCCTGATCCCTCTAGGAGAGTCCCAATGGTTGGCAGTGCAAACCTCAACATCATGATCAAAGCCGCGCGCAAGGCGGGCCGTTCGCTGGTCAAGGACTTCCGCGAGGTCGAACAGCTGCAAGTGTCGATGAAAGGCGCCGGTGATTTCGTCAGCCGTGCCGACATCGCCGCCGAGAAAATCCTCAAGGACGAACTGATGGGCGCGCGCCCGACCTATGGCTGGTGCGCCGAGGAAAGCGCCGAGGAAGAGGGCACAGACCCCACCCGCCGCTGGATCGTCGACCCGCTGGACGGCACCACAAACTTTTTGCACGGGCTGCCGCACTGGGCCGTGTCGATTGGGCTGGAACACAAGGGTCAGGTCGTGGCCGGTGTGGTCTTCGATCCCGCCAAGGACGAAATGTTCTTTGCTGAAAAAGGCGCTGGCTCGTGGATGAACGACAGCCGGATGCGCGTGTCGGGCCGCTCGCATATGATCGAAGCGATTTTTGCCACCGGCCTGCCCTTTGCAGGGCGCGGCGATCTGCCGGACACGCTCAAAGATCTGGGCCGCCTGCTGCCTGTCTGCGCCGGTGTGCGCCGCTGGGGCTCGGCAGCACTTGATCTGGCCTATGTGGCCGCAGGCCGCTATGACGGCTTCTGGGAACGCCGCCTGCAACCCTGGGATATGGCTGCTGGTGTGATCATCGCCCGCGAAGCAGGCGCGCTGCTCGAACCGCTGGACCCTGCTGCCGATCTGCTGGCCAGTGGCAATGTGGTCTGCGCCAACGAGCCGTTGTTCTCGAACTTCGCCAAAATCATTCGCGCCTAAGACGAAGCCCCCTTCATCTTGCCAGACAAACTCCGGGGGAGGCGCGCAGCGCCGGGGGCAGAGCCCCCGTTTTACGTTTCACGGGCGCTGCGCCCCCTTTATCTGTCCGAAGGGTGATTCACCCCGTCCGTCCAGCGGATCGGATCGTGATCGCGCGGATTGACCCCGTCGATACAGCCCAGATTGACCCCGCATTGCGTCGGGTCGGACCGGCGCTGGTGGTGGGTGTAGATGCCGCAGGTCTTGCAGAAATAATGCTGCGCCGTGTGGGTGCCAAAGCTGTAAAGCGACAGATTGTCCGCGCCGTTCACGATCTCCAGATCCGCAGCAATCGCCGTCACCGCCGCCGCCCCGCGCCTGCTGCAGAACGAACAATCGCAGCGGGTGACGTCCTTTAGCCCCTCGGGCAGGGTGGCACGGATGTGCACCGCACCGCAGTGACAGCGGGCATCGACACGCCGGGCGGTCACCGGCGCACCTTGGGAATGCGCGAGCGTACATATTGCGCCTCGGGGTGGGGCGGTTGGCCGTGGTTGCGTGACCAGAAACCGGTGCCACCCCGACGCAGCCACAGCGGAATGGCAAAGACCAGACCGGCCACAAACCCGCCGGTGTGCGCCCAATAGGCCACGCCGCCCGCGTCCGGGTTCGCACCCAGCCCGCCGATGAACTGCATTCCGAACCAGACCATCAGCATCACCCAGGCGGGGATCGGGAAGATACGGAAAAATACGATCAGAATGATCAGGATGTCGACTTTGGCCTTAGGGAACAGCAACAGATAAGCGCCCATGACCCCCGCGATGGCCCCCGAAGCGCCGACCGTTGGAACGCCGGAATAGGTGGCAAAGACATATTGGGCGAGCGCAGCTGATACGCCGGACATCAGGTAAAATCCCAGATAGGGCAAGTGGCCCATCTCGTCTTCGACATTATCACCGAAGATGTACAAAAACAGCATGTTGCCCGCCAGATGCATCCAGCCGCCGTGCAGGAACATCGAGGACACCAGCGTGTAATAGCCTTCGCCTGCACTGATCCGGGCGGGGATGAATGCCCATTCGATATAGAACGCATTGATCGCCCGCGCGTCCGATATCATCCCCGCGTAGCTGAGGAAGATCAGGATATTTACGGCCATCAACCCGTAGGTGACATAGGGTGTGCGGCCGGAGGGATTATGATCGCGAATGGGTAACATGGGGGCAGGCTGGTCTGAAACGCGGGCGGGGTCAATATGGCGGGCGCGGCTTTGGGGGCGCTGCCCCCGGCCTTTGGCCTCCCCCGGAGTTTATCTGGCAAGATGAAGGGGGATGGGATTGTGTTTTGAGCCGGAGGCAGCAATTATTTGGTCAGGCATGGCCCGTGCCGCCCCCCTCCGACGGGAAAGCAGATGAACATGCGGGGTGAAGACTTGCATCGCGCCTATGGTCGAGCGTGCACATGAGGAGGGCGTGGTGTCACAAGCTCGGGACATAAGGGGAATGTGATGAAAGTGACGATACCGATTTTTCGACTGAAACGGGATGCGCGCCGGTTGGCACGGGACAAAGGCGTGGCTTTGCATGTGGCGCTGGATCTTGTGGCGCGCGAGGCGGGTTTTGCCCATTGGAGCCTGCTGGCGGCGGATCATGCGCACCAGCGGCCAGCGGTGCGGGTGTTGCAGCAGATGCAGGCGGGCGATCTGGTTCTGCTGGGCGCGCGACCCGGACAGGGCAAGACCTTGCTGGGGCTGGAGCTGTGCGGCGCAGCACTTGCGACGGGGCGCGCGGCAGCGTTTTTCTCGCTGGAGTGGACGCAAGCCGAGGTCGCGCACCGCTTTGCCGAGGTTGGCGTGGATGTGGCGCAGGCGCGCGGCTTGCGTGTGGATACGTCGGATGCGATTTGCGCCGATCACATCATCGCCGCCCTGGAGGATGCGCCCCGGGGCAGCGTGGCCGTGGTTGATTACCTGCAAATACCGGATCAGGACCGCCGGTTGCCGCCTTTGGCCGCGCAGGTGGCCGCCTTGGCGGATTTTGCGCGGCGCAGCGGCGTGGTCGTGGTGTTGATTGCGCAGATTGACCGTGACTTTGCCGATAACGGCGGGCCGCCGGACTGGGAAGACGTGCGGCTGCCCAATCCGGTGGATCTGGATCTGTTCGCCCGCGCCGTCTTTTTGGACGACGGCGCGGTGCGGGTTGTTGGGCGCGCCTAGGGTGCGGGGTCCCTGGCCACTTCGCCCAGGAGCGCCGCGTTGCCGCCTGCGGCGGTGGTGTCCACGCACAGGTGGCGCTCCCACAGCACATGGCCCACGTCGGGCTGGCCGGTGATCAGCGGCATGATCGCGCCGTCTCGCGCTGACAGCGCGCGGTTCAGGGCGGTTGCGGTGTCGCTGTCGCCCCACCAGATCACGCCGCAATAGGCGGGGCCGACAGCCAGTGCGGCAGGGTCGATTGGACCCGTCGCCGCCAGTGCACGCCCGCCAAGCGCTTCGACGGCTTGCACTTGCGCCTGTACCGTCTTGGCCCCCGGACCGGCACATAGAACCGGCGCACCGGCCCATGTGCTGAGCCGGTTGGTTTCGCCGGTGGGGCCGGGCATGGTGTGTTCCGATACTTTCTCGGATGGCTGCGCGCGCAAGGCGGGCAGCGGCTGGGGCGCGGCATTGTCCCAATCGTCCAGCGCTTGCGCCTGCGCAGCGGCCGAGAACCGCAGCAGATAGTCGGGTCCTCCGGCCTTTGGCCCTGTACCGCTTAGGCCGTTGCCGCCAAAGGGCTGGCTGCCGACAATCGCGCCGATCTGGTTGCGGTTCACATAGACGTTGCCGGCCAGAATGCGGTCCGACACGAATTGCACGCGGTCGTCGATACGGGTGTGCAGGCCAAAGGTCAGCCCGTACCCCGTGGCGTTGATGTCTGCGATGATCCGGTGGATATGGCCGGATTTGAACGTGGCAATGTGCAGGACCGGCCCGAAAATCTCGCGGGTCATGTCCTCGATGCCGTTCACGCTGATCAGGGTGGGGGCAATAAAGGTGCCTGTCTGCGGCGTCGGCAGGGCGTGCAACAAACGGCCTTCGGCGCGGGCTGTGGCGATGTGGTCGGCAATGCCCTGACGGGCGGCCTCGTCGATTACTGGGCCCACATCGGTGCTGATTTCCCACGGCACACCCATCACCAGCGCGTCCATCGCGCCGGTCAACATTTTGGTAAAGGCGGGGGCAATGTCCTCTTGGATGTAAAGACAGCGCAGGGCCGAACAGCGCTGGCCTGCGGATTGAAAGGCGCTTTCGATGATTGCGGTAACAGCCTGTTCGGGCAGGGCGGTGCTGTCCACGATCATCGCGTTCAATCCACCGGTTTCCGCGATCAGCGGCGTGCCGGGTGCGGCGTGCTGTGCAAGGCTGCTGCGGATTTTCAGTGCGGTGGCGGTCGATCCGGTAAAGGCCACGCCGCCGACGCGCGCATCCGAGGTCAGCGCCGCGCCAACGTCACCGCCACCTGGCAACAGTTGCAGCGCGTGGGCCGGCACGCCCGCCTCGTGCATCAGCGTCACCGCCAGATGGGCAATCAGCGGGGTCTGCTCGGCCGGTTTGGCCAGCACTGCGTTGCCTGCGGCCAGAGCGGCGGCAATCTGGCCGGTGAAGATGGCCAGCGGAAAGTTCCACGGGCTGATGCACACAAAGGTGCCTGCGGGCTTGGTCTCGGCGCGCGCCTGGGCTGCGTAATAGCGCAGGAAATCCACCGCTTCGCGCAGTTCAGCCACACAGTCGGGCAGGGTCTTGCCCGCTTCGCGCGTCAGCAGCACAAACAGCGGTGCCGTATTGGCCTCAAGCGCATCGGCGGCCTTGTTCAGGATCGCTGCGCGTTCGGGCGTCGGTGCATCCCACAGCTTTGCGGCGTCAAAGGCTGCGGTCACATCGGCAGATGTTGCCGGTTGGACCGTGCCGACCACATCGGACGGATCGGCGGGGTTGCTAACGTTCTGTGTCGCCCCCTTGGCGACGTCTGTTGCCAGCAGCGGAGCCGCCTGCCACGTCTTGCCCCGCAACGGATCACGGGCGGCGTCGATAGCTTCAAGCGTCGGGGCATGGGCCAGATCATAGCCCTGCGAATTTGGGCGCTCGGGCTGGAACAATTCGGTGCCGCGCAGGATCTTCGGGCCGGGGAAGGGCAGCGCGTCAAACGGATCGCTTGCCACCTGTTCGGGCGAGATGTCTTCGTCAACGATCTGGTTGACGAAGGACGAGTTCGCCCCGTTTTCCAGCAGACGTCGTACAAGATAGGCCAGCAAATCGCGGTGCGCGCCCACCGGCGCGTAGATGCGGCAGTTGGTGCCCGCATCGGCCATGACGATATTGTGCAGCGCTTCGCCCATGCCGTGCAGACGCTGGAATTCAAAGGTTTCGGGATCCGCGCCCATGTGCAGCACGGCGGCAACGGTGTGCGCGTTATGGGTTGCGAATTGCGGATAGATCCGGTCGGTCATGCCCAGCAGACGCCGCGCGTTGGCGATATAGGACACGTCCGTTGCGGCCTTTTGGCTGTAGACGGGGAAGCCGTCCAGCCCTTCGACCTGCGCTTTCTTGATCTCGGTGTCCCAATAGGCGCCTTTCACAAGACGCACCATGATCCGGCGGTCATGGGTCTGTGCCATGTCGTAAAGCGTGTCGATCACACGGCCCGCGCGGGGGCCATAGGCCTGAACCACCACACCCAGACCGTCCCAACCTTTCAATGCAGGTTCGGCCAGCACGCGGTCAATCAGTTCCAGCGACAGCGACAGGCGGTCGGCCTCTTCCGCGTCGATGTTCAGACCCATGCCTGCGGATTTTGCCAGCAGGGCAAGGCTGCGCAGACGCGGCAGAAGGTCATTCATCACCGCCTCTTCCTGCGCGACCTCATAGCGCGGGTGCAGAGCGCTGAGCTTGACCGAGATGCCGGGGTTCTTGCGGATGTCACCCTGCGTGCACGCGATGGCAATGGCTGAAATCGCGCGCGAATAGCTGAGGTGATAGCGTTTGGCGTCGGCTTCGGTGCGGGCAGCTTCGCCCAGCATGTCATAGGAGTAGGTATAGCCCTTTTTCTCCATTCCAGCCGCGCGTTTCATCGCCGATGTAATGTTTTCGCCCAGCACGAACTGGCGGCCCATTTCCTTCATGGCGCGGCCCACGGCGGTGCGGATCACCGGCTCGCCCAGACGTTTGATCGCACCGCGCAACTGGCGCACAGGGCCGGGGCGGCGGGTGTCCAGAACGCGGCCTGTCAGCATCAGTGCCCAGGTGGAAGCGTTCACAAGGCTCGAGGTCGATTTGCCAAGGTGCGTGCCCCAGTCCGAGGGAGCAATCTTGTCTTCGATCAGCGCGTCGATGGTGTCGGCATCGGGGACACGCAGCAACGCCTCGGCCAGACACATCAGGGCAATGCCTTCGTCGGTGCTGAGGCCATATTCGGCCAGAAAACTCTCCATCAGGCCCGGATCTGCGGCGGCGCGGATCTGGCGCACCCAGCCGGCCGCACGCGCGGTGATCGCCGCGCGGTCGGCTTCGCCAAGATTGGCAAAGGTAACAAGTGCGTCCAGCACGGCGTTCTGGTTGGTATATGTGGCAGCATCAATATGGTGACGCAGGGAATGTGCAGTGTCGCGGGCCATGGCATATCCTTTTGGCAGATGTTCCATTGTATCGCTGGATTGAAAGGCGAATTGACTATAATGAAAACATATGTCGGTAATTTAGACTGAAAAGCAGAGGGTTCTCATGAAATATGATCGGGTGGGGCTGGACCGTTTCGACAGCGCGATTCTGTCGGAACTGGCGCGTGATGGACGGATGAGTGTAACGGACCTTGCCGACCGCATCGGGCTGTCGAAATCGCCGACGCAGGCGCGGCTGCGCAAGCTGGAAAAAGACGGTGTTATTCTGGGGTATCGTGCGATGCTTGACCCCATAAGATTGGGCATGGACCACGTCGCCTTTGTCGAAGTACGTTTGACCGACACGCGCGAAGGTGCGCTGAAAGCGTTCAATCAGGCGGTGGTCAAGGTGCCAGAGATCGAGCAGGCCCATATGATTGCAGGTAATTTTGACTATCTGCTCAAGGTGCGCACCCGCAATATGGCTGACTATCGCCAGTTTCTGGGCGAGACGATATCGCAATTGCCCTTTGTTGCCTCGACGTCGACCTATGTCGCCATGGAGGCGGTGAAAGAGGCGGTTCTCGCAGATGTGACTTGACGCAGGGCGGTCTTGCGTCAACCTTTTGCCCATGAAACTGCTGATGGCATCTGCATGCGCTCTATGGCTGGCATTGCCCGCCTGGGCAGAGGACTGTCCGCCGCCCGGGGATTATTCCGACGAACTGGCGGCGCTTTTCGATGCGGCCCGCGCAGCCCCGACCGAGGCTGCCGCGCGCGGGGCAGCTGAAGGATTATGGAAAGTCTATCTGCGCGCGCCCGACGCCGAGGCGCAGGCGGTGCTGGACCGCGGTATGGCGCGGCGCGACAGCTTTGACTTTCTGGGGGCCAAGGCGGATTTTGACCGGCTGATCGCCTATTGTCCTGCCTATGCCGAGGGCTGGAACCAGCGGGCGTTTGTCTATTATCTGCAAGGCGATTACGATAAGGCGCTTGCCGATCTGGACGCCGCACTGGCGCGGTCTCCCGATCATGTTGCGGCCCAGTCGGGGCGGGCGCTGACCCTGATGCAACTGGGCCAACGGGCCGAAGCGCGTGCGCAGATGCTGGAAGCGCTGGCGAACAATCCGTGGCTGTCCGAGCGCGCACTGATCGCCCCTGGCGCGCCGCTGGGGCCACAGCCACCTGCCGCGCCGGGCAAAGATATTTGAAAACCTCTTGAGCACCGCGCCCGCAGCCCCTAGGGATAAGGGCGCTGCGGGCGTGATGGAATGGTAGACATACCAGACTTAAAATCTGTTGGGCCTTGTGCCCGTGTGGGTTCGAGTCCCACCGCCCGCACCACTTTCAGAATTCTATTTAAAAACAATGCGCTATGCAGGTTTTGTAATGTAGTTTCTGCTGTGATCGCAGTGCACTTGGCGCGGCGAAACGCCAAGGCGCTGTTGGTCTTATGTGTCTGGCGGGGCTGGTGGTATCGGCCCATCCATTCGAACACAGCCATGATCCGCCCAAGGAAGGCTATCAAACGACCCTAGCGCTGTAATTGCGATGCCGCGCGGGCCAGTTCTGTGATGCCGTCCCAGTCGCCTGACAACACCATGTCTTTGGGCGCCACCCATGATCCGCCTGCACAGACCACGTTGGACAGGCCCAGATAGTCGGCGGCGTTGGCCGGGCTGACGCCGCCTGTAGGGCAGAACATCACCTGCGGGATGGGGGCGCCGATGGCCTTGATGGCGGCGGCCCCCCCCGAGGATTCGGCGGGAAAGAATTTCAGCATCGTATAGCCGCGTTCCAGCAGGCGCATGGCTTCTGATGCGGTGGCCGCGCCGGGCAGCAAGGGCAGGTCGGCCTCTTCGCAGGCATCCAGCAACCGGTCGGTGGCACCGGGCGAGACACCGAATTGCGCGCCTGCGTCTTTTGCCGCTTGCACATCCGCAGGGGTCAGCAGGGTGCCAGCTCCCACAACGCCCCCCGGAACGCCCGCCATCTCGCGGATCACCTCAAGGGCTGCCGGGGTGCGCAAGGTAACCTCAAGCGCGGGCAGCCCACCTGCCACAAGGGCGCGGGCCAGCGGCGCGGCGTGAGTGGCGTCATCGACCACCAGAACCGGGATGATCGGAGCCATTTGCGCAATGCGCAGGGCGGCGGCGCTGGCGTCTTGGGGTGTCATTGTGTCTCTCCTGTTACGTCTTAAACGACCACGGCGGCGCCGGTGTCGGCCCCACCCACATTGGCGCGGAACATGGCGAACAACTCGCGGCCCACGCCGTTGGTGTTGCTGCTCAGATCGGCGGTCACGGGGGCGCGGTCTTCGATTCCCTCGGCCAGAACCTGCAACGTGCCTGCCTTGGCGTCCAGCCGGATCATGTCACCGTCGCGCACTTTGGCGATCAGCCCGCCGTCCAGTGCCTCGGGGCTGACGTGGATCGCGGCGGGGGTCTTGCCCGACGCGCCGGACATGCGGCCATCGGTGACCAAGGCCACCTTTTGCCCGCGTCCCTGCATCACCGCCATCAGCGGGTTCAGCGCGTGCAGTTCCGGCATGCCGTTCGCCTTTGGACCCTGGAAGCGGACCACGATCACGCAGTCATCGGTCAGGCTGCCCGCCTTGAACGCGGCCTTGACCTCTTCCTGGTCGTGGAACACGCGGGCAGGGGCCTCGACCAGCTGGTGTTCGTCCGCCACGGCGGAAATCTTGATCACGCCACGGCCCAGATTGCCGTTGAGTTGCTTCAGCCCGCCTTGTGGTGCGAATGGATCGCTGGCGGGGCGCAGGATACGGTCGTTCTGGCTTTGGCGCGGGGCGTCCTGCCAGCGCACTTCGCCGTCGATCAGCTTGGGCTCTTTGCAATAATCTTGCAGGCCATCGCCCATCACCGTCACCGTGTCGGGATGTAGCAGGCCCGCGTCCAGCAGTTCGCCGATCATATAGGTCAGCCCGCCCGCCGCGTGGAAATGGTTCACGTCGGCCAGCCCGTTGGGATAGACCCGCGCCATCAGCGGCGTTGCGTCGGAAATGTCGGACAGGTCTTGCAGGTCCAGCTGCACGCCGGCGGCGCGGGCCATCGCGATGATGTGGATCACCAGATTGGTCGACCCGCCTGTGGCCATCAGCCCGACCAGACCGTTCACGAATGTCCGCTCGTCCAGAATATCGCAGACGGGGCGGTAATCGTTGCCCAGATTGGTGATTTCCAGCGCGCGTTTGGCGCCCGCATGGGTCAGCGCATCGCGCAAGTCGGTGTCGGGGTTCACGAAGGACGCGCCCGGCAGGTGCAGGCCCATGAACTCCATCAGCATCTGGTTCGAGTTCGCTGTGCCGTAGAAGGTGCAGGTGCCCGGACCGTGATAGGATGCCATCTCGGCCTCCATCAGCTTGTCGCGCCCGACCTGACCCGAGGCGTGCAACTGGCGCACCTTGGATTTCTCCTCGTTCGGCAGGCCCGAGGGCATCGGACCCGCAGGCAGGAAGATCGACGGGATATAGCCGAATGTGGCCGCGGCTATGATCAGCCCCGGTACGATCTTGTCGCAGACACCCAGATAGACCGCACTGTCAAAGGTGTTGTGCGACAGCGCCACGCCCGCCGCCAGCGCGATCACGTCGCGCGAGAACAGCGACAGCTCCATGCCGGTCTGGCCCTGGGTCACACCATCACACATCGCAGGCACGCCGCCCGCCACCTGCGCGGTGCCACCGTTGGCCAGCGCGGTTTGCTTGATCAGGTCGGGGAACCGTTGGAACGGCTGGTGCGCCGACAGCATGTCATTGTAAGCGGTGATGATGCCGATGTTGGGGCTGATGCCCTCGACCAGCGGGGCCTTTTCAGCGCCCATTGCGGCAAAGGCGTGGGCCTGGTTGCCACAGGTCAGATGCGCGCGGCGCGGGCCGTCTTCGGAGGCGCGGCGCATGTTGTCCAGATAGCGGGCGCGGCTGTCTTGCGAACGTTTGATAATGCGGGCTGTGACGTCCTGAATCTTAGGGTTGAGGGCCATGTGCGGCGTTCCCTTCGCGGATATGGTCGTTTGGCTTGATTTACAGGTCTTGTTAGCGCTAACGGTTGCGGATTTCAACCCATAGAATAGGCGGGTGCTGTGCGGGCGCATCATAGCATCTTTTGGGGCCCTTGGTGAAACTGTCACAGAAGATCATACTGCGACACCTTGCCCGTTTTTTGTGGCATAGGCTTGACGCAGGGACGGATTTCAGTAACTGACTGTTTTAATCAGAATTTACCGCAACAGGAGTTCCCCCATGCGTTTCGCCCACCCGCTGACCCTTGCCTTTGCCACGTTGATGGCGCTTCCGGCCTATGCCGATGGCGAGCTGAACCTCTATTCCTCGCGTCATTACGACACCGACGAACGCCTGTATTCCGACTTTACCGAGGCCACGGGCATCACCATCAACCGTATCGAAGGCAACGCTGACGAACTGATCGCGCGGATGCAGGCCGAGGGGCAGAACTCGCCCGCAGACGTGTTGCTGACAGTGGACACATCGCGCCTGAAACGGGCCAAGGACGCAGGCGTGTTGCAATCGGTGGACAGTGACGTGCTGGAACACCGCATTCCCGCCTATCTGCAAGACGCCGACAACGAATGGTTCGGTTTCTCGCAGCGCGCGCGGATCATTTTTTACGACAAGACCAAAGTGGCAAACCCGCCCCAAACCTACCTTGATCTGGCCGATCCGGCTTACAAGGGGCAGGTGTGCCACCGCTCGTCCACAGCCGTCTATTCCCAGACACTGCTGGCGGCGATGATCGAGAACTTTGGCGAGGAAAAAGCCAAGGCCTGGGCACAAGGCATGGTCGACAACTTTGCCCGTGACCCACAGGGCGGCGACACCGACCAGCTGCGTGGCCTGGTCTCGGGCGAATGCGATATTGCGATTTCCAACACCTATTACTTTGCCCGCGCCCTGCGCACCGACGTCAAGGGTCTGGAAAAGGATGCAATCGAGAATATCGGTTGGGTGTTTCCTGCACAAAACGCCCAAGGCGCGCATATGAACCTGTCGGGCGGGGGCGTTGCTGCCCATGCGCCGAACCGCGACAATGCGGTGGCTTTCCTTGAATACCTGTCTTCTGACAAGGCGCAGCAGTATTTCTCGGCCGGCAATGACGAATATCCCGCCGTGCCGGGTGTGGGTCTGAGCCCCTCGGTCGCCGCGCTGGGCATGTTCAAACCCGATGATGTCGATCTGTCTGCCGTGGCCGAAAATGTTCCCGCCGCGCAGAAAATCTTTAACGAAGTCGGTTGGAAATAAAGGGGCAAAACACCCCCTGACAGACAAATGGCGCGGGAAACCGCGCCATTTTGCGTTTCAGAGCCTTATTCGTCAGCGCGTCAAAATGCCTGAAACCGTCCGTACAGCCCCTGATCGAATGCCAGACCGGCACCGCCGGTTGACGTGGCCACCTGGGTGACGCGCCCCACGATAATGCTGTGATCGCCAGCCTTGTGAACATCGAACAGGGTGCAGTCGAACCGTGCAAGGCACCCTTGCAACAGCGGCACGCCATTCGGGTCGATCTGATGCGCATATGCATCAAAACCGTCACCCCTGCCGGCGAAATGCAAGGCCATTTCCGCCTGCGTATCGGCCAGCACATGAATGCTGAAATTCTGCGCGCGCGCAAAGGCGTCGTGTCGGCGCGAGGCATCGGCCAGCGACCACAGCACCAGCGGCGGCTTTAGCGACACCGACGAGAATGAATTGGCAGTGAACCCCAGCGGCCCGATCTCGGATGCGGTGGTTATCACGGTGACACCCGTGCCAAACCGTCCGAAAGCGTGGCGCAGGGCCACATCGGTTTCAGGGCTGGGGGCAAATATTTCGTTGCGTGCGCTCATCCGGTCACGGGTGCCATGTTCCGCCGTTGGTGTCCATATCAGATCACTGACGGGCCGCCGATCGTGGCAAAAACCATGCGGCGGGACAGAGGCGCGACCGGGCGCGAACCTATTACAACATCCGTTTCAGGATCGGGCTTTTCCACCAGAACTGATGTACCACGACAGCGGCCACATGCAGGCCAACCATCCAAAGCAGAACGGTTGTGCCGATCTCGTGCGCTTGTGCGAACGGCTTGTTGCCAAGGAACCATGCGGCCAGCCCGTCCAGTGGAATGCCAATCAACAGGGCATACAGCATGAAATGGGTCACATTGGCCGCTGTTTCGGACCAGTCGGGTTCAGGGCCGCCCACAGGGGGCGGCGTGCCCGTTCTCAGGCGCAGCACCAGACGCGCAAGCGCCAACAGCAGCAGGGCAACGCCGATCAGCGCGTGAAGCGTCGAGGTTGTCGTCCAGACAGGGCTGCCCGTGTCTACGGTCTGGTGAAACAACCGGCCCATTTTGTCCAAAAACAGATACTGAACAGCAAGAAGGATCACGACAGACCAATGCAGGCGTTTCTGGGCGGTGCTATAGGTTTTGGTAGGGGCGTGTTTCATAACGAAAATCCTGAATCCGGTGCAGTCGGAGTGGCAAAGCTGTCGGGCCGCATGATCTCTCGCGCGCGCGTCCTAAGGCAAGCGGCTTCGTGATGCATAGGTTATCGGGGCTGAAAGACGCTGATATTCGCCCGTTTTCGGAGCGCATCGTCAAGAAATCGAGCATGTTACCGAGCGGGGATTCACATTCACAAGCTGTCAGATTACCCTGGCAGGGGATGCACATCCTGCCCGAACGGATCAAGGAAAATGCTATGATGATCACCGAAGTTGATGATTTTTTCACCAAGGGCTGTGGACGCTGCGCGCGATTTGATACGCCAGACTGCTCCGTCATGCCCTGGCGGCAGGGGCTTGCTGCATTGCACCGGCTGTGCTGCGACGCCGGACTGGAACCAGCGGTCAAGTGGGCACACCCCTGTTATTTGCACGCAGGGCAGAACATCGCGCTGATTGGTGCGTTTCGCGGTGACTTCCGACTGAGTTTTTTCAATGCGGCCTTGCTGAAAGACCCCGACAACGTGCTGGAACCGGCAGGGCCAAACACCAAACATCCGAATATCATCCGGTTTACCACAAACGAACAGGTTGCAGCGATGGCGCCAATCATCACTGCCTATCTGGGCGAAGCGATGGGCTATGCCGCTGCCGGTATCACGCCGCCGCAGGATCACTCGGAGCCCGATATGCCGGACGAGTTGGCCGAAGCACTGGATGCTGACCCGGAACTGGCCGAGGCGTTTCACGCCCTGACACCGGGTCGTCGCAAAAGCTATGTTATCAATCTGAACGGTGCAAAACAGCCGGAAACCCGCATTAAGCGGATCGCCAGGTTTCGTGACAAGATCATCGCAGGCAAGGGCGCGACGGACCGCTAATGGCCCGCTGTGTGCCGGATTACCCTTGTGTGGCTTGCGAAACTGCGCGGCTGACGGTGGTGGCGATTTCGTCGATCGGCCCCATCGCGTCGATGCGTTGCAGGGCACCGCGTTTGTCGTAATAGGAAATCAGCGGTGCGGTTTGCTTGTGATAGGCCGCCAGCCGCTCGGCCACGGTTTCGGCGTTGTCATCCGCGCGCCGTTTCATGTTGGTGCCGCCGCAGACATCGCAGACACCTTCGACTTTGGGTTGCTTGAAGCTGTCGTGATAGCCTTCGCCACAGTTGCCACAGGTATAGCGTCCGGCGATGCGGTGCACCATCGCCTCGTCGTCCACCTCAAGGCTGATTGCGGCATCAATCTGCTGACCGTTTTCGGCCAGCAACGCGTCCAGCGCCTCGGCTTGCACCGTGGTGCGGGGGAACCCGTCCAGGATCACACCCTTGGAGGTGTCAGGGTCGGCCAGACGGTCGCGCAGGATGGCAATGACGATGTCGTCGCTGACCAGCCCGCCCGATTTCATCACCTTGTCCGCGGCCTTGCCTGCTTCGGACCCTTCAGCCACCGCTGCGCGCAGCAGGTCGCCAGTGCTGAGTTGCACCAACCCATAGCGCTGTTCCAGCATCCGCGCCTGCGTCCCTTTGCCGGCGCCCGGAGGCCCCAGCAGAATCAGCACGGGCGGGGCGATTTCGGCAACAGTGTTGGTGGTTTTACTCTCGGTCATATGTCTCAGCCTTTGTGCATGCGATTGGCAATCAGATCATCGACAACAGATGGGTCTGCCAATGTCGAGGTGTCCCCCAACGCGCCAAAATCATTTTCGGCGATCTTGCGCAGGATGCGGCGCATGATCTTGCCCGAGCGGGTCTTGGGCAGGCCGGGGGCCCACTGGATCAGGTCGGGCGATGCGATGGGGCCGATCTCGTTGCGCACCCATGTGCGCAGTTCCTTGCGCAGGTCCTCCGACGGCTCTTCACCGCTCATCAGGGTGACATAGCAATAGATGCCTTGCCCCTTGATGGCGTGGGGATAGCCGACAACGGCCGCTTCGGCGACCTTGTCATGAGCGACCAGCGCGCTTTCGACCTCGGCGGTGCCCATGCGGTGACCCGATACGTTGATCACGTCATCGACGCGCCCCGTGATCCAGTAATCGCCGTCTTCATCGCGGCGGCAGCCGTCGCCGGTAAAATAATAGCCTTTGTAGTCGCTGAAATAGGTCTGCTCGAACCGGTCATGATCGCCCCAGACGGTGCGCATCTGGCCGGGCCAGCTGTCCTTGATGCACAGGACGCCTTCAACACCATTGCCTACGATTTCTTTGCCGCTGGTCGGGTCCAGAACCACAGGTTCGATACCAAAGAACGGCTTTTGCGCGGCGCCGGGTTTGGTTTCATGGGCGCCGGGCAGGGGGGTCATCAGGTGGCCGCCGGTTTCGGTCTGCCACCATGTGTCCACGATGGGGCAACGCCCGCCGCCGACAACATAGTTGTACCATTCCCACGCCTCGGGATTGATCGGCTCGCCCACGGTGCCCAGCAGTTTCAGGCTGCTCAGGTCGGCCTTTTTCACAAAATCGTCGCCCTGGCCCATCAGCGCACGGATCGCGGTGGGGGCGGTGTAGAATTGCGCCACCTTGTGCTTTTCGCAGATCTGCCAGAACCGGCTGGCGTCGGGATAGGTGGGGACACCTTCGAACATCAACGTGGTCGCGCCATTGGCCAGCGGGCCATAGACGATATAGCTGTGGCCGGTGACCCAGCCCACATCGGCGGTGCACCAGTAAATGTCGCCATCGTGATAATCGAAGGTGATCTGGTGCGTCATCGCCGCATAGACCAGATAACCGCCGGTGGTGTGAACCACGCCCTTGGGCTGACCGGTCGAGCCGGAGGTGTACAGGATGAACAGCGGGTCTTCGGCGTTTACTTCCGTGGGCGGGCAGTCATCGGATGCTGTGGCCGCCAGTGCGTTATAGTCGTGGTCACGGTCCGACCACGGCACATCGGCACCGGTGCGGCGGACAACCAGCGTCTTGACGCTGTCATCGCAATTGGCCAGCGCCTTGTCCGCATTGGTTTTCAACGGTGTGTTGCGTCCGCCACGGGGCGCTTCGTCGGCGGTGATCACGACCTTGGCGCCGCAGCCGTTCACACGGGCGGAAAGCGCATCTGGCGAGAAGCCGGCAAAGACGATCGAATGGATTGCACCGATCCGCGCACAGGCCAGCATCGCATAGGCGGCCTCGGGGATCATCGGCATATAGATCACCACGCGGTCGCCTTTTTCGACGCCCATGTCTTTCAGGATGTTGGCCATCTTGCAGGTGGCCGCGTGCAGTTGGCGATAGGTGATGTGCAGCGCATCGTCGTCGGGGCTGTCGGGTTCCCAGATAATCGCGGTCTGGTCACCGCGCGTCGCCAAGTGGCGGTCGATGCAATTCGCAGCCACGTTCAGCGTGCCGTCGTCGTACCATTTGATCGACACATTGCCATAGTCATAGGAGACGTCCTTGACCCGTGTATAGGGCTTGATCCAGTCGATGCGCTTGCCGTGCTCGCCCCAAAAGGCCGCCGGGTCTGCGATGGATGCGGCATACATCTTGTCATAATCGGCAGCGTTCACATGTGCATTCGCAACCATGTGAGCGTGCGGAGCGTGGGTTTTTGTCATCGGTGGCGTCCTCCCTGACGGTCTTTGTCGGTTCAGGTCTGGTGACATGCGAGCCACGTTGGCCCATGTCGATCCATCCTCCCTGATATGATCGTGATAATACCGTGAAGTGAAAAGAAGGGAATAACTTGCGGGAATATAACGGTTTCGCTGTAAATGTTTTTCCGATAACGCGAACATATTGTAAATTTTGGTGCAGTGTGCGGCATTTTTCCCGTATTTTCGGGCGATTGCATGTCAAACTTGTAAAGCACTCTGGAACACCGCCATGGCACGGGGCCCGCTGTGCGCCTGTACAATGCGACCGTTGCCCCTGTGCCCAATGGCCGCAGGTGTCGCAAAAGGGAAGAATCACGCAACATTCTTTCGTGGCCCCTGACGGTTGTGTTCGGCGCCGCGCCGGTCGTTGGCGCGCGTCGGCTTTCGGACTTGATCACGTGCAGCTGGATTGCGCACTGACCTTGTCGCAACAGCCACGCCTTGCAAATCTTGCCAATCGGTTCCGCCAGTCAGGTACAGGTCAAAGCCCTTTGAAGTGGGCCCAGACCCTGGGGAACAAGGTCTTGGCACAAGGCGGATCGCAGGTTAGCCTGACCCCAAGCGCACCATCGCAGGTGCGCACAAGGGAGAGTATTATGAACAAATATACACTGGGCGCTGTTGCAGGCGCGCTGACCTGTACCTTTGCACTGCAAGCTGCGGCAACCGAATGGAACGTCAGCGTCTGGGGCAAACGCCGCGCTTTTACCGAACATGTCGAAAAGCTGGCCGAGCTGGTGTCGGAAAAGACCAACGGTGAATTCACCATGAACATCAGCTATGGCGGTCTGTCCAAGAACCGTGAAAATCTGGATGGCATCAGCATTGGTGCATTTGAAATGGCGCAGTTCTGCGCGGGCTATCACGCCGACAAGAACCGCGTGATTACCGTGCTTGAGCTGCCGTTCCTTGGCGTTGAAAACCTGAAACAAGAGGTGGCCGTATCCAACGCTGTCTATGCGCACCCCGCAGCGGTCGAAGAGATGGCTCAGTGGAATGCCAAGCTGCTGATGACCTCGCCCATGCCGCAATACAACCTTGTCGGCACGGGCGAGCCGCGTGACACGCTGGCCAAGTTCGCCGGCATGCGCGTGCGCGCCACAGGCGGCATTGGCAATGCGTTTGAACTGGTCGGCGCTGTGCCCACATCGGTAACCTCCGCCGAGGCCTATCAGGCGATGGAATCGGGTGTTGTCGACACCGTGGCCTTTGCCCAGCACGCGCACCTCAGCTTTGGCACCATCAATCAGGCCGACTGGTGGACCGCCAACCTGAACCCCGGCACGGTGAACTGCCCTATCGTGGTCAATATCGACGCCTATGACTCGCTCAGCGATGCCGAGCGTGAAGCGCTGGACAGCTCGGTGCCCGAGGCGATTGACCACTATCTTGCCAACTACGGCGAGCTGCTGAAACGCTGGGATACGGTTCTGGAAGAAAAGGGCGTTGAAAAAGTGATGCTCAGCGACGACGCTATTGCCGAATTCCGCGAAAAGGCCGCCGGCCCGATCCGCGACGCATGGATTGCGGACATGGAAGGGCAGGGCCTGCCGGGGCAAGAGCTGTATGATCTGGTCGAAAAGACTTTGGCGGATGCCAAAGCCTCGGGCAGCTAAGGTGTTGCAGGGTCGCTGTGTCAGGCGGCCCTGACCCGAAACCGTCAAGCCACCGCAGCCCGTCTTGCGGTGGCTTTTCGCACTTTGGTTCACACCGCGTCAGAAACGGGACTTAACGCCGGTCACACGACATCAAGACAAAGGGGACAGACATGGCAGGAACGTCATCGGTTCTGGAAGACAGCAGTTTGCTTAGCAGGCTGGACAGGGCCCTGGTGCCCGTCGAATGGTTTTTTGCACTTATCAGCGGGATTGCCGTGTTTTCGCTGATGTTTCTGGCGGTGTGGTCGGTGCTGGGGCGCAAGTTCTTTGGCAGTCCGCTTATGGGGTACGTCGACTATATCGAAGCCGCGATGCCGCTGATTGCCATCATGGGCGTGTCCTATGTGCAGCGCAGCGGCGGGCATATTCGCATGGACATGTTGATTGGCGCACTTTCGGGCCGCGCGAAATGGCTGTTCGAGCTGGTGTCGGTTCTGTTGATCCTGGTGCTGATTGTCGCGCTGATCTGGGGCAGCTGGGCGCATTTCGACCGCTCGTTCGATTGCGCCCGCCCGCTGTGCAGCCGTGACAGTTCCATCGACATCGGTATGCCGATCTGGCCCAGCAAGCTGATCGTGCCGATGGCATTTTCGGTGCTGGCGGTGCGGTTGGTGCTGCAGGCCTGGGGCTACGGGCGTGCGCTGGTGCTGGGGCTGGAAAATCCGGTGGCGGTGCCGCTGATCCTGACCGTGGCCGAACAGGCCCAGCTTGAAGCCGACGCCTTGGGGGACGACTGATGGATCCGATTACAATTGGTCTGTGGACCACCGCAGGCATGCTGGTGATGGTTGTTCTGGGCATGCGCGTGGCCTTTGCCGCCGGTCTTGCAGGCTTTGCGGGGTTGTTCTGGTTGCGCTGGAACGGATTTGACTATGCCCCCGAACGCATCGGCAAGGCACTGGAAATCAGCGTCAAGATCGCAGGGCAGGTGCCTCATTCCAAGGTCTCGTCACAGGCGCTCAGCCTGATCCCGACTTTTATCCTGATCGGCTATCTCGCCTATTATGCCAAGCTGACAACGGCCCTGTTCGAGGCCGCCAAACGCTGGATTGCCTGGGTGCCGGGGGGCTTGGCGGTGTCGACCGTCTTTGCCACCGCCGGCTTTGCCGCCGTGTCGGGTGCGTCGGTGGCCACGGCGGCGGTCTTTGCCCGCATCGCCATCCCCGAGATGCTGAAGATCGGCTATAACAAACAATTTGCGGCGGGTGTGGTGGCTGCGGGGGGCACGCTGGCTTCGCTGATCCCGCCCTCGGCCATTCTGGTGATCTATGCGATCATCGTCGAACAGGACGTGGGCAAGCTGTTGCTGGCGGGCTTTATTCCCGGCGCCTTCTCGGCGGTGGTCTATGCCATCCTGATTATCGGCATCGCTATGGTGTTCAAGAACGTCGGCCCGCCGGTGACGGGATTTACATGGCGCGAACGTTTTGCATCCCTGCCGCCCGCGCTGCCCATCGTTGCGGTGGTCGTGATTATCATCTTCTTTGTCTACAACCCCTTTGGCGACGCCTGGGGCACCCCGACCGAAGGCGGGGCCGTGGGGGCGTTCATCGTGTTCCTGATGGCGCTGTATCGCGGGATGCGCCTGCACCAGCTGAAAGAGGCGCTGATCGAAACGGCCAAGCTGACGGTGATGATCTTCAGCATCATCTGGGGCGTGCTGATCTATGTGCGGTTTCTGGGCTTTGCCGATCTGCCGGGTGCGTTTTCGGACTGGATCACCTCGCTGGACATGGCGCCGATGCTGATCCTGATCTGCATCCTGCTGGCCTATGCGGTGCTGGGCATGTTCATGGACGCCATCGGGATGCTGCTGCTGACGCTGCCTGTGGTCTATCCCGCCGTGATGGCGTTGAACGGGGGCGAGTTTGTTTCAGCCGCCGACAGTGCCTTTGGCATGTCGGGAACCATGTGCGCGATCTGGTTCGGGATTCT
Source organism: Pseudosulfitobacter sp. DSM 107133 (assembly GCF_022788695.1). Classification (NCBI taxonomy): domain Bacteria; kingdom Pseudomonadati; phylum Pseudomonadota; class Alphaproteobacteria; order Rhodobacterales; family Roseobacteraceae; genus Pseudosulfitobacter; species Pseudosulfitobacter sp. DSM 107133. The sequence continues at coordinate 1,459,504 of NZ_CP085154.1, forward strand.
GGTGGTGAAAATGGCCGAATTCTGCCTGATTACCCCGCCCATCGGTCTGAACTGCTTTGTCGTGGCGGGCGTGCGTGACGATCTGACCGTGCAGGATGTGTTCAAGGGCGTGACGCCTTTCTTCCTTGCTGATGCGGTGACCATCGGCCTGTTGGTGGCGTTCCCAAGTATCGTGTTGTGGCTGCCGTCGCTGGCAGGCTAGGCCGTTGAAAACCGCCCATGGCCCGTGTTGCGCGGGCCATGGGATCAAACCGGCTGTGCCGCCCCCAGCGCAATATCTGCCAGCGTTGACCGGTTCAGCTCAGCGATAAAGGCCGCCTCGGCCCCGTGCAGGCGCCCTCTCAGGCGACAATTTGCGCCCAGCGTGCAGTCTCCTCCGCTTGCTTGAAAACACACGACAAGCGCTTGATCGTCTTCCAGCAGCCGCACCACATCGCCCAGCCGGACGGTGTCAGGCGCTTTCGCCAGCCGCGCCCCGCCGCCGCCCCCGCGCCGCGTTTCGACCAGCCCCGCCTTGGCCAGCTTTTGCATGATCTTGGCCAGATGGTTGCGCGACAGCTGCAAGTCTTCGGCCAGTTCAGCCGTGGAAAAGGCCCGCTGCGGCGCGCTGCTCATGCGCATCAGCATCCGCAATCCGTAGTCGGTAAAGGAGGTCAATCGCATCGCTTTATGTCCTTGATGGTGCCAGGGTCCGGATCCTATCCGCGCAGATTGGGTACTCCTGGTGCTTTGGCACTTTCCACGGCCATCACAAGCGATCTGGCGATCCGTTCGGCGCACCCGATCACATGTTCAGCACCTGCGGGGGCGCAGACATCATTGGCGGTCTGCCGGAACAGGGTCAGCCAGCGGTCGAAATGCGCCTGATTTATGGGCAAGCCCACATGCTTTGGCACCGGTGCACCGTGATAGCGACCCGTCATCAGCGCAACCGAAGACCAAAAATCCACCATCCGCTCCAGATGCGGCCCCCAGTCGGTGATTTGCGCTGCAAAGATCGGACCCAGCATGCTGTCCTGGCGGATCTTGTCATAGAAACTGTGCACCAATCTGCGCAAAACATCGTCACTTAGCCCCGTGCGCTCTGCAATCTGGGCTGTCACCACGGGGCGCATGGACGGGTTTGGCAAGGGCTGGTTCATCGGACTGTGACCTTTGGTGCTGTGTGCGCATTGGTTTGGAGGAATGAATGGGTATTGTAAATGCCCATTCAGACAGAGCTTCGTTTCCGCCGGTTCAAGAAGCCCGCTTGACGGAAAGACTTAATGGAGATAGTAAATATCCTTAAGGATATATTTAGTCCTTAATAAGTGGAGTAGCAAAATGACCCAACGTCTGAACTATGCCGAACAGTCCCCCCAGCATTTGAAAAGATACATGGAGTTTGCCAGAGGCCTTGCGCAATCCTCGATTGATGAGACCCTGCGGGCATTGATTGAAATCCGTGCCTCGCAGATCAACGGCTGCACCTATTGTGTCGACATGCATGTCAAACAGGCCAGACTGCATGGCGAACGCGAATTGCGCCTGTATCATGTGGCTGTCTGGCATGAATCCAACCTGTTCAGCGCGCGCGAACGTGCGGCGTTGACGTGGACGGAAAGCCTGACCCGTCTGACCGATGAGGGGGTGACGGACGCCGTTTACGAACAGGTGCGTGCCGAATTTTCCGAACAAGAGATTTCGGACCTGACCTTTTGCATCATGGCGATCAATGGCTGGAACCGTGTCAGCCGTGCCTTTGGGACCGTTCCGGGGTCGACCGATGCGGCCTTTGGGCTGGACAAGGCGGGGCTGAACTAAAGCGATATGATACCCGCCGGGGTGGCTGGCAAAGCCGCCCCAATACGGATAACGTCAGTCCCTGATCGCGGTGTCTTTGACGGGCATCGCGCAGGAGCGCGCGATGATACTTAGAAATCAGGTCGAATGGGCACTGCATTGTTGCAGCGTGCTGGCAGGCTTGCCCAAGGGGCGGTATCTGTCGACCAAGACGCTGGCCGAGTTTCATGGCATCCCCAAGGAATACCTGTCCAAAGCGCTTCAGGCCGTGTCGCAGGCGGGGCTGGTCGAGGCCACATTGGGCCCCAGCGGCGGCTACCGGCTGTCAAAACCCGCCTCTGACATCACGTTTCTGGACATTGTCGAGGCCGTCGAGGGCAAGGCGCGCACCTTTAACTGCACCAACATCCGCGACAACATTCCCTGTCGTCCTGCGGGGTTTTGTGACGAGAAACCTTGCGCCATCGCCAGAGTCATGTGGCAGGCTGACGCGGCTTGGCGTGCATCCCTGCGTGCGGTCAGTCTGGCCGATCTTAAAGACATGCTAAAGACGGATATTCCCGCCGATCAGGCCAAACGCAGCGCCGACTGGCTGTTGGATCGCCTTGGCTGACAGCCCCGCTTACGACGCCTGACTATAGCGCGCACCCTGCGGCACATGGGCATCGAACGCACTTGCGATGATCCGCGTCAGCGCACGGCCCGCGGGCAGGATCTCAAGCGCGCTGTCGCTGACGGCGACCAGATCACCGAACCGTTCGCCCACTTGCGCCACGGTCGAAGCCAGACCCGCCCCCAGCGGGCCGAACCGGGCGCGCAAGGCATCAAGGTCCAGCCGGAAGTCGCACATGATCATTTCGATGGCGCGGGCGCGCAACTGGTCGTCCTGGGTCAGGATATGGCCACGCACGCCGGCCAGTTCACCGGCCGTGATCCGCTGCACATAGGCAGGCGTGGCTGCGGCGTTCTGGATATAGCCCGCAGGCAACCGCGAGATCGACGACGCACCGATCCCGATCAGCGTTGCACAGGTATCGTCCACATAGCCCTGAAAATTGCGCCGCAGCCGGCCGCTGTTGGCAGCGATCGCCAGCCCGTCACCGGGGCGCGCGAAATGGTCGATGCCGATGGCTTCGAAACCATGCGCGCGCAGACGCTCGCCCGCCTGTTCGGCCAGATAGAAACGTTCGACCGCGTCGGGCAGGGCGGCTTCGTCAATCATCTGCTGTCGTTTGGAGACCCAAGGCACATGGGCATAGCCGAACAGGGCAATCCGGTCGGGTGCCAGCGCCAGCACCTTGGACAGTGTATCCTCCAGTCGCGCGGCGTTCTGATGGGGCAGGCCATAGACCAGATCGGCGTTCAATGACCGCACCCCCGCAGCGCGCAGATCGTCGACGCAGGCGCGGGTGACGTCAAAGGGCTGAATGCGCCCGATGGCCTCTTGTACCCTGGGGTCGAAATCCTGAATGCCGATGCTGGCGCGGTTCATACCTGCGTCAGCCAGCGCGCCGATCTTGGCGCGGTCCACCATCGTCGGGTCGATCTCGACCGAAAATTCGCAATCGTCGGTGGGCGGGATCACCGCTTTGACAGCCTGTGCCAGACGATGGATCAATGCAGGCGGCAGGATTGTTGGCGTGCCGCCACCCCAATGCATCCGCCCCATGCGCAAACCGGCGGGCAGCGTGTCGCGCAACAGGGCCAGTTCCTGTTCCAGTGTGCCGACATAGCTTTCAACCGGCGTCAGGGTCTTGGTGCCCTGGGTGTGACAGGCGCAGAACCAGCACAGCCGCTCGCAGAACGGAATGTGCAGATAGACCGACACCGGCACGGCAGGGTCCAGCGCGGCCAGCGCGCGGGCCTGATCGACAGCGCCCACTTGCGGCGAAAACACCGGCGCGGTGGGATAAGAGGTATAGCGGGGCACCCGGGCGTCAAACAGACCCAAGGGTTCAAGGCGGTCAATCTGTTTCATGCGCCCCTTATCGGGGGTCGCAGGGGGGCAGACTTTGCGCTTGATCAAGTTTCGGAAGGAAAAGTGCAAAATCTCGACAGGCCCGCGCCGCGCCGGGTATTTCTGTGGCCAGCTGATTGTTCCTGCGGCCCGCATATGCAAGAACGCGGTGTTGTCGCACACTGCCGCCAAGGGCGGGTGCAAAGGATACCAAGAGTAGACCGGAACCGATGAGAAGTGACGTAAAACGCGCGGCCCGCCTGTCCGTGGCGCCGATGATGGACTGGACAGACCGGCATTGCCGGTATCTGCACCGTCTGCTGTCGGCCAACACGTTGCTGTATACCGAGATGGTCACCTCGCCCGCGCTGGTGCGCGGCGGGGCGTTGCATCTGTTGCAGCATCACGGCGACGAACATCCCGTGGCGCTGCAACTGGGTGGCTCGGACCCTGTCGAGCTGGCGCAGGCTGCGCGGATCGGGGCGGCGGCGGGCTATGACGAGATCAACCTGAACGTGGGCTGCCCCTCGGACCGGGTGCAATCGGGCACCTTCGGCGCGGTGCTGATGCGCCAGCCTGCGCTGGTGGCCGACTGCGTGCGGGCCATGCAGGATGCGGTGGATGTCGAGGTGACGGTGAAATGCCGCATCGGCGTCGATGACCAGACCCCGGCAGAGGTGCTGCCCGAATTCCTGTCGCAGATGGTCGGTGCGGGTGTCGAGCGGGTTGCGATCCATGCGCGCAAGGCGTGGCTGCAGGGCCTTAGCCCCAAGGAAAACCGCGACATTCCACCGCTGGACTATGATCTGGTGCGCCAGATGAAGGGGCTGTTTCCCAATCTGCACATCTCGGTCAACGGCGGGATTACCTCGCTGGATCAGGCGGTTGAATTCCTTGAGGGGGGGCTTGACGGGGTCATGGTGGGCCGTGCGGCCTATCACCAGCCGTCCGATATCCTGTGCACGGCGGACCGGCGGATTTACGGTGTGGGCGCGGACACTTCAGCCGAACAGGCCGTGGCCGGAATGCTGCCCTATATCGAGACCCATCTGAGTGAGGGTGGCCGCCTGCATCAGGTCACGCGTCATATGCTGGGCCTGTTTGCGGGCCGCCCCGGTGCGCGCGGCTGGCGGCGCGCCCTGTCCGAAGGGGCGCACCGTGACGGTGCGGGGCCAGAGCTGGTGGAACAGGCGCTGACCCACATCACCCAAGCGGCACAACCACAAGGCGGCTGAAATTACGCCCGCACGCGACGGGGCAGGGTGAACAGGGTAAAGCCCATCGCCGCCACACCACAAATCGCAATCGCTGCCAGCATCGGCACGACGGTGCCGTCAAAGAACGGCCCTGTGGCAGCGATCATCAGCCCGCCCGCCATCATCTGCAACGTGCCTCCCAGCGACGAGGCCAGCCCCGCGCGTTCGCCGTGGGCATCCAGCGCCAGCACCATCGTTGTGGGGATCACCACGCCAAGACAGGCGTTCGCGCAGAACAGACCGGCGATGACCACGGGCAGGTACTGAAATCCCGAGGCGACCACCAGCAAAAGCAGCAACACGCAGAAGGTAAAGCCGGTCACGCCCGCACGCACCAGCGGGCGCATCCCAAACCGCTCGCCCAGGGGGGCCGCCATTTGCGATGCAGAGAAGAACCCGATCGCGTTGACCGCGAAGGCCAGCGAAAATTGCGTGGGGGTCAGGCCGAATTCCTGCACGTAGACAAAGGGGGCGGATGCGATAAAGACAAAGAAGCTGGCCATGCCAAAGCCGCCGATCATCGTCAGCCCCATAAAGCCGCGATCCCGAAACAGGATGCCCGCGTTTTGCATCAGCGACTTGAACCGAACCGGTGTGCGTTTCTCGGGTGGCAGTGTTTCGCCCAGCGACAGGCCCATGACCACGGCAGCAACGGCCGCAGCCACCGCCAGCACCGCAAAGACCGTGCGCCACGATCCCAGCGAGATCACAAAGCTGCCCGCCAGTGGTGCCAGCATGGGCGACACCGACATGACCAGCATCACCATCGCCATCAGCCGTGTGGCTTCGTTGCCGGTGTGAAGATCGCGCACGATGGCGCGGGGCATGACCATCATCGCAGCCCCGCCCAGACCTTGCAGCGCGCGCCATCCGGCCAGCGCCTCGACCGATCCGGCCAGCGTGGCCCCGACAGAGCCGATGAAAAACACGCCCAGCCCCAGGAACACCGGCAGGCGGCGGCCCGTCTGGTCGGACAGTGGCCCATAGACCAGCTGCGCCACACCGATTGATAGGAAATAGGCGGTCAGCGTCATCTGCACTGCGGGTTCATCCACGCCGAAATCGGCGGCAATATTGGGCATTGCGGGCAGATACATATCAATCGCAAAGGGGCCGATCATGACCAACAGTCCTAGGACCAGTGCTATTCGCAGCATGGGATTCTCCGTCGATTGAATGGGTTCGCGCCGCACGGCCGCGATGCAGGACGGGCATACGCCGCCCCTTTCTGAATGCCAAGGCAGGCTTTGCCTTGTGACTGCGCGTCAGCTGCGGTTTATGTGTGCGCACACACACCGATTGGAAAGACAAGATGCCCGATACCATGCTGCTGTTACAAATGCTCGTCATGCTCATGATCATCGGAGCCTTTGCCGGCGTGCTCGCGGGCCTGCTGGGCGTGGGCGGTGGTATCGTGCTGGTGCCTGCGTTTTTCTATGCATTCCATACCCTTGGCTATGACGGCCCGCAGCTGATGCAGATGTGTCTGGCGACCTCGCTGGCCACGATCATCGTAACGTCGCTGCGCTCGGTGCACAGTCACAACAAGAAGGGCGCGGTCGACTGGACGATCCTGCGCGGCTGGGCGCCGGGAATCGTGATTGGCGCGGTTGTGGGCATGTTGGTGGTTGCGCAATTGCGGTCGTCGACCTTGCAGGCGATCTTTGGCGTTTTGGCATTGGTCGTGGGGCTGTACATGGGCTTTGGCCGCGCACACTGGCGTTTGGGCGACGAGATGCCAAAGGGTCCGAAACGTTGGGCCTATTCGCCATCCATGGGCTTTCTGTCGGTGTTGATGGGAATTGGCGGCGGCAGCTTTGGCGTGCCACTGATGAGCCTTCACAACGTGCCCATTCACCGCGCTGTAGCGACGGCAGCGGGCTTTGGTCTGCTGATCGCGGTGCCCTCGGTGATCGGCTTTCTGTTTGTCGACATGAATATGCCGGTGCCGCCGCTGACCGTCGGCGCGGTGAACTTTGTCGCTTTTGGAATCATCGTCGCGATGACATTGATCACCGCCCCCTGGGGGGTGAAGCTGGCCCATGCGATGGACCCGAAGCCATTGAAACGAGTGTTTGCGGTGTTCCTGGTGCTGGTGGCGCTGAACATGTTGCGCAAGGCGTTGGGCTACTGAGACTGGGGTGATGACACGGGAATTCTGCCCCGCGCCCCGGATCAGGCGGTGTCGGGCAATGGAAAAATCCGGTCATAAGCCCAATTAAAGGCAAAAGCGTAGATCAGGTAAAACACCACAAAGGCAATATCCATCACCAGCGCCTGCCACAGGCCGATCCCCAGATAGATTGCGATCAGTGGCAGCGTGACCACCAGCAGCCCAAGTTCGAATATCACGGCATGTATGATCCGCATGACAACGGTCTTGTGCACCGTGCCGGTCCAGCGCTTCAGGGCGCGGTCGAACAGCAGGTTATAGAGATAATTCCACAAGGTCGCGATCAACGAAGCAACCAGGGCGATGACCCCGACATGCTGGGCGGCGATGCCAAAACCGATCGTCCCCAGCGGAATGACAAGTAGCAAACCGATCACTTCAAAGCTAATTGCGTGGCGAATACGGTCGGGGGTGGTGCGCATGATCTTTCCCATCTTTGTGCCGGGTCGTCCCGGATATTTTCCCGATGGGGGAGGTCGTCCTCGCAGTTGTGTTCCTACACAAACTTCAAAAAAGGATCAAGACAGACAAACTGACGACGTAAGATGAATGGGTCCAGACCCTAAGTCCGCTTCAACCGCGCCGCACGTCCGCCGCGCCGTCCCTTGGGGGCGACCTCGCGGGTGGGCAGGTCTGCCATGATCGCCGCGCGTTCCTCGGCGCTCATCCGTGACCAGCGGCCAATCTCGTCGATCGAGCGTGCACAGCCCGTACACAGGCGCGTGTCAGGATGCACCACGCAGATGCGCACGCAGGGGCTTTCGATCTCGTTCCGTGTCCAGACAGGGTCGGTCATGCGGTATCCTCAGCTTGCCGTGCGCAAAACGCGCAAACGGTCCAGCAGTCCTTGCAGAATATAGGCCGCCGCGACATGGTCGATCACTTCCGAACGACGCTTGCGTGTCGTATCCGCCTCAAGCAGCGCGCGTTCGGCGGCCACGGTAGACAGACGCTCGTCCCAGAAGGTTATGGGCCCATCCCACAGCTTTTCGAAATTGCGGGCAAAGGCGCGGGTGGACTGGCAGCGCGGCCCTTCCGAGCCGTCCATATTGCGCGGCAGGCCCAATACGATCCCGCCAACCGAACGGTGCGCGATGATCTCTTGCAGGCGGGCTGCATCGACGCCGAATTTCTTGCGGCGCACGGTTTCCAGCGGTGTGGCAACCGACAGGAACGTGTCCGAGACGGCCACGCCGATGGTCTTGTCCCCCAGATCCAGCCCGATCAGCGACCGCATCGGGGGCAGGGCGGCCAGAAATGCGGCGGTGTCGTCAACGATCATTCCAGCCCTGCCTGTTCTGCTGCACCGGTCAGAATGTCCAGTGCGCCGCGATTATCGTCAAAGGTTGCGCGGGCATTGTCCAGCACTGCGCGCGCGTCATCCTGCCGTCCCAGCACCGACAGCGCTGTAATCAGCCGCGCCCATTCGGTTGCAGGGCCACCTTCGGTTGCCAGCCGGTCCGACAGCGAAGACACCATGCCCTCGATCATCTGCATCCGCTCTTGCGGGGTCATGCCCGCGGCATTGTCCATGTCCTGCTGACTGGGGCCGCGCAGGTTGGGCTGCGGTGGGGTATAGCCGTTGACACCGGCCAGCACGGCAAGATCATCAATGCGGGCGCGGATCGGCGCCATCCACGGGGCATCTTCGGGACCTGCGCGCAGCAAGCCGTCCCAAAGACGAAAGCCCAGATCGGGCCGCCCGGTCTGGATCAGCATTTCGCCCCAGTAAAACCGCGCACTGCCATCGGTGTCGTCAATGTTCAGCGCCCGGCGCAGGGCGTCTTCGGCTGCGGGCGAGACATAGCCACCTGCCGCAAAGATCAGCAATTCGGCCTGTGTGGTCAGATCGGCCACAGTCACATCGTCGCCTTTCAGCCGCAGAACCACGGCCTGCGCCTTGGCGGCCTGTGCAAAATTGCCCAGCCGTGCTTCGGTCTGGGCCAGCAGAACATGCCCTTGCAGATCATCGGGGCGCTGGGCCACGGCGCTGCGCAACTGGTCGATCAGCGCGGCGTATTCCGGGTTTTCCTCTTGTGCCTGTGGTGCGTCGGGCTGCGCCGCTTCGGCCTGCGCCTGCGTGGGCCGCTCGGCGCGCCGCTCTGCGGCCATTGCGATGCGCGCTTGCAGGCGCTGGTCTGCATAGCCCAAAGCACCCAGCTGCCAGTACAACACAGCGCTGCCCGCCAGCAACAGCACAGCCAGTCCCAAGGCCAGCGCTTTGGTGCCGCCTTTGCTCTGGGCGGCATCATCGGGCAGGCGCGCATCGGCATCGGCGGCCAGAATGCGGCGCGACACCTCGGTGCGCACGCGGGCGGCATCCTCGGGGTTGATGGTGCCGCGTGCCAGATCACGCTCTACCTCGGCCAGCTGGTCGCGGTAGACTTGCAGGTCGTATGACGCTGTCGACTGCGCCTGAGCGCGCCCCGCCCGCAATGCCGCTGCCAGCACTACAGACACCACCAGCGCCAGTCCTGCCGCGATAATCCCGAAACCCCAGATGTCCATATCAGCCTTCTTTCGTGTCCCTCGCGGTGTATCCAAGCTGCGGGGGCATAAAAAGAGGCAAAAGGCCGCGCCCGCCCCCGTGTGGTTGCCAATTGGCGTGTGTGTCGCAAATCTGTTAGAAAGTGCCGCGAAGAGTATCCTTTCAGGTTGCACTCTCACTCAATACAGAAACAGCCGAATGCCTTGCCCCGAATCCCGTCAGGACCGTGCCCATGAAACGCTATTCCGCCTTTGCCATCGCCCGCGAGGCCGCGCGCCATCACACAGGATGGGATCGCGCATGGCGCGACGCCGAGCCGAAGAAGAAATACGATGTGATCATCGTGGGCGCAGGCGGTCACGGGCTGGCCACGGCCTATTACCTTGGCAAGAACTTCGGCATCACCAATGTGGCGATCCTGGAAAAGGGCTGGCTGGGGGGCGGCAACACCGGCCGCAACACCACGATCATCCGGTCGAACTATCTGCAGGACCCGTCGGCGGCGATCTACGAGAAATCGCGCAGCCTTTACGAGACGATGAGCCAGGACCTGAACTATAACGTCATGTTCAGCCCGCGCGGCGTGATCATGCTGGCACAGACCCAGCACGAGGTGCGCGGCTATCAGCGCACGGCGCATGCGAACGCGCTGCAAGGGGTCAAGACCGAATTCATCAGCCCCCAACGGGTCAAGGAACTGGTGCCGATCATCAACCTCGACGGTCCGCGCTATCCGGTGCTGGGCGGCCTGTGGCAGGCCCGCGGCGGCACAGCCCGCCACGATGCGGTGGCCTGGGGCTATGCGCGCGCCTGTTCCGACATGGGCATGGATGTGATCCAGCGCTGCGAAGTCACCGGTGTGCGCACCGAAGGCGGCAAGGTGGTCGGCGTCGACACCTCGCGCGGGGCCATCGACTGTGACAAGCTGGGCGGCATCGTTGCGGGCCATTCGGGCCATCTGTGCGAAATGGCGGGCTTCCGTCTGCCGCTGGAATCCGTCGCCCTTCAGGCGCTGGTCAGCGAGCCGATCAAACCCTGCATGGACGTGGTGGTTATGGCCAATACGGTGCACGGCTACATGTCGCAGTCCGACAAGGGCGAGATGGTCATCGGCGGCGGCACCGACGGCTATAACAATTACACCCAGCGCGGAAGCTTCCACCATATCGAGGAAACAGTGCGTGCGCTGGTCGAAACCTTCCCGATGGTCTCGCGGCTGAAAATGCTGCGCCAGTGGGGCGGCATCGTGGATGTGACGGGCGACCGCTCGCCCATCCTGTCAAAGACGCCGGTCGAGGGCATGTTCATCAATTGCGGCTGGGGCACGGGCGGTTTCAAGGCAATTCCCGGCTCGGGCTGGGCCATGGCCGAGCTGATGGCCAAGGGCCATTCGCCGCTGACCGAAGAGTTTTCGATGCACCGCTTCCGCGAGGGCAAGTTTATCGACGAAAGCGTCGCCGCCGGGGTGGCACACTGATGGCAGCATTGGCAGATTTTCGCCGCAGCAAATTGAGGCTCAGGAACCGAACCGAACGTGCCGGCGTTCTCCTTGCAACGTTGATCAAGCAAGGAGACGACCAATGGCCGACTATGAAACGACACGCACCACGACCAATGAGCCTGTCCATTCGACCACGACAACGACCCGTTCGGGCGGCAGCACAGGCGTCGCTTTTGTCGTCGGCGCGCTTGTCGTCGTCGTGGGGGTGCTCGCCTATGTCATATATGGCGGCGATGCCGACACAGCCAGCGGCGCGAATGACATCAACGTCACCATCGAAGGTGCCGGCGACGCGGCACAAGACGCAGGCCAAGCCATCCAGGGCGCTGCCGAAAGCGCAGGCGACGCCGTTGAAGGCGCAGCCGACAGCGTTGGCAACGCAGCCGAAGAAGCCACAACCGGCAACTAAGCGCGCCATCCGCGCGACCTTCGACACGCATCCTGACAGGGGCGCGCGCAGCCATGCGCGCGCCTTTATCATGTCCCCCCATCAAAACGAGGCCCGCCCATGCTGATCCTGACCTGTCCCTGCTGCGGCGTGACCGGCGAAGAGACCGAGTTTCACGCAGGTGGCGAAGCACATCTGAAACGCTTTGGCCCCGGATCGACCGAAGACCAGTTCGAAGAATACCTGTTCATGCGCGAAAACCCGAAGGGCGTGCATTTCGAACGCTGGCGTCACAACAACGGCTGCGGCAAGTGGTTCCACGCCGCGCGCAACACCACCACGCTTGAGGTCTATGGCACGTATGCGGCCCAGACCCATGAACCGCCCCAGGACCTGCGTGACAAGATCAGCGCCAAAGTTCCCGGCTGGTCATGGAGAGAGTTCCAATGACCGATCTTCATCTTGCCCAGAAAACTCCCGCCGGAGGCTCCCGCAGCCACCGCACGCGCAAAGGTCTGAAAACATGAGCACACGTCTTGCCACAGGCGGCCGCCTGCTGAACAAATCCCGCGCCGTGCAGTTTACCTTTAACGGCAAGCACATGAAGGGCTTCGAGGGCGACACGCTGGCCTCGGCCCTGCTGGCCAACGACCAGATGCTTGTGGGCCGCAGTTTCAAATACCACCGTCCGCGCGGTATCGTCGCCAGCGGTGCAGAAGAGCCCAACGGGCTGGTGAACCTCGGGCAGGGTGGGCGTTTCGAGCCGAACCAGCGCGTGACAACCACCGAGTTGTTCGAGGGTCTGAGCGCCAAAAGCCAGAACCACTGGCCCAGCCTTGAATTCGACGTGGGTGCGATCAACGCCCAGATGTCGCGTTTCATGCCCGCCGGCTTCTATTACAAGACATTCATGTATCCGCGCCCCTTGTGGAAACACGTTTACGAACCCTTCATTCGCAAGGCTGCCGGTCTTGGTGCCGCGCCCACAGAACGTGACGTGGACACCTACGAGCATTTCTATGCCTTCTGTGATGTGCTGGTGATTGGCGGCGGCGTGGCGGGCCTTCAGGCGGCCAGGGCCGCGGCAGACACCGGCGCGCGTGTGATGTTGATCGAACAGACCGCCCATTGGGGCGGGCGCGCACCCGTGGACGGCGGCAAGGTTGCCGGCAAGCCTGTGGATAACTTCGTGGATGAAACCGTAGCCGCTTTGCAGGCCATGGAAAATGTCACGTTGCGCCGCCGCATGATGGGGGCGGGTGTTTATGACCATGGCTATGTTCTGGGCTACGAGCGTTTGAGTGATCACGCGCCCGGAACAACCGGACCACGCCACCGTTTGTGGCGCATCCGTGCGGCGCAGATCGTGACCGCGACAGGGGCCATCGAACGCCCGCTCAGCTTTGCCGGAAACGACATTCCCGGCGTCATGCTGGCCTCGGCCGTGCGCGACTATGTGACCAATTTCGGGGTGTCGCCGGGCGACCGCACAGTTGTTGTGACCAACAACGACAACGCTTACCTTACGGCAATCGCCTTGAAACACGCGGGTTTGGACGTTCCGGCCATCCTCGATGCGCGGGTTCTGCCCACCGACAGCGCGCTGATGGAGCAGGCCAAGGCCTTGGGCATCCGGGTGCTGATGGGACACGGTGTTTCGACTGTTATGGGCGGCAAGCGCGTCAGCGGTGTCGCGGTCTGTTCGCAAGCCGGCGAAGGCGCGGTTCTGGAAGAGATCCCCTGTGACGTCGTGGCCATGTCCGGCGGCTGGTCGCCGGTGGTGCACCTGTGGTCGCATTGCGGTGGCAAACTGGTCTGGGACGGGGCGCAGGCCGCGTTCAAACCGGATGTGGACAAAGCGCCGACAGGGGCCGACGGCAAACCCTTTGTGACCGCCGCAGGCAGTGCCAGTGGCGCGCTGTTGCTGGGCGATGTGCTGGCCGATGCCGATGCCGCGGGCAAGGCCGCAGCAACCGCTGCGGGCCACAAGCCGGGCCGCAGCGCTGCCAAGGCCCCCGAAGGCAGCCATGCCCCCGAGGCTCCGATGGCGCCGGTCTGGCTGATGCCCCACGGAGCGGGCATCAAACTGCGCAGCAAGGCGTGGCTGGACTATCAGAACGACGTGAAAGTCAGCGATGTGCAACTGGCTGCCCGCGAAGGGTTCCAGTCGGTCGAACACGCCAAGCGCTATACCACGCTGGGCATGGCAACCGATCAGGGCAAGCTGAGCAACATCAACGGTCTGGCGATCCTGTCGGACAGTCTGAACCAGCCGATCCCGCAGACGGGAACAACCACCTTCCGCCCGCCCTATACCCCGATTTCCATGGGGGCGATCGGCGGCGAGGCGCGCGATGCGGTGTTCCAGCCGTTGCGGCGCACACCCATGCACGACTGGCACGACGAAAACGGCGCCGAATGGGAACCTGTCGGCCAGTGGCGTCGCCCCTATGCCTATGTGCGCAGCGGCGAAAGCACCCATGACGCGGTGATGCGCGAAACCAAGAACACCCGCGACAACCTGGGCCTGCTGGACGCCAGCACGCTGGGCAAGATCATCGTGCGCGGGCCGGACGCGGGCAAGTTTCTGGACATGATGTACACCAACATGATGTCCAACCTGAAACCGGGCAAATGCCGCTATGGTCTGATGTGCGACGAGAACGGCTTTTTGATCGACGATGGCGTGGTTGCACGCATCGACGAGCAAACCTGGCTGTGCCACACCACCACCGGCGGCGCCGAGCGCATCCATGGCCACATGGAAGAATGGCTGCAAACCGAATGGTGGGACTGGCAGGTCTATGTGGCCAATGTCACCGAGCAATATGCCCAGATCGCGGTTGTGGGTCCCAACGCCCGCGCAGCACTTGAGCGTTTGGGCGGCATGGATGTCAGCGCCGATGCGCTCGGCTTCATGGACTGGGCCGACGGCACGCTCGGCGGCTTTGACGTGCGGGTCTATCGCATTTCGTTCTCGGGCGAGCTGAGCTATGAAATCGCGGTTCCGGCGTCGCAGGGCCAAGCCCTGTGGGATGCGCTGATGGCTGTGGGGGCTGATCTGGGTGTGATGCCTTATGGCACCGAATGCCTGCACATTCTGCGCGCTGAAAAAGGGTTTATCATGATCGGTGATGAATCCGACGGCACGATTATTCCTCAGGACCTGGGCCTGCACTGGGCGATTTCCAAGAAGAAAGAGGACTTTATCGGCAAACGGGGGCAGGAACGCAGCCACATGGTTGATCCGTCCCGCTGGCAGCTGGTGGGGCTGGAAACCGTCGACGGTTCGACATTGCCCGACGGGGCCTATGCCGTGGCCGATGGCACCAACGCGAACGGGCAGCGCGAAACACAGGGCCGCGTCACCTCGACCTATCATTCGCCGAATCTGGAGCGTGGCATTGCCATGGGGCTGGTGTTGAACGGGCCGGACCGCATGGGTGAGGTTCTGAGCTTCCCGGGCACCGATGGCACTGAATACAAGGCCAAGATCGTCAGCCCCGTGTTCTATGACCCCGAAGGGAACAAGCCGAATGTCTAATATTGTCAGCGCTTTGAACCAAGCAACCTACACCGGCGGCATCGCCGAGGTGCGCGAGATCGGCCTGCAAGGCATGATCACCCTGCGCGGAGACATGTCCAGCGCGGCCGTCAAATCCGCCGCCACCGGCGTGGCGGGCGTCGACATGCCTGCGCCAAATCATGCCAATTGCGTGGGCCAGCGCGGCATCTGCTGGATGAGCCCGGACGAGTTGCTGGTGCTGTGCCCCTATGAGACGGTCGCGGACAGTCTTGTGAAAATGCGCAAAAGCCTGGCCAAGGCCCATGCGCTGAAGGTCGACGTTTCGGACGCCCGTGCGGTGTTTGACCTGAGCGGTCCAAATGCGCGTGAAGTGCTGGCCAAACTGGTGCCGGTCGACCTGTCGCCCGCCGCGTTCAAAGAGGGCATGTTCCGCCGCTCGCGGATGGCGCAGATCCCGGCGGCCTTCTGGCTGCACGCGCCAGACACCTTCCGCATCATCACCTTCCGCAGCAACGCGCAATATGCATTCGATCTGCTGAAAGTGGCGGCACAGCCGGGGTCTGAAGTCGGGTATTTCTAAGCGGGACCAAGGACTGCGCCATGTGGTCCTCGGCGCCTGCTAGAACGGCGCACTATGTGTTTGCGCTGAAGACGCGTCGGGGCGGATGACATTCTAGGAATAATGGGTCCTGTGTCTAAGTTGATATTTTCGGATTTTGGGTCGGTTCCAGCTTGCTTCTAAAGCACCTTAACGCATAGGTTGTATCTGTGTGATTGAGGAAAGTAGTTTATGTTTAGATACTTGCGGTCCGTTGCTAAGGCCATCTCTTTTTGGATGTTGACCTGCAGTGGGGCCCTCGCGGGTATCTTTTATGAATGCGACATGAATACGAAAGTGTCCAACGGTTGGGTGTCGCCAAAGGTTGGCCTGATATTTGACGATGCGGGCAAAATCACCGTCATCGACGGCGCGATCCTTACTTTCATTGGGGCCCCGATTTCCGCGCGTGGCCGCAAGACCGGTGACACGTATCGGGTGACATGGACAATCGCCAATGCCACTGACGCTAAGGGCGAGGTTGTTCCTACATTTAGCTATGTAGCCAGACTGAACACGTCGACGCAGGCGATTTCGGTCGTGGCGAAACCCGTCGGTTTTCCGCAACGGTTTTCCGCGAAGGGTAAATGCATCCCCCGAACCAAAGCGCCCAAAGGGTTTGAGTTTGTAAAATGATGCTGAAGACCATTATCCGAGCCTGCGCCTTCGCGGCTGGGCCGGATCGTAGACCCTTCCATCCAGCCCGGAATTAAGGTGCGCTGCCCTTTGATGCACGTCACATAGTGTGCGCACCTTAGCTTGGCCGCCGCGTGCAAAGTCACAATCCAATCTTCTATGGAACCTTTCCCCGTCTCATGCCTTGATATTGCAGAAGCTGACGCTTTCTGTCAGTCAGAGGACATTCAATATTCAAAGGGGGCCCGAACCATGGCTTTTGAACTTCCCGACCTTCCCTATGCGCACGATGCACTTGCCGCCAAAGGCATGTCCGCCGAGACGCTGGAATTCCACCACGACATTCACCACAACGCCTATGTCACCAATGGCAACAAGGCGATTGAAGGCACCGAATGGGCCGGCAAATCTCTCGAAGAGATCATCAAGGGCACCTACGACCCCAAGGCTGTCGCCCAATCGGGTATCTTCAACAACATCAGCCAGTTGTGGAACCACAACCAGTTCTGGGAAATGATGGGCCCTGACGTCAGCAAGATGCCCGGCGAACTGGAAAAAGCGATCACCGAAAGCTTTGGCTCGGTCGACAAATTCAAGGACGACTTCAAAGCCGCGGGCGCGGGCCAGTTCGGCTCGGGTTGGGCATGGTTGGTGAAAGACACCGACGGCAGCCTGAAAGTCACCAAGACTGAAAACGGCGTGAACCCCGTGTGCTTTGGCCAGACCGCGCTTCTGGGTTGCGACGTGTGGGAACACTCCTATTACATCGACTTCCGCAACAAGCGTCCCGACTATCTGACCAACTTCCTCGACAATCTGGTCAACTGGGAAAACGTCGCCTCGCGCATGTAATCACTGCGACCGACCACTGCTGCAAGCGCCCCGCAGGAGACTGCGGGGCGTTTCGCGTTTGACGGGACGTTTGCGCTTGCAGGGGCCGCGTAATCGCGGTCTTGATGCGCCATGCGAAACACCCCCCTGATCCTGTCTCCGCAGACCAAAGGCGTTCTGGCCGGAATTGGCGCCTGCACCATCTGGGGGCTGTCTCCGATGTTCTACAAACAGGTGGCCCATGTTCCGGCCATCGAAGTGCTGGCGCACCGCACGGTCTGGTCGCTGCTGTTCTTTGGTGGCGTTCTGGCGGTGCAGGGGCGGTTGGGGCTGGTGCGCGCCGCGCTGGACACCCCGGCCAAGCTGGGCACGATGGCGCTGGCGTCACTGATGATCGGGATCAACTGGTTTCTGTTCATCTGGGCCGTGGGGGCCGGGCGCACCACCGAAAGCAGTCTGGGCTATTATATCCTGCCGCTGGTCGCGGTGGTGATCGGGCGGGTGGTTTTTGGCGAGGCACTGAAACCCAGCCAATGGCTCGCCGTGGCGCTGGCAACGGGGGCGGTGGTGTTGCTGACCGTGGGCTTGCAGGCCCCGCCGTGGATCGCGCGGACGCTGGCGGTCAGCTTTGGCCTGTATGGTCTGATCAAGAAACGGCTGGATGTTGGGCCGGTGGTGTCAGTCACTGCCGAAGTCTTGCTGATGGTGCCCATTGCGCTGGCCGTGATGTTGCAATCGGAACACAGGGGCGGGTCGGCGTTTCATGCCGGGGGCGAAACCATGGCGATCCTGCTGGTTTCGGGGCTGATCACGGCGCTGCCGCTGATCCTGTTCAGCTATGCCGCGCGACGGGTGCGCATGACCTCGTTGGGGCTGGTGCAGTACCTCAACCCCACATTGCAGTTTTCCTGCGCGGTCTTTGTCTTTGGAGAGCTGTTTACCGGTTGGCACAAGATTGCGTTCGGCCTGATCTGGGTTGCGCTGGCGATCTATGCCGCCAGCATGTTTGCTCAGGACAGGGCGGCACGCAGGGCAGCGATTGCGGCGGCGGTATCGGGCACAGGCGTGACATAATCCAGCAGGCTGGCATCGGCAAAGCCCTGATCGACGACATGCCTCAGCAGTTGCATGAACGGGTCCCAATAACCGTTTGAATTCAAAACAACTACCGGCTTTTCATGCAGGCCCAGCTGGCGCCAGGTCAGCACTTCGAAAATCTCGTCCAGCGACCCGGCGCCGCCGGGCAACAGGACCACCGCATCGCAGTTCATGAACATGACTTTCTTGCGCTCGTGCATGGTCTCGGTGACGATATAGCGGGTCAGATCGACCTTGCCGACTTCCCATGCCACCAGATGCGCGGGGATCACGCCAAATGTCTCGCCACCCGCCGCCTGGGCGGCCCGCGCCACGGTGCCCATCAGGCCCACATCGCCTGCGCCGTAGACCAGCCGCCAGTCGTTTTCAGCCAGCGCGTTGCCAAGCGCGGTGGCCTGTTTGGCATATTCAGGATCGGTTCCGGTGCGCGAGCCGCAGAAGACACAGACAGATTTCAGCATTTTTCACCTCAGAGGCTTGAAAATAAACGGGGTTGTCATCGCTAGGCTTTTGACCGGTGTTAGCGCGCTTGATATGTAACCTCAATGGCAACTCAGCCAACTGGGGGGCGCCGTCCGGGCGCGTATACGACATGAGCAAGTTTTCAGCAGTATCGGGCGCGCCCGCGGGTGTCGCCGTCGCCATTGTGGTGGTGGCTGTGATCGGTGGCGGTCTATATTTTTTCCGCCCCGATACCGGTGAAGCGCCGGTTCCGGTGATGCAGGCGGCTGACAGCGGGACCGAAGCGGCAAAAGTGCCCGCCGACACTGCCAAAGTTGCCGCCGTTGACGCGCCCAAGGGGGACACAGCCGACGTGCCCGAAGCTGTCGACACGCCGGTCCCGCCCAGCATCGACGAAGTGCGCCTTGAAGCGGATGGCATTTTTGTCGTCGCCGGACGCGCGGCCCCTGACAGCACGGTTGCGGTGCTGCTGGACGGTGTTGAAAACACCACGACCCAAGCCAGCGGGCAGGGTGCCTTTGCCGCCGTGACGATGATAGACCCCAGCCCACAGCCGCAGGTTCTGACCGTGATCCAGCGCGGCGCGGACGGCGATATTGCGGGCGTGGAAGAGATCGTGCTGGCACCTATGGCACCGAAACCTGTGCCCGAGCCTGAGGGGGCGCCAGAGCAGGTCGCCGCAGCGCCGCAGGCCTCCGAGGATGCCGCGCAAGCCGCTGACACTCCGGCCAATGCCGTTGATCCCAAGCCCGAAGATGTGGCCGCCAGCACCGTGGCCACACCAGAGGGCCGTCCCCCCGCCGAGACGCCTGCGATGGCGGATTTGAAACCGGACACAGCGACAGCCAGCACAGAGGCACCGGCGGCAACCGCGCAGGCTGAAACTGCGGTACCAGCCGCGACCGCGCAGGCTGAACCCGCTGCGACAGAGCGACCAACCGTGACCGCGCAGGCCGAGCCTGCCGGAGCAGCGCCGACCGCCGCACCCGCGGCAGAAAACACGGACAGTTCTGCGCAAACCATGTCAGAAGACACCGCACAAGCGACGAACGCGACCGAGAAACCGCAACAGCGCGCCCAGGTCGCGGAACCCGCAGTGGCACCAGAAACAACCGGCAAAATCCCCGAGCCTGCGGCGCAAACCCAGACGGCAGACCAGACTGCTCAACCTGAAACAGCCCCTGCCACAGCCAGCGTTGCCATCCTGAAATCCGACGCCGACGGGGTCGAACTGGTCAACCGGCCCTCGGCCCTGACCAGTTTGAACATTTCCATCGACACCATCGGCTATGCCGACGATGGCGGTGTGCAACTGTCTGGCCGCGCAACGGGGCGCGACGGTTCTGTGCGCGTCTACCTTGATAACGCGGCCATCATCGACCTACCGGTCGACGCCCGTGGCCGCTGGCGGGGCGATTTGCCCCATGTCGATGGCGGCGTCTACACCCTGCGTGTTGACGAGGTGAACGCCGCAGGCGAGGTTGTCAGCCGCGCCGAAACCCCGTTCAAACGCGAGGACCCTGCCGTCTTGGCGGCGCAAACCGGCCCGCAGGACACGCCCGTCAAGGCGGTGACGGTCCAGACCGGCAACACCTTGTGGGCCATTGCGCGTGACCGCTATGGCGAGGGGATCCTTTATGTGCGCGTTTTCGAGGCCAACCGCGATGCGATCCGCGACCCTGATCTGATTTACCCCGGTCAGGTCTTTAACTTGCCCGACTAACCCCGCAGCACTGGCAACCGCCTGTTCATCCGCCTATGTAATGGGCAAGCAAGACAGGACCTTTCATGCCAGCCGACACAGCCAGCCCCACCGCAGAAACCGACGCTGCGGCCCAAGCCGAACTTGACCGTCAGGAAAACGAAGCCGAACGCCGTTCGGGCTGGCGTACCATTCGCAAGGTCATGCCCTATCTGTGGCCGGACAATCAGCCCTGGGTCAAACACCGCGTGGTCTGGGCCCTGGTGGCACTGCTGGCATCGAAACTGGTGTCGGTCTACATCCCCATCATCTTTCGCGATGCGGTCAACGTCCTTTCGGGCGAGGGTGTATCAGAGCTGGCATTGGGGGCGGTCGGTCTGACGGTCGCTTACGGCGTTGCGCGCCTGATGAACGTGGGTTTCCAACAGTTGCGCGATGCGATTTTTGCCCGCGTGGGACAACGTGCCCTGCGGATGCTGGCGCTGGAGACCTTTGAACATATCCACCGCCTGTCGATGCGCTATCACATCACCCGCAAGACCGGCGGGCTAAGCCGGATCATCGAGCGGGGTGTGAAGGGGGTCGATTTTCTGCTGCGTTTCCTGCTGTTTTCCATCGGTCCGCTGGTGCTGGAACTGCTGCTGATCGGGATCATCCTGACGGTTCTGTTTGACTGGATTTATCTGGCCATCGTCGCCTTTACCATCGCGCTCTATGTCTGGTTTACCTTCCGTGTGACCGAATGGCGCGTGAAACTGCGTCGGGTGATGAACGACCAGGACACCGACGCCAACCAAAAGGCGATCGACAGTCTGCTGAACTATGAAACGGTCAAATACTTCGGGGCCGAAGCCCGCGAGGCAGGCCGCTATGACAAGGCCATGGCGGGCTATGAAGAGGCCGCAATCAAGACATCCTATTCGCTGGCCTTCCTGAACTTTGGCCAGTCGTTCCTGATCACCTGCGGGCTGGTGGGGGTCATGGTGATGGCCGCTGTGGGCGTGCAGAATGGCAGCTTGACCGTCGGGGATTTTGTCATGGTCAACGCCTATATGATCCAGATCACCCTGCCGCTGAACTTCCTTGGATCGGTCTACCGCGAGATCCGGCAGGCGCTGGTGGACATGGGCGAGATGTTCGATCTTCTGGAACAGCCCGCCGAGGTGACGGACAAGCCCGACGCCAAGCCGCTTAAGGTTAACGGCGGGCGGATCGAACTGGAGGACGTGCACTTTGGCTATGACAGCGAACGCGCAATTCTCAAGGGGATCACCCTGACCGCAGAGCCGGGGGAAATGGTGGCCATTGTCGGCTCGACCGGGTCGGGCAAGTCGACCATCGGGCGGCTGTTGTTCCGGTTCTATGACGTCGGCAGTGGCGCGCTGCGCATTGACGGGCAGGACGTGCGCGATGTCACGCAAACCAGCTTGCACGACGCCATCGGTGTGGTGCCCCAAGACACGGTTTTGTTCAATGACACGATCCGTTACAACATCGCCTACGGGCGCGGTGGGGCCACGCAGGACGAGATTGAAGCTGCGGCGAAATCGGCGCAGATCCACGACTTTGTTCTCAGCCTGCCGGATGGTTATGACACCGCAGTGGGCGAGCGGGGACTAAAGCTTTCAGGCGGCGAGAAGCAGCGCGTGGGCATTGCGCGCACATTGTTGAAAGACCCGCCGATCCTGTTGCTGGACGAAGCCACCAGCGCGCTGGACAGCGAGACCGAGCAAGAGATCAAATCGGCGCTGATGGCCGCGGGGCGGGGGCGCACGGTGCTGACCATCGCGCACCGGCTGAGTACCATTTCCGAGGCGGACCGGATCATCGTGCTGGAAAAGGGCAAGATCGTCGAACATGGCACCCACGAGGCATTGCTGGCGCAATCGGGGCGCTATGCGCAGCTGTGGAATCGCCAGCAGTTTGAAGAGGACTGATGCCACCCAGGGACCATCCGCAAACACCGGACGGGCGCTATTTCGTCTCCAGGGGCAAGCTGTGGCGCATGACGGATCCGGCGCTGCCCGATGATGTGCGTCGGGCGGCCATCAAGCAGATGATGCGCGCGCGGCTGGACCTGCGCAGGGCCGGGGATGACGCGGCAGCGCAGGACGCCCGCGCCCGCGTGGACGCGGCCAAAGTTGCCTTGGGCGAGCGTGGGCCGATCTGGTGGGACGGTGGTGCTGCGGACGAAAGCGGGACCGCGCCGGAAGCGTCCAGCTATGCGGCGTGGTGGGCCGCGCTTGACCCGGAAAGCCGCGCCAAGGGATAGGTCGCGTTATTCTGCGACGTCTTCACCCGTCCCGCCCATCTCTGTAGGGAATCCGTTATCTTTGGAAGCTTGTCCAGACCCTAGGTCACATACCCATAAAAGGGATTCACAGACTTTAGAAAACGTGATTCACTTTCCGGCAAATGTGGAGGTGAGAATGGCACGTTTTGATTTGACAGATTTTGAATGGTCGGTGATCCAGCCGTTGCTGCCGACGAAGGTGCGCGGCAAGCCGCGTGTGGATGACCGGCGGGTTTTGAACGGCATCTTCTGGCGCTTGCGGACTGGTGCGCCCTGGGCAGACATTCCTGCACGATACGGGCCGCATACGACCTGTGTGAACCGCTTCAACCGCTGGCGGCGTGCGGGCCACTGGGCGCGTATTCTTGAAGCAATATCAGAGGCATATGAGGGTGAGGTGCAAATGATTGACAGCTCCTCCATCCGGGTACACCAACAGGGCGCAAATGGCCCTAAAAAAGGGGGCGATCCGATTGCCTGGGTCGCTCAAGGGGCGGGCTGACAACGAAAATCCACGCTTTGGTGGACGCGCTTGGCCGCCCGATCCGGCTCATGCTGACGGCTGGGCAGGCCTATGATGGACACGCGGCAGAGCAGATGCTGGATCGACTGAAAGAAGGCTGCAGCGTGCTGGCGGATCGCGCCTATGACAGCAACGCGATCCGTGATTTGATCGCCAAACAGAAGGCGCAAGCCGTGATCCCTTCGATGCCGCAACGCAATCCTGTCATCCCGCATGATCGCGAGCGTTACAAAGCACGCAACGCAGTGGAGCGTTTCTTCAACAAACTCAAAAATTTCCGCGCGGTAGCAACAAGATATGACAAACGCGATGATAATTTCCTCGCATCCATACAACTCGCGTCAATCAGGATCTGGTTGCGAACTTATGAGTCGGTGACCTAGGCACTGGAACCATTAATCTTACATACTCAGCGGCTATTTCACGAAATTGCAAGGGTTTGGGTCGTGCTGCCAATAGTGGTTCTATTTGCAAGCGGCCCAAGCCGCTGAAATGAAGTGAAATTGCCGCCCGTCGCTCCGTAGGAGCGCTTAATAATATTGGCACGCCTTCGGCGTGACGGGTTTGACGGATTTTCCCGCAGCCTGCGGCGCATCTGTTTGAAATAGAACCACTATTCCTGCACAGATGCTACTTGTCAGCGGAAAAATCTGTCAAACTGACAACGTAAGATTAATGGGTCCAGACCCTTCTGTATCTCCGATCTGTTATTGTTCCCCCGTCAGCGACCTTGGCCGAGGTCACTGACGGGACGGTGTATGGCGTCAGAGCCTTGTGGCCCAAGTTGAACTGGGACCACGTTTGCTAGCGAGCCAGCACTGTCTCTCTTCATCCATCTCGAACAGTTGCTTGTGGCCAGCTTGGACCACGGATCAGAAGGAAGAGAACATGAACAGGATAACACGAGACGCAATCCTTGGCATAGATGTCAGCCGCGATTGGCTGGACATTCATTGCCTGCCAAGCAATCAGAGACTTCGATTGCCCAATTCCGAGGACGGGCATGCGCGCGTGGGCGCCCTGGCAAAGTCAGCCTGTGCGCTGGTTTGTTTTGAGGCCACAGGGGGGCAGGAATGGCGTCTGTGGTCGGCCCTCGACGTTGCAGGGGTCGCGACCAGGCAACTGCCGCCCGCGCAAATCAAAGCCTTTGCCGCCAGCCGGGGCACGCGGGCGAAAACGGATAGGATCGACGCGGAGCTTATCGCGCGGTTCATGGCCTTTCGGCCTGATACAGGGCGGACCTTGCCGCATGAAAAGATACGTCTTCTCAGGGCTTTGGTGTCCAAGCGTGGTCAGCTCGTCGAAACACGCAAACGGCTTTTGGCGCAAATCAAGGCGCATGCGAAACTGGGTTCGGATGATCTGTTCGACGTCATGGATGGTGACCTGAAAGACCTACTGGATCGCCAGATTGCAGGACTTGAGGTCCGGATCGAACAGATCATCGCCTCAGAGGAAGGCCTTGCCACGACTGCTGCCATCTTGCGTTCAGTTCCCGGCATTGGCCCGGTCGCCAGCACGATGTTGATCGCTGAAATGCCGGAACTCGGCCAGATCACGGGCGAACAAGCCGCCGCGCTGACAGGCCTTGCGCCCATTGCCCATGACAGCGGCGCGATGCGGGGCAAGCGCGCTATCGGAGGCGGCCGGCGCCCGCTGCGACACGTTATGTTCCAGGCGGCGCTCGTCGCCAGTCACCACAATCCCGTCCTGAAGCCGTTCGCAGACCGCCTTCGCGAAGCCGGAAAACCACACAAAGTGATAATCACCGCCGTCGCAAGAAAGCTTGTGACAATCGTGAACGCCCTTTGCAAAAGTCGACAGAAATGGACTACTCAACTCGCTTGAGAAATACAGTTGCTAGGGGGCGAGAGCGAACCGGGCCGACCAGCAAGGCCAGCCCGGCCCGCAGTTTATTCCGCCGCGCGCAGCCCGTTGTTCAGGCGCGGATCCTTGGGCGCGTCTACCGAAGCGGATGCAACCGTCTCTCCCGCACCGTCGTCCCAGATGATCTCGTGCAGGTCGGCCTGTTTGGCCTGCCGGTTCAACGCCCAGTCGCGGGCGGCTGCACTGGCGCGGCCGAGGCTGAGCTTGGCCAGCAGGTGCGACAGCCACAGAACATAGGTGCCCAGCCAGACCCGGATCGCCAGCAGCGACGGGGTGATGACCAGCGTCAGCACCGTGGCGATGCCAAGGCCAAAGACCACCGCCGTGGCCAGCTGCTTCCACCACAGCGCCGTGGGGCTGTCGATGGTGAAGCCGCCGTTGATGAAATCCAGCGACAGGCCGAACATCATCGGCGCAAGCCCCGCCATCGTGGTAATCGTGGTCAGCAACACAGGGCGGATGCGGTCCTGCGCGGTGCGGATGATCGCCTCGATCCGGGGCATGTAGCGTTCGTATTCCTGATAGGTGTCGATCAGGACAATGTTGTTGTTCACCACGATCCCCGCCAGCGCCACGATGCCCGTGCCGGTCATGATGATCGAAAACGCCTGATCCATCACCATCATGCCAATCAGCACACCGGCCGTTGACAGCACCACGGCCCCCAACACCAGCACCGCGTTGTAGACGCTGTTGAACTGTGCCAGCAGGATGATGAACATCAGCCCCAAAGCAGCGGAAAAGGCCGAGGACAGGAAGGCTTCGGATTCGGCCTGATCTTCCTGATCGCCGGTCCATTCCCATTCGATGCCCGCGGGCAGGGGGGCGGTGTCCAGCCACTTGGTGATCTGGGTGATGCGTTCGTTGTCGTTGACCGGCACCATGTGCAGGCTGCCCTGATCCAGTGCGGCCTGTATATCGATGGACGGATCGGCGGCGTCCAGCACCGCATAGGTCGTGCCATCTTCGGCGCGCAGGGTGCCATCGGGCGCGGGGGCAAGCGTGGCCACCGCGTCGGCAGAGAGCGCATCGGCGCCGGTCACATCCGCAGGAACCAGCTTTTGCAGGCCCGCCGTTACGGCGGCCTTGACGTCGAAATACCGTTTCTGGCCCACGCGGCTGATCTGCGCCAGCTTGGGCACAGGCGTGCGGGTGATAAAGTTTGACAGCGGTACCAGCCCGTCAGCCGTGCGCACTTTCATCGAATCCAGCGTGCTCAGCAGCCGGTCTTTTTCCGGTACACGCACGCGAATTTCAATTTCTTCGTCCGACGTGTCCACGCGCATGGTGTCCAGCAGCAGCCCGCGCGTCACCAGTTGCACCATTGCACCCACCGTGGCCACGTCAGCGCCGTATCGGCCGGCCTTTTCGACATCCACGTCGATCTGCCAGTCGATGCCGGGCAGGGGGCGGGTGTCTTCGATCAGTTTCAGGCCGGGTGTGCGGTCAAACTCGGCGCGCGCCAAGGCGGCAGAGGTCACCAGATCATCCCAGTTGTTGCCCTTGAGACGCAGATGCACCGGCTTGGCCGAGGCCGGCCCCATCGCCAGATTGAGGATTTCAACGCGAATGCCGGGGATCTGGCCAAGCTCGGCCATCAGATCGTCGATCACCACATCGCCGTCAAAGGCCGGATCCTGCACATCGCGCGTCAGCGTGTAGTTGATCAGCGGAATGGTGAAAACCGGCTCTTTGTGGCTGGGGCGGTCTTCCCAAGGAATGGTTTCGATCTGGATCTGACCGATGGTGTCCTTGGGCGATTGCGCGCCGCCCGTATTGGCGTTCAGCCCGCCGGTGCCGGCAAAGGCAAAGGCCGTGGCCACGCCGGGATGGCGCAATACCACTTCTTCGGCCTGAAGCACCAGCGCGTCTTTTTCCTCAAGGCTGAGGTTGCCGCGCGCCATGACATAGACAATGGCCTGTTCAGGCTCGGATTCGACAAAGAATTCGGTGCCGTTGTTGTTGTTCATGAATGTGATCAGCGTGGTGCCGACAAAGACAAACACCGCCCCCACCATCACCAGCGGCATCACCGGATTGCCCGCGATGAATTCCATCACGCGGCCAAAGGGTGAACGCTGGTAGCCTGCACGCACGCGTTGACTGCGTTTGCCGACTGTTTTGGACATCAGCCAGTGCCCGCCACGGCCCAGTCGCGCAAATACCGCCAGCAGGCCGACCAACAGGCCAACCACACAGCTCAGCACGATCCCGCCTGCGGCGATGGTCAGCAGCAGCACGCCAAAAGCGGCGGCAAAGGTGGTCAGGATGGATAGCAGGCTGCTTTGATCCAGATTGGCAAACACATTGCCCATCAGCGCAAAGACCGGAGCCGGAGGTGCGACCCCTGCCGCGTCGGGCGCAGGTGGTGCAAATGCGAACGCCATTACCAGCGCGGCCACAACAGCCAGGCCAGCCACGAGCCCGATATGCGCCAGCACCGGCAGCGCGGCGACACGGCTGACATTTTCGCTGACCCAACGTTCCATGCGCCCAAGCACGCCGCCGACCACGGGCAGATAGACCAGCGCCACGATCAGTGAGGCAGAGAGCACGAATATCAGCGTCACGGGCAACATGCCCATGAATTGACCCGGCACGCCGGGCCAGAACAACATCGGCAAAAAGGCGCACAGCGTCGTGGCCGTGGACGAAATCACCGGCCAGAACATCCGCTTGGCCGCATCCACATAGGCCTGCATCGGCCCCACGCCTTCGGCCTGACGTTTGTCGGCATATTCGACCACCACGATGGCACCGTCCACCAGCATCCCGACCGCCAGAATCAGGCCGAACATCACAATGTTCGAGATCGAAATGCCCATCAGCGCCAGCAATACGAAACACAGCAGGAACGAGGTCGGGATTGCAAAGCCCACCAGCAGCGATGCGCGAATGCCCAGGGCCGCCAGAACCACGATCATCACCAGCGCGATGGCGGTGAACACCGACCCTTGCAACTGTTGTACCATCGAATTGACCACGCGGCTTTGGTCGTTCGAGGTGCCCACCTGCACTGCCGCTTTCAGCCCGTCAGGCCAGTTTTCGGCCTTTTCGGCCACGGTTGCCTTGATCAGATCGGCGGTGTCGATCAGGTTGAAACCTTTGCGTTTGACCACCTGTATCGCAATCGTATCATCGCCGTTAAAGCGCGCCGTACTCTCGCGGTCTTCGAAGGTCAGGTTGATTTCGGCCACATCGCCCAGCGTGACCACACGGTCGCCATTGGTCTTGACGGGCAGCGCATAGACATCGCGTGCCTCGTTGAACGAAGACGGGATTTTCACCGCGAAACTGCCGGTCGACGAGGTGATCTCGCCTGCGGCAATCAGCAGGTTGTTGTTCTGAACCACGCCCACCAGCTCGGCAGCGGTGACGTTATAGGCCTCAAGGCGCAGCGGGTCGATGACCACTTCCAGCATCTCGTCGCGGTTGCCGGAAATCGGTGCCTCCAGAACAGCATCAAGCGCTTCAAGATCGTCCTGCAAGTCTTTGGCAACGCGTGCCATTGTACGTTCCGGCACAGGGCCGGACAGGTTCACGATGATGATCGGGAATTCGGAAAAGTTGAACTCTTCGATCTTGTATTGGTCGGCCCCGTCGGGGAACTCGGCCTGCGCGTTGTTCAGCGCGTCGCGCGCGTCGGCCATCACCTGGGTCTTGTCCCAGCCGAATTCGAATTCCAGCACGACGTTGGCATAGTTTTCCGCCGCCGTGGCGCTCATTTTTTTCAGGCCGGGCAGATCGGCCAGCTCGGTTTCCATCGGCTTGATCAGCAGGGTTTCGGAATCGGCGGCCGAGATGCCGGGGAAGGTGACCGTGACGATCAGCATCGGAATTTCGATGTCAGGTTCGCCCTCTTTGGGCAGGCTGACATAGGCAAAGGCACCGACCGTCAAGGACAGCACCACAAAGGCCAGAACCATCCGCGCCCGCGACGCGGCCCAGTCGACGATACCGCTCATTTGGCAGTCTCCCGAAAGGTGGCGTCAACCTTGACGCCAGCGGTGACATATTCCTGTCCCACCACGATCACGTCAACGGTGTCGGGCAGGCCAGTCAGCCAGGCGCCTTCGGGCGCGTCGCGCAACAGTTTCACAGGCTGGAATTCAACCACGCTGTCCGGGGTCAGGGTGCGCAACCCAAGCGTGCCTTCGTCGTTCAGCGTCAATGCCGACAGCGGCAGCAAATGCGCCGGAGCGCCGTCGGCTGCGATCAGGATTTCAACAGTCTGGCCGTCGCGCAGGCGCAGATCGGGGTTCGGAATTTCGATCTCGACCCGGAAGGTGCGGGTGGTCGGGTCGGCCGCGCGCGACAGGAAGGTCACGCGCCCCTGAACGTCAGCGCCACCTGCCGCCAACCGACCGCCAGCCAGCGCGCCAACATGCACGCGGCCCACTTCGGTTTCCGGGACAAAGGCCACCAGTTTGATCGGGTCCAGCTGGATCACCGTCGCACACAGCGCGCCGGGCTGCATCAGGCTGCCCAGTTCGGCAGTGTCGCTTTCCAGCAGCCCCGCAAAGGGTGCGTGGATCTCCAGCCGCTCGATCTCTTTTTGGGCAGCGGCCACGCCCGCCTGTGCTGCCTCGATCCCCGCATCCGCCGATTGCAGCCCCGATTTGGCCGCCTGCACACCGGCATGGGCCGATTCCAACCCGGCACGGGCCGATGCCACGGTTGCATCGGCGCTTTTGACACGGGTTTCGGCGGCAAAACCGCCTTCGCTAAGCTTGGTCGCGGCGTTCTGGTTGATCAGTGCCTCGTCCAGTCTGGCCTGTGCCTCAGCGACGCGGCTTTGCGCCTCGGGCACCCGGCTTTGCGCTTCGGCTTTGCCTGCGCGGGCCTCGGACTGGCGCGCCTGCGCTTCGGCCAGCGCCGCACCGCGGGTGCCGGGGGACAGTTTGCACAGCAACTGGCCCGCTTCGACAAAGCTGCCTTTTTGCAAGGGTTCGGACAGCACGGTCGACGAGGTTTCGGCCTTGACCTCGACCTGACGCTGGGCCTGTGTCTGGCCGCGCAACACCACGGCGCTGTCGATATCACGCGCAACCGAGTGCTGGGCGACGACGCGGATCAGCGATTTCGCAGTTGCCGCCATTGGCGTGGCGGCGGCCCCGTCATTTTCTGACGCAGGCTGTTCGGTCCCTGCATCGCCTTGCAGATATGCCATCGTTGTCTCGCGTTCGAGGGTAAACGCAAGAACAATCACAGCGACGACCATTGCCGCCAATACAGAAAAAATACGCATTTGCGCCCCGATTCGTTGTCGTCCTGTCGCGCCAGGGGCGCAACCTTTGAGGGTTTATGGACCGAAATACACTAAACTGACCAGTTCAGATTATTATTTTCACGGCTGTGGCGCAATTTCGCAAAACACCGCACGGCAGTTGTCGGACTGCGTGCCCCTTGGCTTGGGGCCATGTGCGCGTTAAGAGGGGCGAAACCGTGCCCCACCCGAGGGTCGGACCCTGCGACAGACCCGAGGCCACGCCATGAGCAATAACGACAGTTTCATTGACGAAGTGAACGACGAGGTCCGCCGTGACCGTCTGTATGGCATGTTGCGCCGCTATGGCTGGATCGCCATTCTGGTCATTGTTCTGATCGTGGGCGGGGCGGCATTTTCGGAATGGCGCAAGGCGCAAGCCCGCACCGAGGCCGAAGCCTTGGGCGACGCCATGCTGAACGCGCTGAAACTGGATGACAGCGCCGCGCGTGCTGCGGCCTTTTCGAAAATCGAAGCGGGCCAGCCATCGGCCCGTGCGGTGCTGAACTTTCTGACCGCTTCGGAAGAGTTCGAGGCCGGTGACGCCGCTGACGCCACCGCGCATTTGCAAGAGATTGCGAACAACAATGATGTGCCGCTGATCTACCGTCAGATCGCGTCGTTCAAGATGCTGGGGCAAGGCGCTGCGACCATGTCGGTCGAAGACCGCCGCGCCGGCTATGAGGCGCTGGCACAGCCCGGTGTGGCGTTGCGTTTGCTTGCGTCCGAGCAGCTGGCAATGATCGACATTGAAACCGGCGACACCGATGCGGCCATCGCACGTCTGAAAACCATTTTGGACGACAGCGAAGTGACGCCAGACTTGCAACAACGGGCGCTACAGGTGATTGTGGCGCTGGGTGGGGAGCCCGACCTTGGTGCGAATGGCGCCAACGGCAACTAAACAAACGATGATTTTGCCTCGGGACCAGAAACGACAATGAGCACAGCCATGAGATCGAAACCCATGTTCACGGCGCGTTTGCCTCTGGCTCTGGCGCTTGGCGGCAGCTTGATCCTAAGCGCCTGTACCGAGCCCGAAGTCATTCTGCCAGGCAAGCGCGAGCCGGTGCGTTCGGTCCTGCAAAACCCTGATCCTGCCGACCTGATTGTCGCACCGACACCTGAAAATACCACGCGGGCGATTGCGCTGCCTGCGATGCAGAACAATGCGGCGTGGAGCCATGCGATTGGCACACCCGCCTATCGCACGGTACATCCGGCACTGTCCGCGGCTCCGCAACTTGCCTGGAGCGCCAAGATCGGTCAGGGCGACAGCCGTCGCCAGCGCATCATCGCCAATCCGGTGGCGGACGCGGGCCGTGTCTTTACCCTTGATGCCGGATCAACCGTCACCGCCACCTCGACGTCGGGCGCAACGCTGTGGCAGGCCGATGTGCGCCCCGCACGCGACAACGCGGGCGAGGCCACAGGCGGCGGGCTGGCGGTCAAGGATGGCACGCTTTACGTTTCGTCAGGTTACGGCGTGTTGACCGCGCTGGATGCCGCCAACGGCGCCGTGCGCTGGACCCAGCAACTGGAAGCCACAGGATCGGGCGCGCCGACGGTATACGGCGACCTGGTCTATCTGATGGCGGGCGACGACACCGGCTGGGCCATCGAGGCCGCAACAGGCCGTGTGCGCTGGCAGGCAACAGGGCCCACAACCGTATCGAATATTCTGGGCGCGCCCGCGCCCGCGTTGACAGACGAGCTGGCGATTTTTGCCTTTGGCTCGGGTGAATTGCAGGCGGTGTTCCGCAAGGGCGGCCTGCGCCGCTGGGATGCCTCGGTGCTGGGCGAGCGCCCCGGGCGGGCCTTGTCCAAGGTCGATGACGTCACCGGAGCGCCTGTAGTGGTTGGCAATACCGTCTATGCGGGCAACCAGGCGGGGCGCATGGTGGCCATCAATGCCGAATCCGGCCTGCGTGAATGGACCGCTGATGAAGGTGCCATTGACACGATGTATCCGATCGCAGGCAGCGTTTTCGCGCTGACCGATCGCAACGAGCTGGTGCGTCTGGACGCATCCGACGGCAGCCGCATCTGGGGCGCCCGTTTGCCCAACTATGTCAAGGATCGTCCCAAGAAGGTTGCCGCAGTCTATGCCCATCACGGCCCTGTCGTGGCAGGTGGCCGTGTGCGCGTGGCCTCGTCGGACGGGTTGCTGCGCAGCTTTGATCCGGTCAGCGGGGCGCTTGTCGGCAGCGTGGAAATCCCCGGCGGTGCGGCCACCGCTCCGGTGGTTGCGGGCGGAACGCTGTACGTTGTCAGCCGCAACGGGCAATTGTACGCTTTCCGTTGATGTCGAATTGCGCTAGGGGCTGCGCTTTGGGGCGTGCTTTGTCGCGCCTGACCTGAACCGGAGACTGTCATGTCTTTCACCCTCGCCATTGTCGGGCGGCCCAATGTGGGCAAGTCGACGCTGTTCAACCGCCTTGTGGGCAAGCGTCTGGCGCTGGTCGACGACCAACCCGGCGTGACCCGCGACCTGCGCGAAGGCGCGGCCCGCCTGGCCGATCTGCGCTTTACCGTGATCGACACCGCCGGTCTGGAAGAGGCCACGGACGAATCCCTGCAAGGGCGGATGCGCAAGCTGACCGAACGTGCGGTGGACATGGCTGATGTCTGCCTGTTCATGATCGACGCGCGGGCAGGGGTCACTCCCACTGATGAAGTGTTCGCGGAAATCCTGCGCAAACGCTCGGCCCATGTGATTCTGGCCGCCAACAAGGGCGAAGGTGCCGCCGCCGACGCCGGTGTGATCGAAGCCTATGGCCTGGGTCTGGGCGAACCGATCCGCCTGTCCGCCGAGCACGGCGAAGGTTTGAACGATCTTTACACCCATCTGATGCCGCTGGCCGACAAATTCGCCGAACGCGCCGCCGAGGATGCGCCTGAAATCGACGTGACGCTGGATGAGGATCTGGACGACATGGACGTCGTGCCGGTGCCCACCAACGCCAAGCCGCTGCAAGTGGCCGTCGTGGGCCGCCCGAACGCAGGCAAATCCACGCTGATCAACAAGATTCTGGGGGATGAGCGCCTGCTGACCGGCCCCGAGGCGGGCATCACCCGTGACGCGATTTCGCTGCGCATCGACTGGGCAGGCGACGATGGCGAACCTGTGCCGATGCGGATTTTTGACACCGCCGGGATGCGTAAAAAGGCCAAGGTTCAGGAAAAGCTGGAGAAACTCAGCGTCGGGGACGGGTTGCGCGCGGTCAAATTCGCCGAAGTGGTCGTTGTGCTGCTGGACGCGGCCATTCCCTTTGAGCAGCAGGACCTGCGCATTGCCGACCTGGCCGAACGTGAAGGCCGCGCGGTGGTCATCGCGGTGAACAAATGGGACATCGAGGACGACAAGCAGGACAAGCTGCGCGAGCTTAAGGAAAGCTTCGAGCGGCTGCTGCCGCAGCTGCGCGGCGCGCCGTTGATCACGGTCTCGGCCAAGACGGGGCGGGGGCTGGACCGTCTGCACGCGGCGATCATGAAGGCCTATGATGTGTGGAACCGGCGCGTGGCCACGGCTGCGCTGAACCGCTGGCTGAGCGGCATGGTCGAGGCACACCCGCCCCCCGCACCGCAGGGCAAACGGATCAAGCTGCGCTATATGACACAGGCCAAGACGCGCCCGCCGGGGTTCGTGGTGATGTGTTCGCATCCCGACAAGGTGCCGGAAAGCTATTCGCGCTATCTGGTGAATGCGTTGCGGATTGATTTTGACATGCCGGGCACGCCGATCCGCCTGTACATGCGCGGGCAGAACGATTCGAACCCGTACAAGGGGCGCAAGAAGGCGGCGCCGTCGAAGCTGCGCAAACATACCGACGGGCGTCGCAGTTAGGGTCTGGACCGGGACCCTGCCCCGGACCCCGGGATATTTAGAGCCAAAAGAAGTATGGGGGGCCTATGGCCTGGGGCGTGTGCTGCGGATCATGGGCAGTACCATGGCCACTGCGCCAAGCAGCGCCAGCCATGCCACGCCCGCGGTCGCGGTGCCCCAGTTCTGGACCGCCACGGCAATCAGCGCCCATATCACGGCCAGGCCGTAGGTTGGGGCGCGCCTCAGCAAGGTCTGCACGGTCAAGGCCAGTATGATTGCAAGCCCGACAAAGGCATAGGCGGCTGTGCTTTGGCTCATCCAGCCGTATCCTGCTGCCAGCAACCCCAGTGAGACGCAGGAGGCGGCGCTGAGCCAACCGGTGTAGAGGGCAAGGGGCCACGCCGCCCAGGGGGCGTCGGCCACGGGCGCGCGGAACAGTGCAACCAGTGCTGTGAGCAGCATGGCCCAGATCAGCGCAGCAGCCCAGAGCGGGCTGAGCAGCGCCACCGGCAGCCATGTTGCCCCGATGGCCAGCGAGACCGCGAGCGGGGCGCGCATTGGCTGCCATTCCACAGGGCGACGCAGGCCGAACAGGGCGCCGGCGATCAGCCACAGGTAGATCAGACCCCAGATTGAAAATGCATAGCCCGCTGGCTGCACGGGCGGGCTGTCTTGCGGGATCGGGAACTGGTTGGGGTCAAAGCCGCCAAAGCCCGGCACAAGCAGGGGAGAGGCCGCGAAGGCGGCGCTGAGGAGCAGAACGAGGATGGCGAGGGGCATGATATTTACAATTCTAGCGGGAAAGCGGATGCTGTCGTATATTCAGATAACCCGTTTCAATTGATTGCCAAGGATTTTCCCCATGACCCGTATCGCTATTTTCTGCGATGGCACCTGGAATTCACCCACCATCGAAGAACCCACAAGTGTTCACAAGCTTCACCTTACATTGATCAGCGATCCCGCACAGGGTCAGGTCTCGGCCTATTTCGCGGGGATCGGGACCGATGAACGGTTCGACGGGCCGGTAAAACGGTTTTTCAACAAGTATGGGGGCGGGGCTTTTGGCTGGGGCCTGGATGCCAAGGTCAAGCAGGCCTACCAGTTTATCGCTCAGGTCTATCAGCCGGGGGATGAAATCTATTTGTTCGGTTTCTCGCGTGGTGCGTTCACCGCGCGGTCGGTCGGGGGGATGATCCGCAAATGCGGGATCGTCACGGACACCACGCCTGACGGCATCAATGCGGCGTTCAAGCTATATCGCAAGCCCGGTGCCGCCAACCATCCTGACAAGCCGCATATCTTGCAAGAGCGTCGCAGGCTGTCGCCCCGATTTGCGACTTCGCAGGAAGATCTGGACTGGCGTGCAGACGGCTCGGAGCTGGTCAACATCGCCTATATCGGGGTGTGGGACACGGTGGGCGCGCGCGGCGTGCCCGTTTCGCTGTTCGGGCCCATCGCATCAATGTGGAATGCGCAATACAAATTTCACGATATGGCCCTGTCCAGCCTTGTGCGCAGTGCGCGGCACGCTCTGGCTGTGGACGAGCGGCGGGTGTTCTACCGGCCTGCGAAATGGGACAATCTGGACGATCTGGCGGACAAGAAGGGCCTGAACAAGGGCGACACCAGCCAAAACCGGAAATACCAGCAGGTCTGGTTTGTCGGCACGCACAGCGTGGTGGGCGGCAGCGCCCAGGTGCAGGCGTTGTCGGTCTATCCGCTGACGTGGATTTATGAAGGCGCCAAGGCGCTGAAGCAGAAGCCGGGTTTGCGTTTTCCCCATGTAGAGGCCGACGCGCTGGTCGATGCACAGGAACTGGCAGGCAAGAGTGGATGGCTAAGCCGCAAGCTGAGCGCCTGGCGCGAGGGTCCTGTGAACAAATGGGAAATGCACGACAGCACCGACGCGCGGGTGCGCGGGCGAACAGATTACCGCCCGCGCAGTCTGCACAGGATGTTTCCGGCCGGTTAGGCCAGCGTGCCGTCGGCGCCCAGCGTGGTCTTGCCACCCAGATAGGGGGCCAGAACCGTGGGCAGGGTCACCGAACCGTCCGCCTGCTGGCCGTTTTCCAGCACCGCAATCAGGCAGCGCCCGACCGCAAGGCCCGAGCCGTTCAGCGTGTGCACGAATTGCGGCTTGCCGCCGTCAGCGGGCTTGAAACGTGCATTCATGCGGCGCGCCTGAAAGTCGCCTGTGGTCGAAACCGAGCTGATCTCGCGGTAGGCATCCTGACCGGGCAACCATGCCTCGATGTCATAGGTGCGGCGCGCGCCAAAGCCCATGTCGCCGGTGCACAGGATCACGGTGCGATAGGGGATGCCCAGCCGTTCCAGCAAATCTTCGGCGCAGCGCAGCATGCGCTTTTGCTCGGCGTCGGAGTCTTCGGGCAGGGTGACGCTGACCATTTCGACCTTTTCGAACTGGTGCTGACGCAACATGCCCGCAGTGTCACGCCCCGCGCTGCCCGCTTCCGAGCGGAAACATAGTGTGTGCGCAGTATAGCGGATCGGAAGCACACCTGCTTCAAGGGTATCTCCAGCGATCGAATAGGTTAATGGAACTTCCGAGGTTGGTATCAACCAATAGTCTTCTGCCGTGGCTGCGGCATCGTAGGCTTCTGCTACAATTTGTGTGAGCGAAGCATTTGCAAGCTTTGCCATTACGTCACCACCGCTGGCTACATATTCACTAATAGCTTTCGCACTTAGTTTTTCGCGCGCTGCCATAGAAGCAGATATGAACGAATCTCCACCAAATTTTGGCAGCTTATCAGTGCCATACATTGCCTCGTCTCTTACCAGGACGGGACAATTTATTTCGGTCAGCCCGTTCACATCTACGTGCGTGTCCAGCATGAATTGCGCCAGTGCACGGTGGATGCGCGCCACCGCCCCCGACAACAGCACAAAGCGGCTGCCCGAGATTTTCGCGGCGGTTTCGAAATCCATCGACGGGGCGACCGATGGCAGGTCGTAATGCTCGCGCGGGGTGAAATCAAAGTCGCGCGGCGTGCCCCAGCGGTTCACTTCGACGTTATCAGCCTCGTCCGCGCCATCGGGCACATCATCGGCGGGCAGGTTGGGGATGCGCGCCAGCTTGTCGGTCAGCTGGGCGTCCAGTGCCTTGGCGGCCTCGTTCATCTCAGCGATTTCGGCCTTTTTGGCCGCGACCAGCGCGCGCAGCCGTTCAAACTCGGCCTCGTCGCCGCGCCCCTTGGCGGCGCCAACCTCTTTGCTGGCCTTGTTCTGTTCGGCCTGCGCGGTTTCGGCGGCAAGGATCTTGCCCCGGCGCGCTTCGTCCAGCGACAACAGTTCCGAGGACACCGGCGCATCCCCACGGCGGGCAAGGGCCGCATCAAATGCGGCGGGATTTTCACGGATGGCGCGGATGTCGTGCATGGCTCTGCTCCTCTGAGCGATGTGTCTGCTTTGAGTCGGTGCGCGCCTTATGACCCATCACGCGAACGAAAGGTAGCCTTTGGATCATCCGAAACGGGTCCAGATGCCGCAGTTATGTGCCGGATTGCACCTTGCACAGACGCCAAGCCACCCCTAGGTTCTGCCAAAATCGACAGCAGGCCGTTTCAGGCCGTCAAAAGGACCCAATCCATGCAACAAATCGGCCAGTTCGTTCCCCTCATCC
The DNA here is from genome assembly GCF_022788695.1 of Pseudosulfitobacter sp. DSM 107133. NCBI lineage: Bacteria > Pseudomonadati > Pseudomonadota > Alphaproteobacteria > Rhodobacterales > Roseobacteraceae > Pseudosulfitobacter > Pseudosulfitobacter sp. DSM 107133. Next base: position 1,497,343 of record NZ_CP085154.1, read on the forward strand.
TGATCTTTGGTATCATGTATTTCCTGCTGATCCGTCCCCAGCAAAAAAAGGTCAAAGAACATCAGGCCATGGTTCAGGCGCTGCGCCGGGGCGATCAGGTCGTGACTCAGGGCGGCATCATCGGCAAGGTGGTCAAGGTCAAGGAAGACAACGAGCTTGAGATCGAAGTGGCCGACGGCGTGAAAATCCGCGTTGTGCAAAGCACCATCGCGCAGGTGATCTCGAAAACCGAGCCCGCCAAGTAAATGCTGCAAATCGGTCTATGGAAGCGGCTGTTCATCTGGGGCCTGGTGGCCCTGGGGTTGCTGCTGGCGCTGCCAAACGCGTTTTATACGCGGGTCGAGCAGTCGAACGACGCGGTTGCCGCCATCGAGGCCGGTGCCGATACCCCTGAAAATCAGGCAATCGCGGGCCAATGGCCCGAATGGATGCCGTCGAGTCTGGTAAATCTGGGGCTTGATCTGCGCGGCGGTGCGCATTTGCTGGCCGAAGTGCAGGTGGCAGATGTGTACGAGGCGCGGATGCAGGCCAGCTGGCCGGAGATCCGTGACGCGCTGCGCCCCGAGCGGGCCACCGTCGGCACGATCCGCCTGCAAGACTCCCAGCCGGGAACTTTGCGCATTCGCATCGGTGAGGCGTCGGGCATGCCCCGTGCGCTTGAGATCGTGCGCGGACTGGCGCGGCCGGTTCAGACGCTGACGGGGGCCGGCTCAACCGACATCGTTGCCAGCGGGCAGGGGGATATCATCACCGTTACCCTGAGCGATGCCGAAAAACAGGCCACAGACGAACGTACCTTGCAGCAATCGCTGGAAATCGTGCGCCGCCGGATTGACGAGGTCGGCACCCGTGAACCGACGATCCAGCGTCAGGGCGCAGACCGTATCCTGATTCAGGTGCCCGGCATCGGGTCGGCAGCCGAGCTGAAAGCGATCATTGGCACCACGGCCCAGCTGACGTTCAACCCCGTTGTCACCCGCACCACCGACGCCAACACCTCTGTTGGACCGGGCGAAAAACTGGTGCCGTCGCTGGACGAAAAGGGCACCTATTATGTGATCGAAACGGCGGCTGTCGTCTCGGGCGAGGATCTGGTCGACGCGCAACCTGCCTTTGACCAGAACGGCGGCCCTGCTGTCAGCTTCCGCTTTGACACCACAGGCGCACGCCGGTTTGGCGATTACACGGCTGAAAACATCGGCAGCCCTTTCGCCATCGTTCTGGACAATGAAGTGGTCAGCGCGCCGGTTATCCAAAGCCACATTCCCGGTGGCTCGGGCATTATCACGGGCCGCTTTACCGTCGAGGAGACCACGAACCTTGCGGTTTTGCTGCGCGCGGGAGCATTGCCTGCCAAGCTGACCTTCCTGGAAGAGCGCACCATCGGCCCCGAACTGGGGCAGGACAGCATCGAAGCGGGCAAGGTCGCCACGGCTGTGGCCTTTGCCGCGGTGCTGGTCTTTATGCTGCTCAGCTATGGTCTGTTCGGTCTGTTCGCCAACATCGCGCTGGTCATCAATATCGGCCTGATCTTCGGATTGCTCAGCATGATCGGCGCGACGCTGACCTTGCCGGGGATTGCTGGCATTGTGCTGACCGTCGGCATGGCGGTAGACGCCAACGTGCTGGTGTTCGAACGCATCCGCGAAGAGCTGAAATCGGCACGCGGGCCTGCACGGGCCATCGAGCTGGGCTATGAAAAGGCGCTGAGCGCCATTCTGGATGCCAACATCACCACATTCATCACCGCCGTAATCCTGTTCGTCATGGGCTCTGGCCCGGTGCGCGGCTTTGCCATCACGCTGGGTCTGGGTATTGTCACATCCGTCTTTACCGCTGTCTATGTGACGCGGTTGATTGTCGTCATGTGGTATGAACGTCGCCGCCCCAAGCAGATCGAGGTTTGATATGCGTTTGAAACTGGTCCCTGACGAAACGCACTTTGATTTCTTCGGCCGCTGGAAGCTGTGGCTGGGGCTTTCGGCCCTGATGGTCGTGATCGGCTTTAGCTCGTTCCTGTTGCAGGGTCTGAACTATGGCATCGACTTTCGCGGCGGCACCACCATCCGCACCGAAAGCACGCAAGCTGTGGACATCGGACAGTACCGCGACGCGATTGCGACGCTGGGCTTGGGTGATATTTCGATCACCGAGGTGTTCGATCCCAGCTTTGGGCCCGACAAGAACGTCGCGATGATCCGCATTCAGGCTCAGGACGAGCAAGAGGCGGTCACGCCGGAAACCATTGACGCTGTTGAAGCGGCGCTGGCGGTTGTCGTGCCGGATATCAAGTTCATCTCGGTTGAATCGGTTGGCCCGAAAGTGTCGGGCGAGCTGATCCAGACCGCCGTTTTGGCTGTGGTTCTGGCGATCGGGGCGGTGCTGGTCTATATCTGGTTGCGGTTCGAATGGCAGTTTGCACTGGGTGCTGTGGTGGCGCTGGTGCATGACGTGGTCCTGACCATCGGCGTGTTTTCCGAGGTGCAAATCCGGTTCGATCTTGCGATCATTGCTGCACTTCTGACCATCGTCGGCTATTCGCTGAACGATACGGTGGTGGTGTTCGACCGCGTGCGCGAGAACCTGCGCAAGTACAAGAACCGCCCGCTGAAAGAGGTGTTGAACCTGTCGATCAACGAGACCCTCAGCCGGACGCTGATGACATCGCTGACCACGCTGCTGGCGTTGATTGCACTTTATGTGCTGGGTGGCGACGTGATCCGCGGCTTTGTCTTTGCGATGATCTGGGGCGTCGTGGTTGGCACCTATTCGTCGATTTTTGTGGCCTCGACCATCCTGCTGTATCTGGGCGTCAAGCGCGACTGGACCAAACAGGACGGCAATGCCGGCAATCAATACGCCAATATTGATGCCTGATATACTGTCAGAGGCCCTGTCGTTTCCGGGCCTCTGGTTGCTGATCCTTGGCGCATTTGTCGCCGGGATCGTGCGCGGCTTTTCCGGTTTCGGAACCGCAATGATCTATTTGCCGATCGCGGCACAGGTCATGCCGCCCATCTGGGCCATTCTCTCGCTTGTCATGCTGGATGTGTTCGGCCCTGTGCCCATTGTACCGCGTGCCCTTCGCGATGCGCACCGGCGCGATCTGGTGCTGTTGCTGGCAGGTACGCTGTGCCTGCTGCCGGTGGGTCTGGCGCTGCTGGCGCTGATGACGGGCGAAACCTATCGCTATATCGTGTGCATCCTGTCGCTTGCGCTGGTTCTCTGTCTGGCATTGGGCGTGCGCTACACGGGCAAGTTGACGCCGCCGCTGGTGGGGGGCATCGGCGCGCTTGCAGGGTTCTCGGGTGGGCTAAGCGGCGTGCCGGGGCCGCCGGTGATCCTGTTCTATATGGCCAGCGCCCTGCCGGTGACGGTGGTGCGGGCGAATGTGTTGTTGTATCTCTTTGCATTCGATTTCCTGCTGGTCGGCGTGCTGGCCCTGCGCGGTGATCTGGTTTTGACACCCATGGTGATCGGTCTGATGCTGGCGGTCCCGTCGATGATCGGGAATTTGATCGGAGCACGGATTTTCAACCCGAGCAAAGCCGGTGTATACCGAGGCGTGGCTTATGTGGTTGTGGCAATTTCTGCGATCATGGGCCTGCCTGTCTGGGGGAATTGAGATGCGTCTGAACGAAGTGACCTATAACGATGCCAAGCCGATCGAAGGATACGGCCCCGGCTTTTTCCGCATTGGCGGCGAAGTGTTTCACAGTGCGGTGCTGACAGGACCGGAGGGCACGCAGGCCTGGGGTGGCTATGACGCCGATCCGCAGGCGCTGCTGGCGCTGGCGGGGCAGATAGACGTGTTGTTCGTGGGCACCGGCGCCGAGGTCGCGCACATCCCTGCCGACCTGCGCACGCAACTGGAAGAGGCGGGACTGGGCGTCGAAGCCATGTCGTCACCCGCCGCTGCGCGCACCTATAACGTGTTGCTGAGCGAAGGCCGCCGCATCGCGCTGGCGATGTTGCCTGTCTGAGCGGTACCGGGGGCTGTCTGCCCCCTCTGGGCCTGCGGCCCATTCACCCCCGAGGATTTATAGAACCAGAGAAGGGGTTTCCGGTTTTGTGTGCATCCGCTAGGTCTGCCTGATGGAATTGAACGTATCCGAACTGTCTGTGGCACGCGGGGGCGTGCCGGTGCTGGCCGGTGTCGGCCTGTCGCTGGCGCCGGGGCAGGCGCTTGTGCTGCGCGGGGCCAATGGGTCGGGCAAGACGACGCTGTTGCGTACGATTGCCGGATTGCAGCCCGCGCTGGCAGGCACCGTGACCGGGGCCGAGGACCGGATCGCCTATGCGGGTCATGCCGACGGGCTGAAGGCGATGTTGAGCGTGACCGAGAACCTGAGCTTTTGGGCGGCAGTCTTTGGCACGCGCGACGTCGGGCGGGCGCTAAAGGCCTTTGCGCTGGAAACTCTGGCCGACCGTCTGGCGGGCACGTTGTCGGCGGGGCAAAAGCGACGGCTGGGGCTGGCGCGTTTGCTGGTTACGGGGCGGCCCGTCTGGGTGCTGGACGAGCCGACCGTATCGTTGGACGCAGATGCGGTGACCCTGTTCGCGGATGCGGTGCGGGCGCATTTGGCGGCAGGTGGCATGGCGCTGATTGCTACGCATATTGATCTGGGGCTGGAGGCCGCCGTGCTGGATGTGACGCCCTATCGGGTGACGGCGGACGCCGCGCGACTGGGCGCCAGCGACGAGGCCTTTCTGTGAGGGCGCTGCTGCTGCGCGATTTGCGGCTGGCGCTGCGGGCGGGGGGCGGCTTTGGTCTGGGCCTTGCGTTCTTCCTGATTGTCGTGGTGCTGGTGCCCTTCAGCGTTGGGCCGCAACCGGAACTGTTGGGGCGCATTGCGGCGGGGGTGCTGTGGCTGGCGGCCTTGCTGGCCTGCCTGTTGTCGCTGGACCGCATTCTGGCGCTGGATTTCGAAGACGGCACGCTGGACGTTCTGGCCACCGCCCCCTTGCCGCTGGAAGCCGCGCTGAGCGTCAAGGCGTTGGCGCATTGGCTGACGACGGGTCTGCCGCTGGTGGTGGTTGCCCCCGTACTGGCGGTGCTGCTGAACCTGCCGGCTGCGGGATATGGCGGGCTGGTCCTGTCGCTGCTGCTGGGCACGCCAGCACTGTCGGTGATCGGCACATTCGGCGCGGCGCTGACCGTGGGGATCAAGCGGGGCGGGCTGCTGTTGTCGCTGCTGGTGCTGCCGCTCTATGTTCCGACGCTGATTTTCGGGGCCGAGGCCGCGCGGCGCAGCGCCGATGGATTGGACGCCACCACGCCGTTGCTTATGCTGGCGGGGATCAGCGCGGGTGTGCTGGCGCTGATGCCCTTTGCCAGCGCCGCTGTACTGCGCGTCAACTTGCGGTGAGCGCATTGCCGCAGCTGTGCGTCGGGGATTGAGCCCGTGCGCCGAACACACTAGGAAAACACCATGTCATTGTGGGAATACGCCAATCCGGTCAAGTTTCTGCGCCTCAGCGAACGGGTTCTGCCGTGGCTGTGGGCGCTGGCGGTGCTGTGTCTGGGCAGCGGGCTGGCCTGGGGATTTTTTGGCACGCCGGATGACTATCGTCAGGGGGCCACGGTCAAGATCATCTACATCCATGTGCCCGCCGCGCTGATGGCGATCAACGGCTGGTTCATGATGCTGGTCGCCTCGCTGATCTGGCTGGTGCGCCGCCACCACGTCAGCGCGCTGGCGGCGCGTGCTGCCGCGCCGGTGGGGGTGACCATGACGTTGATTGCGCTGATCACAGGTGCGGTCTGGGGCCAGCCGATGTGGGGCACCTGGTGGGCGTGGGATCCGCGTCTGACCTCGTTCCTGATCCTGTTCCTGTTCTATCTGGGCTACATGGCCCTGTGGTCCGCGATCGAGGACCCGGACACCGCCGCCGACCTGACATCGGTGCTGTGCCTTGTTGGATCGGTCTTTGCCATTCTCTCGCGCTATGCGGTGCTGTTTTGGAACCAGGGGCTGCATCAGGGCGCATCGCTGTCGCTGGACAAGGAAAAGAACGTGGCGGATGTGTTCTATCATCCGCTTCTGCTGTGCATCGCGGGCTTTGTCATGCTGTTTCTGGCGCTGGTGCTGTACCGAACCGGAACCGAAATCCGCGTCCGGCGCACCCGCGCGCTGCGTGCACGTCAGGGGGCAGGGGTATGATGCCTGAACTGGGAAAATATGCGGTTTCGGTGCTGTCGGCCTATGGTGCGACGGTCCTGTTGCTGGTGGTGCTGGTCGCGGCGACACTGCTGCGTGGCCGCCGCGTGCGCGCCGAGATGCAGCGCACCGAAGCCGGGGGGCGCACCGATGCCTAAGCTGTCGCCAATGATGATCGCGCCGCCCGTGGTTTTTGCTGCCTTTGTGGCGTTGGCTGCCTTCGGCATGTTCCGCGACGATCCCGAAGGGTTGCCTTCGACACTGGTGGGCCAGCCGGTGCCTGCGATCACCACGGACACGCTTGAAGGCTATCCCGGAGTGACGCCGGATATGTTCAAACATGGTGAAGTGACGCTGGTGAACTTCTGGGCCAGCTGGTGCCCGCCCTGTCGCGCCGAGCATCCGCGTCTGTTGCAGATGCAGCAAGACGGGCTGACAATCATCGGCGTGAACTACAAGGATCAGAAGGGCACCGCGCAATCCTATCTGGAGGACGACGGCAACCCCTTTGCGGCGGTAGCCTTCGACCCCGCAGGGCGTACCGGTATTGATTGGGGCGTCACCGCCCCCCCCGAAACCTTTATCGTGGACGGTGACGGGACCGTGCTGTTCCGCTTTGTCGGCCCCCTGGTTGGCAGCGATTATGAACAGCGGTTTTTACCTGCGCTTGATGCGGCTTTGGCGGACTGATCTGCTTTACAGCCTGTAGCCCCCCGATACGGTGATGATCTCTCCGGTGATGAACCCTGCGGTGTCCGATGCCAGAAAACGCACCACATTTGCGATGTCTTCTGGCAGGCCGATGCGGCCCAATGCGGTCATGTCCGCGAAGGCGCGGACCAGATCGGGCGGGCGCGGGCTTTCGGTGCGTTCAATTGCGCCGGGAGCGACGGCGTTGACGCGGATGCCGCGCGGGCCCAGCTCTTTGGCCATTGCGCGGGTCCACAGGTTCAGCGCGGCCTTGCTGGCAGAATAGGACGCCGCGCCCTTGGCGGGCAGGGTGGCGTTGATGGAAAGAGATATTGACGATTGTGGCCCCGGCACTCTGATGCGGCAGGGCGGCCGTCAGCAGGGCCATGGGGGCTGCGACGTTGACGGCGTGGTTCAGGTGGGCGTTGCCATCGTCCATCTCGATTGCGCCAGCGTTGTTCACAATCACGTCCAGCCTGCCGAATTTGGCAATGACGGCGTCGATGATGCCGGGGGCGGTGGTTTGGTCACTCAGGTCGGCGTGGATCGCGTGGATGGCGGGATGCTCCGCCAGCAGCGCGTCTGGTGGGGTGGTGTTATGGGTGACAGCGACGGCGTGATCGGTTGCCAGATCGCCGGCGATGGCGCGTCCGATGCCGCGTGCGGCGCCTGTGACAAGAACTGTGCGCATGGCGGTCTCCTTTTGGGGCGACTTTAGATGTGTAATCTGCGGCCTACAACGCAGGGCAGCGCCCGACCGCAGGTGGGCATCACAACATTGGTCTGCGCCAGTATATTTCGGATTTATGGCGAGAGGATTAGGGTCAGGACCCATTAATCCTGCGCCGTCAGCGGCAATTTCACGAAATTTCAGTGGTTTGGGTCGTGCAGCCAATAGTGGTTCTATTTGCAAGCGGCCCAAGCCGCTGAAATGAAGTGAAATAGCCGCCCTGCGGGTTCGACGGATTTTCCCGATGCCTGCGGCGCATCTGTTTGAAATAGAACCACTATTTCTGCGCAGATGCTGCTTGTCAGCGGAAAAATCTGTCGAACTGACGGTGCAGGATTAATGGGTCCTGACCCTAATAACTGCGAAATGATGAAGAAGCGCCCGCGGGTCATGCCAAGGGCGGGCTTTGAAACATGAAAAAGCCCCCGACGCATCTGCGCGGGGGCCATTCCGTGTTGCGATTTCGCGGAGCTTATTCCGCAGCAACCGCGCTTTCAGCGGCCAGGTTGCGCAGCACATAGTGCAGAACGCCGCCGTGCTCGATGTATTCGATCTCGATGGCCGTATCGATCCGGCACTTCAGCGTGATCTCTTTCACCGAACCGTCCGCCATGGTGATGCTGCAAGGCACTTCTTGCAGCGGCTTGATGGTGTCCAGACCGCTGATCGACACGGTTTCCTCGCCGGTCAGACCCAGCGATTTGCGGGTGTCGCCGTTTGTGAACTCGAACGGGATAACGCCCATGCCCACAAGGTTCGAACGGTGGATACGTTCAAAGTTTTCCGCGATCACGGCTTTGACGCCCAGCAGCGCCGTGCCCTTGGCCGCCCAGTCACGCGAGGAACCCGCGCCATACTGTTCGCCACCAAAGATCACCAGCGGTGTGCCGTTGGCCTGATGCGCCATCGCCGCGTCAAAGATCGAGGTCTGGTTGCCATCGGGGCCCTTGGTATAGCCGCCCTCGACGCCGTCCAGCATTTCGTTCTTGATGCGGATGTTGGCGAATGTGCCGCGCATCATCACCTCGTGGTTGCCGCGACGCGACCCGTAAGAGTTGAATTCGCGCACCGGCACCTGACGTTCCACCAGATACTGCCCGGCAGGCGTGCTTTCCTTGAACGAACCGGCAGGCGAGATGTGGTCGGTGGTGATCATGTCACCCAGAACCGCCAGCACTTTGGCGTCCTTGATGTTGCTGATTACGCCCGGTTCCTTGCTCATGTTCTGGAAATAGGGCGGGTTTTGAACATAGGTCGATTGCGGCGGCCAGTCATAGGTCATGCTGTCCGTCACTTCGACGCCCTGCCATTTTTCGTCGCCCTTGAACACGTCGGCGTATTTTTCCTGGAAGGCGGCGCGCGTCACGGTCTGTTCGACCAGATCGGCAACCTCTTTCGATGTGGGCCAGATGTCTTTCAGGTAGACGTCGTTGCCGTCCTTGTCCTGACCCAGCACACCGTTGGCCAGATCGACGTTCATGTCACCGACCAGCGCATAGGCCACCACGAGGGGAGGCGATGCCAGATAGTTGGCGCGCACATCGGGCGAAATCCGGCCTTCAAAGTTGCGGTTGCCCGACAGGATCGACGTGCCGATCAGATCGTAGTCATTGATCGCCTTGCTGATCGGTGCTTCCAGCGGACCCGAGTTACCGATGCAGGTGGTGCAACCGTAACCGACAAGGTTGAAACCGATGGCGTCCAGATCCTCTTGCAGGCCTGCGGCCTCGAGGTAATGCGACACAACTTGCGACCCGGGGGCCAGCGACGTCTTGACCCAGGGCTTGCGGGTCAGACCCAGCGCGCGGGCTTTGCGTGCGACAAGACCCGCACCGATCATCACGTAGGGGTTCGATGTGTTGGTGCAGGATGTGATCGACGCGATCACGATGGACCCGTCATGCAGCTGGTAATGGCCGTCGTCGGTCATCACATAGCCGCGCTTGTGGTTGCCCGTGTCGCCGGGGATGTCGCGGGGCTCGGGCTGGCCGCCTTCACCTTCCCAGCGCACTTCCGAGCTGGCCGTGGCATCCGCACCGCCGCGCACGCCCTTGACGTATTCGGCGAATGCAGTGTGCGCCGAGGTCAGCGCGATATAGTCCTGCGGGCGTTTGGGGCCCGAGATCGCAGGCACAATGGTGCCCATGTCCAGATGCAGGGTGTCGGTATAGATCGGCGCATAGTCCGCGCCGCGCCAGAATCCGTTTTCCTTGGCATAGGCTTCGACCAGCGCGATGCGGTCCTTGTCGCGGCCTGTGTTGGTCAGGTAGCGCAGGGTTTCATCGTCAATGGGGAAGAAACCGCATGTCGCGCCGTATTCCGGTGCCATGTTGGCGATGGTCGCACGGTCGGCCAGCGGCAGGCTGTCCAGGCCTGCACCGTAGAATTCGACGAATTTACCGACCACGCCTTTTTCACGCAGCATTTCCACGACTTTCAACACCAGATCGGTGCCGGTGGTGCCTTCCATCATGCGGCCTGTCAGCTCAAAGCCGACAACCTCGGGGATCAGCATCGAAATCGGCTGACCCAGCATCGCGGCCTCGGCCTCGATACCGCCCACGCCCCAGCCCAGAACAGCCGCGCCGTTGACCATTGTTGTGTGGCTGTCGGTCCCGACCAATGTGTCGGGATAGGCCACCAGCTCGCCATTCTGGTCTTTGTCGGACCAGACGGTCTGGGCCAGATACTCCAGGTTCACCTGGTGGCAGATGCCGGTGCCGGGGGGCACAACGCGGAAGTTGTTAAACGCCTTCTGACCCCATTTCAGGAACACATAGCGTTCCATGTTACGCTCGTATTCGCGGTCCACGTTCATTTGGAACGCGCGCGGGTTGCCGAATTCGTCGATCATGACCGAGTGGTCGATGACCAGATCGACAGGGTTCAGCGGGTTGATCTTTTCCGGGTCGCCGCCCAGTGCCTTCAGACCATCGCGCATCGCGGCCAGGTCAACCACAGCCGGAACGCCGGTGAAATCCTGCATCAGCACGCGGGCCGGACGATAGGCGATCTCGCGCGGGTTGTTGCCGCCCTTTGTTGCCCATTCGGCAAAGGCCTTGATGTCGTCGGTTGTGACGGTCTTGCCGTCTTCGAACCGCAACATGTTTTCCAGCACCACTTTCAACGCGGCGGGCAATTTCGAGAAATCGCCCAGGCCGGCCTCGGTGGCGGCGGGAATCGAATAATAGGCAACCGACTGGTCGCCGACGGTCAGGGTCTTGCGGGTTTTGGACGTATCATGGCCAACTGTGATGGGCATGGGTGGCTCCTTTGGCTTATTGTGCCCCAAATGGGAGGGGCAGGTGGCAGGGGGCGGTCTTCGCGCCTGATTTGCATCTTAATCCGGTTCGGATCAACAGGATTCCACCGCTCTGCGACACTTTTGTATACCGTTGTGTACCGAAAGTGAAGGAATGCACGAAGATATGGCGCTTTGGGCTCATCCTGCACGCGCGCTCGCCATCTTTCAACAAAGGTTGATTGGTTATTACAGGGTCATGCAGTTAGGAATGATCCACACCAAAAGACCAAAAGGCCACAAATTCATGAAATCAGTCCTGTCCGCCCTTGCTGCCGCAATGCTGTGTGTTGCCACGCCCGGCGCCGCAGACTCGCCCGTGGTGGTCGAGCTGTATACTTCGCAGGGGTGTTCATCCTGCCCGCCCGCAGACAAAATCTTTGCAGAGCTGGCGCAGCGTGACGACGTGATCGCCCTGGCTTTGCATGTGGACTATTGGGATTACATCGGCTGGAAAGACGAATTCGCGGTGCCTGCCTTTGCCCAACGCCAGCGTGGTTATGCGGCCGCGGCCCATCGCCGGTCGATCTATACGCCGCAGATGGTGGTGGACGGGCAGACCGATATTGTCGGCGCACGGCCGATGGAACTGTCGCAGGCGATTGCCGAACATGCGGCCCTGCCGTCCCCTGTGACGCTGGACGTGGCGCGCACTGGCAAGACGCTGCACATCACGGGGCAGAACCTTGGCGCACAGGGTCCAATGGTGGTGCAACTGGTGCGTTATGCGCCGATGCGCCAGACCAAGATCACCCGTGGCGAAAATGCGGGGCTGACGCTGCACTATGCAAATGTCGCCCATGACTGGAAGATTCTGGGCACCTGGGACGGGCGCAGCGATCTGGCGATGACGGCGCAGGTGTCCGGTGACGATCCGCTGGTGGTGCTGGTTCAACAAGGCACCGACGGGCCGATCCTGGCCGCAGGGGCGCTGCGTTAACCGGCCCCGATACGCCCCTATTCCTCGTAAGCCCGCCAGCGCCGGTGCACCCAGAACCACTGTTCGGGGGTGTCCCGCACCCGCGCCTCCAGGCTGTCGTTTAACGCCTGCGTCATGGTCTGGGCATCGGTATGCGCAATCGGCGCTTCCAGCACCGTCTCAAAGCTAAGACCGTCAGTCTGCCGGATGCCGTAAAACGGGATCAGCAATGCGTTGAACCGCAGTGCCAGTTCGGCTGCGGACAGGGCGGTTTTTGCAGGCTGGCCCATGAACTCCAGCACCGTGCCCTCGAACACATGCTGGTCGAACAACAGCACCAACTGCCCGCCGCCGCGCAGATGGCGCACAAAACCGGATGTTCCACGCCGTCCTTGCGGGAAGACGGGGCCGCCGAATGCCTGCATCGTCTTGACGTAATGGGCGTTGAAATAGGGGTTGGCCATGTCACGATACAGCCCGCCGACGGCAAAACCCTGTGCCACCAGTGCGGCGCGCGTCGCCTCGTAATTGCCGAAATGGCCCGTCACCAGAATGACCGGGCGGTCCGCGGCATCCGCCTCACGCAATGCCTCGAAACCTGCGCCGGTGACCGGCTGGGTTTCCATGCGGGTCAGGAATTCGTCCGAAGAATAATTCTCGATGATGCTGCGGCCCGCGTTGTTCAGGCAGCCGCGCGCGATGCGCTGCCGGTCGGATGCGGTCATGTCGGGAAAGATCAGGGCCAGATTGGCCTCGGCGCGGCGGCGATAGCCCACCAATGGCCCCACGATGCGTTCCACGATCCAACCCAGCAATGCCACGCGGGTTGCATAGGGCAGCGCCAGCGCAATACGGATCAATGTGTAGATGATTGCATTTGACACATAGTGCCCCGCGCGTTCGCGCAGCGGCAGGGTCGATGGGTCGGCTTTGGCCATGGGCGGATCACACCTGAGACAGGGCCGGCGCGCGCCGGACGGGTTTCGCCGTGCCAGACATACAGACCCGCCCCCGCGACCACAAGCGCACTGGCCGACGGTCACAAGGTTGCAAGACATGCCCCCCCGCCAAAGCGTTTCGGGAAAGGCCGGACTCTCTTGTTCGCGGCCTTTGGCCTGCGGCGCACATGCAAAAAATGATGCCGGATGCCTCACGTTTTTGCCGAAAAGCTATGGTGCCGGTCCGGCGGGTCTGAGCGATGGCAGAAACCCTGTCATCCAAAGCAACCCGGCAAGACGGGACCGAAACGGGGACAGCTACTCTTCGTCGTCCGACATCAGGATCAATTCGCCCGCAGCCTCCAGTTCGCGAATCGCGGCGACCATGTTGGAGGTTGCGGTGTCGTGATCGGCCGGTTTTGGCGGGGCGATTTCCTGCATTTCCTCACGCAAGGACGCGGCCATACGTCCCGACATGTTTTCCAGTATGAATTCAGCCGAGGCCTCCATCCCGGCGGCTTCGGCCCCTGCCATTGCAATCAGCAGATCCGCAGGATCAACCTCGCGCAGAACGCGCGGGATGTCGCGCGGGGCGATGCGTTTGGGAATATTGCCAAAGGTAAAGATCGCCTTGCGCACCGCATTGGCAAAGCCCTGATCGGTTTCATCCAGCCCTTCCAGCACGTCGTCACGGGTGACAGATGTGGACGAATTCAGGATTGCACCCACCCGTTCCACCGGCCCGCTGTCAAAGGCCCCCACCGGCTGCGCGCTCAGCTGCATGGCCAGCGACAACCCGATGCGTTCCACGGCATCGGGGGTGACAGCGCCGGTCAGCGACACGGCATATGTGATCTGGCGCGCGCGCGGACCGGGCAACATGCTGAGCAGGGCAGCGGCCTTTTTCACGTCAAGCTTGGACAGCATCACGGCAGAAATCTCGATGCTTTCGCTTTGCAGGATCGGCAGCAGCTTTTCCGCCCCGATTTCGCAAATGCGGGCCCACGGATTGCCGGTTTGGCGCACGCCGGCCTCTTTGCGCAGGCGTTCGGCGGTTTGCGGGCTGATTTTCCCCTCAAGCGCGTTCAGCGCCCCGGCGATGCCACCGGGAAAACGCAGGCCGATGCGTTCCACTTCTTGTGCAAATTCCGACACCACCGCAGACAGCGTGTCACGATCAACGGTGCGCATCTGGCCCATGGCCTTGGTCAGGTGGGATTGCAGTTCTTCCGGCAGATCCTCAAGCGGGATTTCCGCCCCTTCATTCAGCAACAGCCGCACCACAACAGCGGCCTTTGCGCGGCGGCTAAGCTGGACGGGTGCGCCGGGCGCGGGCGCGCCAAGGTCCGGCAAGCCGGGCAAAGGGGACGACAGAATCAGATCATTCACCAGAGGGCCTCAACACACAGGAAACACGTCCTGTGTGTTGTGGCATCTATTGGTGAACAAACTCTGAAATCAGGCGGTGCAAGGCATCAGTTTCGCAGATTGTCGAATGTCGCGCAGCTTTGGCGCGATGCCTATGATTTTTGAATCCTGTCAACGCACCGCGTCACGCAATGCTGGCCCAAAGGTCACGCATTTCTGCCTCGGACCGGTCCCTGGGCACGGTCTGAGGCAGAGGCAGCAGTGCGGACTTTTGCGCGGCGGCCTGCGGCCTTGTCTCAGACTTTCCGTGGCTCTTCTGCGAAGGTGGAGCCGGTGCCAGCCACCTTTTGGATCGCAGGCACCGGCGACGGGTGGATCGTCTGCGGCCAGGTCTTCGAGGACCGTAATCAAGTGAGATCGCCCGTCGTCTTCGCATGAGGCCTGAACGGATACGCAGCAGCTCACAGGCTCTGCACGACAAGCAAAGGACATGACGAAGATGATCAACGATACCATCGGCATCGACATCTCGAAAGCGCATCTTGACGCGCACCGGCTCAGCACCGCAACCCACGCCCGGTTCGACAATACCGCGACAGGCCTGCGCGCCTTCGAGCGCTGGTTGGGGCAGACAACGCCGGAGCGCGTGGTCTTCGAGCCCACCGGCCCCTACCACCGACGCCTCGAGAGCCATTTCTCAGGCCGCCTGCCGCTCGTCAAGGTGAACCCGCTGCAGGCCCGCCGCTTCGCGCAGGCCCACGGCACACGCGCTAAGACCGACGCGGTCGATGCCCGCATGCTCGCGCTCATGGGGCGCGCGCTGGAGCTGGTTCCGGACCAGCCAACCGACCCCAAACAGCGTGAAATCAAGGAGTTGCATGTCGCCCGCACCGGGCTGGTGCGGGATCGTACCGCGCTGATGAACCGCCTTGGCACGCAACAGCTCGACGTGACCCGCCGCCTGACCCGGGCACGCCTGCGTCAGGTCAACCACCAGATCGACAGGCTTAACGCCGAAATCGAACGGCGAAACCGCGATTGCCCGGAACGCGCCAGGGCAATCGGCATTCTCACCTCGATCCCCGGGATCGGTGCCATCACCGCACGGGCGCTGCTCAGCGAATGCCCCGAGATCGGCACTCTGGGGTCAAAGCAGATCGCGGCGCTCGCAGGTCTCGCGCCGATCACGTGTCAGTCCGGTCAGTGGAGCGGAAAGGCCCACATCCAGGGCGGGCGCAGGCTCCTGCGCGAGAGCCTGTTCATGCCCGCCCTCGTCGCCATGAAGCGAAACCCCGATCTGAGCCAGAAATACGATGCCCTCAGAGCCGCCGGAAAACCCCACAAGGTCGCGCTCGCCGTCCTCATGCGAAAACTCCTGATCCTCGCAAACACTCTCATAAGCGAAAACAGAGAATGGACACCAAAACACCCTTGACCAAGACGGATACTTGATTCCGCGCGGGTGGAATGCGGAAAAGGGCTCTTTCCAGACCTTCGCTGCGATCTGCGCGAAGGTCCGGTCTCCCGTTCTGGGTCAGTTCATGGCGCCAAGGTCAAAGTCTTCCGGCGTCGCACATGGTTCAGTAGTTATAGGTCACACCGGTTTCGATGGCCGAGCGCAGCGATTTTGCCGCCCATGTGTCGGCCCCGCCGCGCGCGTTGATCTCGCGCAATTGCGTCAGCGCCGCAACGGTGTCGCCCTGCGCCACCAGACCCTGACCCATATAGCTGCGTGCCAACAGGTTGTCGGGGTTGGCATCCAACGCCTGCTGATAAAACACCATCGCCACGTCGACCTGGCCCAGCTTGCGCGCGGTAAAGCCGCGATAGGTCAGCACGCGGTCGTCCGACTGGTCGGACATGGCGTCCAGCACCCCTTGGGCGTCTTCATAGCGCCCCGCATAGGCCAGTTCGCGCACCGCCTGATACAACTGGTCGTCGTCCAGCCGCGATTCCTTGGGCTTGACGCAGCGCTGTTTTTCTTCGTCCCAGACCCGCACGCCCTTGCAATCCTTGCTGGTCTGGGTCGGCTTTGGGGCAGTCTCGTTGCCACCGCCAGCCGCATACAGCGGCGCAGTCACGCACAAGGGCAGGGTAAGGGCCGCAGCCAGAAGGGTAACACGCATCAATAATACTCCCGGTTTGAATACTCGGAACTAAATAGCGCATTTTCCAAAAACACGAGATGTTTTTGCGTTCAACAGGTCGTGAACGGCGTTTCAGGTGCTGACGGGAATGCAGGTGCCTGTTGCGTGGTCAAAATTTGACCCGTCAGCGCAGGACATTGCCTGTTGCTCTTTCATCCCGCCACAGCCTTCGGCCACAGCGAAAACGGGGGCCAATACAAGTGCCAGCGTGGCGGCGATACCTGTGATTTTCATCTGTTCGTCTCCTTGATTGCCAAATGTACCATAGTGTCTGATGGCAATCAGGATACGACAAAGCGCGCGACGGACCTAATCAATAATCCGTCGCGCCTGTGTCAAAGGCGATCAGTCGCCGAAAACGCGGGCAAAGATCGTGTCGACGTGTTTGGTGTGGTAATCCATGTCGAATTTCTCGTTGATCGCATCGGCGCCCAGTGCGGCGACCACATCGGCGTCGGCCAGCAGCTGTTCGCGGAAATCGACCCGCTCTTCCCAGACCTTCAGCGCATTGCGTTGCACCATGGCATAGGCATCCTCGCGGCTGACACCGGCCTGTGTCAGGGCCAGCAACACCCGCTGGCTCATCACCAGGCCGGGGAATTTGTTCATGTTGTCCAGCATGTTCTGCGGGAAAATCAGCATCTTGTCGATCACGCCTGTCAGCCGCGCCAGCGCAAAGTCCAGCGTGATGGTCGTGTCAGGCCCAATCGCGCGCTCGACCGAGCTGTGTGAAATGTCACGCTCGTGCCAAAGCGCTACGTTTTCCATCGCGGGGATCACCGACATGCGCACCAGACGGGCAAGGCCGGTCAGGTTCTCGGTCAGAACGGGGTTCTTCTTGTGCGGCATCGCGGACGATCCCTTCTGACCCATCGAGAAGAATTCCGCGCCTTCCAGCACTTCGGTGCGCTGCATGTGGCGGATTTCGATGGCGACGTTTTCGATGGACGAGGCGATGACGCCCAGCACCGCAAAGAACATCGCGTGACGGTCGCGCGGGATCACCTGTGTGCTGATCGGCTCGGGCGTCAGGCCCAGCTTAGCGCAGACGTGCTCTTCGACCGCCGGGTCGATGTTGGCGAACGTGCCGACGGCACCGGAAATCGCACCGGTCGCAATCTCGGCGCGCGCCGCTTTCAGGCGGTCGCGGTTGCGGTCCATCTCGGCGTAGAAGCGCGCGAACGTCAGGCCCATCGTGGTGGGTTCGGCGTGAATGCCGTGGCTGCGGCCCACGCGCACGGTGTTCTTATGCTCAAGCGCGCGCTTTTTCAGGGCGGCCAGCAGGGCATCCAGATCGGCCAGCAGGATGTCGGCGGCGCGGACAAGTTGCACGTTCAGGC